>CAJJBG010000001.1 GCA_905182345.1 Pelagibacteraceae bacterium AG-422-B15
AGTTGAAACTGTGTCTGATGGCGAAGAAGCTATAAATATTATTTTTTCAAATAAAAAATTTGATTTAATAATTGTAGACTGGATGTTACCCCATCTCTCTGGAATTGAACTGTGCAGAAGAATTAGAAAAGACAAAAAAACAAAAAACATTCCTTTAATCATGCTTACTGCGCGTGGAGAAGAGGAAGATAGACTCAGAGGATTTGAAGCTGAAGTTGATGACTACATAACAAAACCTTTTTCTGTTAATGAATTGATAGCTAGAATTAAAGCTGTTTTAAAAAGATTGAGGCCTATTTTTTATGAAGAAGTTTTAACTTATAAAAATATACACATGGATATTTCTACACATAAAGTTACAAGAGAGAATAAAATTATTAAATTAGGCCCAACAGAATTTAATTTGTTAAGGTTTTTTCTTGAAAATCAGGGGCGTGTGTATTCTAGAGAACAATTGCTGGATCATGTTTGGCAACATGGATCATATGTTGAACCCAGAACAGTTGACGTGCACATAAGAAGATTAAGAAAGGCTATTAATGATGGTTATAAAGAAGATCCAATCAGAACTATTCGTTCGGCAGGGTATTCGTTAGGACTATAAAATGTTTAATGTTTTATATTTACATACTTTTTAATACATAAGAGTTGCCAGTAACCATGTTTATAAATACCATGTTTATATGAGTGATAAAAAGAAAGAGCCCATTCAGCCAGTAAGTGGTAAACTTGTTCCACGTTATGCTGGACCCTCAACATTTGCTAGAACTCCAGAATTAAGAGATGTTGATTATTGTGATGTTGCTATTGTAGGTGTTCCGTTTGATGCAGGCACAAGTTACAGACCCGGTGCTAGATTTGGACCACAAGCAGTTAGACAGGCATCAAGACAACTAAGAACTAATTATCATCCAAATTATGATATTGAACCATTTAAAGTACAACAGGTTGCTGACGCGGGTGACATTACTTGTAATCCATTTGACATAAATGAAGCTATTAAGCAAATAGAAGATGGGGCTACAGAGCTTTTAGAAAAAGTTGGAAGCATCATAACAATTGGTGGTGATCATACCATCGCTCTTCCTTTATTAAGAGCTGTAAATAAAAAATGTGGTCAACCAGTAGCATTAGTTCATTTTGATGCTCATTTAGATACTTGGGACACATACTTTGGTGCACCCTATACACATGGAACTCCCTTTAGAAGAGCTAGAGAGGAAGGCTTGTTCCTAGATAATTCTTCAATGCATGTTGGTATTCGAGGTCCTCTTTATAGTCGAGATGATATTAAGCAAGATGAAGACCTAGGCTTTAAAATTATACACTGCGATGACTTTCAAACACAAAGTATTGATCAAATCGTCAAACGTATCCGAGATCGGGTTGGTGATCATCCATTGTATCTGTCAATTGATATCGATGTTCTAGACCCAGCTCATGCTCCTGGAACAGGCACACCCGAAATAGCAGGTATGACAAGCAGAGAGATGCTAAATGTATTACGAGGTTTAGCAGGCTTAAATCTTGTGTCTGCTGATGTAGTGGAAGTTGCGCCAGCCTATGATCATGCAGAATTAACTTCAACAGCTGCGGCAACAATTGTTTATGAGTTAATTAACATCATTGCCCGCAACCCTAAGAAATAAGCCTTAAAATTTAATAAAGTTAAGTAAAATAAGTGTTTCTTTTCCCTCATGAAGCAGATAGAAACCATTCTTAATATTAAACCATCTTTATATGAAGCAAGAATTAAGAAACATTGCAATAATTGCACACGTTGATCACGGAAAAACAACACTTATTGATTCCATTATGAAACAAACTGGAATGTTTCGTGACAATCAACAGGTAGACGAAAGGCTTATGGATTCAGGCGATCTTGAAAAGGAACGTGGCATTACAATTCTAGCAAAGCCTACTTCTATTATGTGGAAGGATGTACGGATCAACATTATTGACACTCCAGGACATGCTGATTTTGGTGGTGAAGTTGAACGTGTTCTGCAAATGGCTGATGGTGTTATTCTTTTAACTGATGCAGCAGAGGGTCCAATGCCTCAAACTAAATTTGTTTTAGGTAAAGCACTAGCCTTAGGTTTGAAACCAATCGTTATTATTAATAAAATTGATCGTCCTGACGGAAGACCAGAAGATGTAGTAAATGAAGTTTTTGATTTGTTTGTTGCGTTAGATGCAAACGATGAGCAGTTAGATTTTCCAATATTATATGCAGCCGGTAGAGATGGTTGGTGTGTTAAAGAATTAGAAGACGAACGTATTAATTTAGATCCTCTGCTAGACGTAGTTCTATCACACGTAGCTGAGCCTCAAGTTGACCATGATAAACCATTTGCAATGCTTGCAACCTTATTAGCCTCAGATCCATATTTAGGTAGATGTTTAATTGGTCGTGTTGCTCAAGGTACCGCTAAAGTTAACGAGCAAGTTAAAGCTATTAACTTAAATGGAGAAAGTATAGAAATTGGTCGACTATCCAAGTTACTAACTTTCAAAGGAACTGAAAAAGTTATTGTTGAAGAGGTGCAAGCAGGCGATATAATTTGTATTGCTGGGTTAGCAAAAGCTTCAGTGGCTGATACTATTTGTAATCCAGCTGTTACAGAACCATTATCTTCCACACCGATTGATCCTCCAACAATGTCTGTGACCATTACTGTGAACGATTCACCTTTTGGTGGTCGTGAGGGTAAAAAAGTTACTTCAACTGCTATTAGAGAGAGATTGCTAGCTGAGGCTGAAACCAATGTTGCAATTACTTTTGCAGAAAATGATAGAAAAGATGCATTTGAAATAGGTGGCAGAGGAGAATTACAAATTGGTGTCTTAATCGAGACAATGCGCCGTGAAGGTTTTGAGTTAATAGTTTCAAGACCTCGAGTGTTATATAAGACTGATGATAGCGGCGGTAGACTAGAACCAATTGAAGAAGTTATTATTGATGTTGATGAAGAGTATGTTAGTGCTGTTGTTGATAGCATGAACCAAAGAAAAGGCTCAATGATAGATATGCGAGCAGCAGGTGCGGGGAAAACACGTATTATATTTCATGCACCATCTAGAGGACTTATTGGTTATCAAAACAGATTTTTAACTGAAACTCGAGGTACTGGCGTTATAAATAGACTCTTTCATTCATATGATAGTTATAAAGGTGTGCTTTCTGGTAGAAAAAGTGGAGCCCTTATCTCTACTGACACTGGTACTGCTGTTGCCTACGCAATATTTAACTTGCAAGATAGAGGCACAATGTTTGTTGCCCATCAAACACCAGTTTACCAAGGCATGATTGTCGGCGAACATAATAGGGATAATGACTTAGAAATAAACGTACTAAAAGGAAAACAGCTTACCAACGTTAGGGCTTCTGGAACAGATGAGGCGGTTAAGCTTGTTCCACCTAAGATTATGTCACTAGAACAAATGATGGCCTATATTAATGAAGATGAGTTACTTGAGGTAACTCCCATTAGCCTTCGTCTAAGAAAAAAATACTTAGATCCAGTTGAACGAAAAAGACACCGTAAGTCAGCATAATATATAAAATGGAACTTGTTTTTCCAATTGAGATGCTTGTATTTCTATTTCTTATAGCTATAGCGGCAGGGGCTGTAGATACACTTGCTGGAGGCGGAGGGTTAATTGCTTTACCTGCACTAATCATTTCTGGAATACCACCATTGACGGCCCTTGGTACCAATAAACTTCAATCTTGGGCAGGCACAGGAACTTCAACTCTGATGATGCTTAGGTATAAGAAAATAACATTGGAAGAAATGTTACCTACAATGTTAATGGCTTTTATTGGCTCAATATTAGGAACTATTTCCGTACAATTTATTGATAATGAAAAATTATCTCTAATTATACCCATAGTGATATTTTTAATATTAATCTATTTTGTACTTACTCCAAAAATGAGTGTGCACTCATCCGAACCTAGGCTTACAGAATCCTCATATAAAAAATATATTGCACCAATTATCGGCTTTTACGATGGTATGTTTGGACCTGGGACAGGTTCTTTCTTTACCGCAAGTGGAATTGCCCTTAGAGGAAAAAACCTAATTGATGCAACTGCTAGAGCAAAAGCGTTAAACTTTTCAACTAATGTAGCAGCAGTTATTGTTTTTATATATATAGGCGAGGTTGTTTGGGTTGTTGGATTAGTAATGATACTTGGTCAGTTTATAGGAGCAAGAGTTGGTTCTATATTTTTAATAAACATTAATCCAAGTTATTTAAGAGTTTTTGTTATTCTTCTTTGTACCTTGATGCTTTTGTTGCATTTTCAATCTTCTTAAATTTAAAAATTTACTATGTAATCAACTTGAGAGGTTGTTTCAATTGCACCTGGACGTGCACTTCTTATAGTTGATATCGATAGTTGTGCATTAATACCAATTTTCTTTAATATAGTCGCAGCTATCATTCCCGATCTTCCGAGTCCAGCCATACAATGTATTAAGATATTTCTATTATTTATCAAATCATCAATAAGCTCCTCTATAATATTGATAAGAACTTCTTTTTGTTTTTTTTCTGGTATACTAAAATTTGTAATAGGTAGCTGAAGCCATTTGATATGATTTATTTCTAATAATTGAGACAGACCTTTTCCACCCAAGTCATTTAATTCAGTGTCATCAATGAGTGTAAACAAGGTATCAATCTTTAGTTCTTTGATAGTTTCAATATCATTAAGTAAATTTTTACCAATTCCAGGACAACTTGAAAGTATCAAGTTACCTAAAAACTTATTCCTTGGCTTTATATCTACTATCTCAATTAAGTCATTGATCTTAATTCGAGAAAAATTAAGCAAAATAAATTTATTTAATTAGCCATGCCATAGATAAATTAATATCTTCGTATCCACCAGGGATAATGACATAATGTATAGCAAGTACAATTGCGACTGAAACTAGAAGTCCCATAATCATCTTTAAGAAATCTTTACCAATAATAGGAAAAACATAACCAAGCTTATAATCACTTACGACTGTAGCTATTGCTAATTCTCTACCACAAAGCAATCCAACAAAAACCCATGTTGTTGACATAGGAATGTCATTATAGAACTTAAAATAAAGTAAAATAAAAGCATAAACACCATCAATAATAGTTGCTGAGCGAACAAATCGAGTTCCAGTTTTTTCTAAAACTATTTTTTGAATACGCCCACCTTTCTCATAAAAAATATAAAAAAGTAAAAATGTTAACAGTCCCATAACCGCAAGTAACATTACAAATGGCAGGTCTCTTGGTAAAAATACTGCTATATTAGCCATGTCATGTGATAGCCATGTGTACCAAAGAAATCCAGTTGTAAGCCATTGAAATACACGCCATCGTGCAGGATTTTTAACCTCATCAAATTTTTCATTAATATATCTAGAGATTACAATCCATAGTACGTATGCAATAACTGCCGCTAACGCATAGCCAATAACAGACTTAATAAGTACTTTTTCCAAAACAACCGTAGAAGCAAATGCAGATAAAACAAGAAATGTAGTAGAAACTGGTATTCCAAATCTTGTAAGTAAAAGTAAAAAACCAGGAGCGGCCGCGTGATACCATTTAATTTCTTGGAAAGGTATTTTATTTAATCTTCCATATGAAATATCACCGTGGAAATACCAACCGTTAAGTAGCGTAAGGCATAAGATTAAAGAAGCTGCTCCAGCCAATATGTACCATTTAAATTTATCTGAGTTTGAAGCTATGAATGTCCCCAGAGTTTGAACACTGTCGTTTGCCACAACAGAATATGCTGCAAGTGTAAATCCTATGACCATGTAAATATAAGTAAGTTCCATTATAATTTTTTCCCTTTCAAGTGTGGAATTGTTTTATATAAATTAAGATTTATTATTTGGAAGCAAACAATAGATAATGAATGCTTTAG
>CAJJBG010000002.1 GCA_905182345.1 Pelagibacteraceae bacterium AG-422-B15
CTGTCTAGCTTTATCTTAAAGTATCTTGGTACTCATTATACTTTTCTTTGCAGGTAAGGTTAGGCGCTAATCTTAAATTTATAAATCTTAATTCAAATGAAAATATTGCCCTTAATAATAAAGATACCTTTTTTAAAAAGGCTTATTCCTAGCCTGGTAAGAAGAATTTATATGCTCATAGGTAAATTCAATATTAACTATAACTTTAGAGGTGTTCACCTTACTTTAGATATTAGAGACTCTTTAGATAGAAAAATCTTATTTAACAATGAGTATGAAGATCAACAACTTTCATTTTTGTATGCTAATATAAAAAAATTTAATGTAACTCACTTTATTGATGTTGGAGCAAACATAGGAATTTACTCATTATTAATCGTGAATAAATTTAACAATATTCAGATTCATTCTTTTGAACCTCATTTAGGTGCATTTAGAAGATTCAAAAAAAATATTGAACAAAATAACTTTGGTAAAAATATTCAAGTACTAAACCAAGGTCTTTCAGAAAAAAAAGGCCTAATGTTTATTGAGGGGCCAAAAAACTTTGGAATAAATCAATCTGGTGGAGCGGCACTTCAAACCAAAGGATCTAATCAAGTGGATGTTAGTACTGGCGATGCTGAGATTAATATAGCTGATAAAAATATTGCAATAAAAATTGATGTTGAAGGTCATGAGTTGAAAACATTGATGGGATTTAAAAATATATTTAAATCAAATAATATTTTTTTACAAATTGAAATCTTTGATGAAAATTATGATGATACAATTAATTTACTAAATGAGTTCAACTTTAAGCTTATTAAGAAGATAAGCTATGATCACAATGATACAACAAATGACTATTATTTAAGTAATTTTAAAATTTAATAAGCCTAATGTATTTTGTTTAAATTAATTTATTATTAAATTTGTCTAATACTAGCCACGTGCTATAAGACGTTTCTTTCACACCTACGTTTTACCTCAGGTTTGATTTATATCGCTTGAGGTAAACACATATATTTCCCCTTGGTAAAATTCTATAGACTAGTGTCAGGGTAATTCTGTGGACACTCTCCATCAAAAAAAACCCCTTAAACCGATACTTTAGCTACTTTAAAATAAGTCTGTAATTTATTAGAAAATAGTCTATTTTCGCAATTCTAACAGTTTGCGGATATGGTGGAATTGGTAGACACGCAGGTTTTAGGTACCTGTGCTTTACGGCGTGAAGGTTCGAGTCCTTTTATCCGCACCAAGAAAGATTGAGAAAAATATGGATTATAAGGAAACTATTAATATTGGCTTAAAAAGAAGCTATGAAGTAAACCTGGCTGCTGCAGATATTGCAAAGCTAGTAGATCAAAAAATAATAGAAATTCAAAAAACTATTAAAATGGATGGTTTTCGACCAGGAAAAGTTCCTACAGATTTGATTAAAAAACAACACGGCGAAAAAGCACATGCAGAAGTTTTAAATACTTCAATCAATGAAAATGTTTCTAAAATAATTGAGGAAAAAAAGCTAAGACCTGTTGCGCAACCACAGGTTAACTTGAAAGAAGATAAAGACACCTCTAAGACAGTTTTTACTGTTGATGTTGAAATTTTTCCTGAAATTAAACTTATCGACTTTGAGAAGACTAATTTAGAAAGCTATGTTGTTAAGTTGGACAAAGCTGAGACAAAAAAAAGAATTGATCTTATTGCTAAAAATCAAAAATCTTATCAAAAACAAGATGATAATTATAAGGCTAAGGATGGAGATTCAGTTGTTTTAGATTACGAAGGTACTATTGATGGCAAGAACTTCGACGGTGGCAAAGCTGAAGAGCAGTCAATTGTAATAGGCGCTGGTCAATATCTTCCAGATCTGGAAAAAGGTTTAATAGGCTTAAAAGCTGGCGACGAAAAAAATATTAAAGTTAAATTTCCTGAAGCTTATCATGCAAAAGACATGCAAAATGCCGATGCCGTATTTGAGTGTAGAATTAAGGCAGTTAGTTCTGAAAAAGAAACAAGCATAGACGATGCCTTTGCTAAGACTATGGGAGCAGCTGATTTAAAAGATTTTAGTACTAAAGTAGAAGCTCAAATGAAAAGTGAGTATGAAAAACTTTCTAAAGACATGTCTAAAAAAGAACTTTTTGATGTTCTAGACAAAGAACACGTATTTGAGCTTCCAGAAGGCTTAATTGCTACAGAGTTTAAGAACTTAAAAGAAGGCTACTTACACGATAAGAATCCAACTACTGAGCAGCACAAAAAAGACATAGAAAAACATGAAATTTCTAAAGAAATGGAAAAAGATTTTCAAGAACAAGCTGAAAATAGAATTAAGCTTGGTATTATTTTAAATGAGATTGGCCAAGTCAATAAGATTCAAGTTTCACAAGAAGAAATGCAACAGGCCTTATACCAATATGCAAGTAACTTTCCTGGCCAAGAACAAGAAGTCGTTGAACATTTTAAAAAAAATCCTGACGCTGCTATGCAATTGCAAGCTCCTTTATATGAAAATAAAGTTGTAGACTTTATTTTAGGCAAAGTTAAATTGAGTAATAAGGAAGTTGATATTGATTCTTTTATTAAAATTTACAATGGCATCAATACTGAGCAAACCGTAACTAAGAAGAAAGCTGTTAAAAAAACAGCTGAAAAAAAGGCAGTGAAGAAAACTAGCGCTGTTAAGAAAAAAACAACTAAAGCTAAAAAATAATATGACACAAGATAAAATTTTTAATCAATTAGTTCCCATGGTCGTTGAACAAACGGGCAAGGGTGAACGTGCGTTTGATATTTATTCTAGACTTTTAAAAGAAAGAGTTATTTTTTTAGTTGGTCCAGTTGAAGACCATATTTCTTCACTTATTTGTGCTCAATTGTTATTTTTAGAATCTGAGGACCCAAAGAAAGAAATATCTCTTTATATTAATTCTCCTGGTGGTGTAGTTAGTGCTGGTTTAGCAATTTATGACACAATGCAATTTATTCAATCGCCAGTATCAACTTTATGTTTTGGTCAAGCTGCATCAATGGGGTCATTTCTATTGGCCGCCGGTGAAAAAGGTAAAAGATATTCTCTTCCTAATTCTAGTATTATGGTACACCAACCTTCAGCTGGATTTAGAGGACAAGCTACAGATATTGAAATCCATGCTAAAGAAGTTCTCTCACTTAAAAAAAGACTAAATCAGCTTTACTCAAAACATACTGGTCAAGATGTTAAAGCAATAGAAACTGCCCTTGAAAGAGATAACTTTATGTCTGCTGAGGATGCTTTAAAATTTGGAATTATCGATGAAATTCAAACTAAAAGAGCACCACAAACTGATGCTAAGTCTGAATAAAAACACTTAATTTACTGTTTACAAACAATAATTCTATCCACAAGATGCATTTTTGTTGTAAAAATGTCCCTAAAATGCTTTTCTGTATCAATTAATGATTCGTTTTTGAGTTAAATTATGACTGATAAGACACCAGATAAAACAAAAAATACATTGTATTGTTCATTTTGTGGTAAGAGCCAACATGAAGTTAAGAAACTTATTGCGGGTCCAACTGTCTTTATTTGTGATGAATGTGTCGAACTTTGTAATGACATAATTGTTGAAGAAAACAAAGAAACCAATAATCAAAAATATTCAGGAAAAATTCCTACTCCAAGAGAAATATGCGACACACTTGATGACTATGTAATTGGTCAATTAAAAGCTAAGCAAAATCTTTCTGTAGCTGTACATAATCATTACAAAAGAATTGAACACTCTAATGTTAAATCTGATGTTGAACTTTCTAAATCGAACATACTACTAATTGGTCCCACTGGGTGTGGCAAAACTTTATTAGCCCAAACACTTGCAAGAATTCTAGATGTACCATTTACAATGGCTGATGCCACTACATTAACAGAAGCTGGTTATGTAGGAGAAGATGTAGAAAATATTATTTTAAAATTACTTCAAGCAGCTGATTATGATGTTGAAAAAGCTCAAAGAGGTATCGTATATATTGATGAAATTGATAAAGTTAGTAGAAAATCTGAAAATCCATCAATTACAAGAGATGTTTCAGGTGAAGGCGTACAGCAGGCATTATTAAAAATTATGGAAGGCACCGTTGCTAGTGTGCCACCGCAAGGCGGCAGAAAGCATCCACAGCAAGAATTTTTACAAGTCGATACTACTAATATTCTATTTATTTGTGGCGGTGCATTTGCGGGCTTAGACAAAATGATAACCAAAAGATCAAAAGGCGGTGGAATGGGTTTCCAAGCAAATGTTTCTGCTGTTAATGAGATTAGTATTGGTGACGCCTTAACTGAACTTGAGCCTGAGGATTTATTAAATTATGGTTTAATTCCAGAGTTTGTGGGTAGATTACCAATTGTCGCAACATTGAATGATCTTGATGAAGCGGCCTTAATGACGATTTTACAAGAGCCTAAAAATGCACTAGTTAAGCAATATCAAACCCTGTTTAACATGGAGGATGTAAAGTTAATCTTTTCAAAAGATGCTCTTCAAGTGGTTGCAAAAAAAGCAATTAAACGTAAAACTGGAGCGCGAGGCTTGAGATCTATATTGGAAAATATACTATTAGATACCATGTTTGAATTACCATCGCTAGATGGCGTGGAAGAGGTAGTAATTAATGCTGAAGTAGCCGAAGGTCGTGCAAGGCCACTATACATTTATTCGGAAAATAACAAAAAAACCTCTGAAAGTAGCGCTTAAATCATTTTAAGCACGCCTCTTGAAATTTAATTTTTTATTCACATCTATATAAAGTCTAATGTTCTTTGGTCTTTACTAAAATCATTAGTAATAAATAGTTAGTAGATAGTTATGGATAATAAATTTGATTCTCAAATTCTCCCTGTTTTACCGCTAAGAGACATTGTAGTATTTCCACATATGGTAGTACCACTTTTTGTTGGTAGAGATAAGTCGGTTAAAGCCCTTGAGGACGTAATGAGCAAAGATAAAAAGATTATGCTTATTACACAAAAAAGTGCAGCAACTGACGATCCTAAAAAAGATGATTTATTTGATCTTGGAACAATTGCTAATGTTCTACAGTTATTAAAATTACCTGATGGAACTGTAAAAGTTTTAGTAGAGGGCGTTAGTCGAGCTTCAATTAATCAATACACGGATAACTCAGAATTTCTAATTGCTGAAGTAGATACGATTGAGGAAAATATAAATTCTGATGATCCAAATATTAGAGGACTTGCCAAATCACTTACAGATCAGTTTGGTCAGTATGTGAAATTGAATAAAAAAATTCCACCTGAAGTTGTTGGTTCTATAAACGAGATTGATGAGACTGGTAAGTTATGTGATACTATTGCCTCACACCTTGCGGTAAAATTATCTGACAAACAGGAAATCCTAGAGTGCATTGATATCAATGAACGTTTTGATAAAATTGTAAGCTTAATCCAACTTGAGTTAGATGTACTGCAGGTCGAAAAGAAAATTCGTGGCCGCGTTAAAACTCAAATGGAAAAAACTCAACGTGAGTATTATCTAAATGAGCAAATGAAAGCGATTCAAAAAGAACTTGGTGATTCAGAGGACGGTAAGGATGATATTGATGAATATGAAGAAAAAATTGATAAAGCCAAGTTAAGTAAAGAGGCGCGTGAAAAATGCAATGCTGAACTTAAAAAGTTAAAAAGCATGAGCCCGATGTCAGCTGAATCTAGTGTAATTCGAAATTATTTAGATTGGGTCTTATCATTGCCATGGGGTAAAAAAACTAAAGTTAAAAAAGATATTAATTTTGCACAAAAAATTCTAGATGAAGATCATTATGGCTTAGAAAAAGTCAAAGAGCGTATTTTAGAGTATCTAGCAGTGCAATCGCGTATCAATAAAATTAAAGGTCCAATACTATGTTTAGTTGGTGCACCTGGAGTTGGTAAAACTTCTTTAGGTAAATCAATTGCGCGGGCAACTGGAAGAAAATTTGTACGCATGTCACTAGGTGGAATGCGTGATGAGGCTGAAATTAGAGGTCACAGGAGAACGTACATTGGCTCAATGCCAGGTAAGGTTTTACAAATGGTTAAGAAAGCTGGCTCTTCTAATGCACTGTTTCTACTTGATGAGATTGATAAACTTGGCAATGACTATCGTGGCGATCCATCATCAGCTTTACTTGAAGTACTAGATCCTGAGCAAAACAATACATTTAACGATCACTACCTAGAGGTCGATTATGACTTATCTGACATGATGTTCCTAACTACAGCAAACTCACTAAGAATGCCTGCAGCCTTACTCGACCGTATGGAAATAATTCGTATAGCTGGTTACACTGAAGATGAAAAATTGGAAATTGCTAAGCAACATCTGATTGCTGAAGTTGAGAAAAAACATGGCTTAAACAAAGGTGAAATTACGATAGAAGACTCTGCAATCATTGGTTTGATTAGACATTATACCCGTGAAGCTGGTGTTAGAAGTTTGGAAAGAGAGCTCTCTAACTTAGCTCGGAAAACAATTAAAAAGATTGTTGCCGGTGAAAGCACTAAAGAAACCATTAATGGCGATAACTTACATGATTTTGCCGGCATTAAAAAATACAAATACGGTGAGATTGATGCTGATGATCAAGTTGGTATAGTGACAGGACTTGCTTGGACTGAAGTTGGTGGCGAAATTCTACAAATTGAATCAGTAATTATGCCAGGTAAGGGTATTATGACCATTACAGGACAACTTGGTGATGTTATGAAAGAATCCATTCATACAGCAAAGTCATATGTACGTTCACGTGCAATTGAATTTGGTATTAAGCCTACAATCTTCAATCAACGAGACATTCACATCCACGTACCAGAAGGTGCTATACCAAAAGATGGCCCATCTGCTGGTCTGGGCATGGTCACATCAATAGTTTCTGTATTAACCGGTATACCAGTAAGAAAAGACATTGCTATGACTGGTGAGGTTACCTTACGCGGTAAAGCACTTCCAATTGGTGGTTTGAAAGAAAAATTATTAGCAGCTTTGCGAGCTGGAACTAAAACAGTCTTAATTCCAAGAGATAACGAAAAAGATCTAGCTGAAATTCCAGATAATGTTAAAAATGGCCTAGAGCTTATTTCAGTTGATAATGTTGATGATGTTTTAAAAGTGGCTCTTACCAAGCCTTTAATTCCAATAGAATGGGACGAAGCAGCTGAATTAAATGAGAAAAAAGCCCTCAAAGAGAGCAATGGTAGTGAAGATCAAGATGTTACTATAACTCATTGATTATAATAAATTTTATTATATCTCAATTTCTATAAAGTTAATTTTTATTAGTTTTTCAATGTTTTTTACATTGACTATGAGTTTAATATCAACTCCTATAGATATATTACGAATCGTTAATCCGAAAAGGGGATATTAATATGAATAAACAAGATCTAATTGGTAAAGTAGCTGAAATCACTGGCATGGCCAAAGCTGATTCAGAAAAAGCAGTAAACGCTGTTTTCGATCAAATAACTGAGCAACTTAAAGCTCGTAGTGAAGTAAGACTAGTAGGTTTCGGTACATTTAAGACATCTGTTAGAAAAGCTTCTCAAGGAAGAAATCCAAGAACTAATGAAGTTATTCAAATACCACAGTCAACACGACCTAAGTTTACTGCAGGTAAAGGACTTAAAGAAGCTGTCAACCACGGTGGCTAATTTAAGATAAAAATTTATTTTTAAATCCGGCTAGGCTTTGCTTAGTCGGATTTTTTTTATTAAAGACTAGGAATTAATTTTAAATATATATATATTCCATCTTTCTATGGGCGATTAGCTCAGCTGGAAGAGCGTCACGTTTACACCGTGAATGTCGGCAGTTCGAACCTGTCATCGCCCACCATTTCTTCCCACGGAATGGTGTGACAATAATCGAAGCAATTCGATTATATACTTTGTGGGGGTGTAGCTCAGTTGGTTAGAGCGCCTGCCTGTCACGCAGGAGGTCGCGAGTTCGAGTCTCGTCACTCCCGCCATAACAAAATGTTATGGTTAATTTTCTTTACAAACTCACTTTAAAACTCTTAGAAAGATCTTTATTCGTGCTCACCATCTTTGCCACGAAAGAATTTATGATCAAATATTTCAGGCTTATTCTTTGCACGGTTAAATGTAAAAGCCGTAATAAATACAGCAGCAATTAAAAGGGCATGCGCTATAGCTGTGAATTTAAAAATATATAATGCATCAAATATATACAGTGAAAATACAGCGCTCCACATAAATGCAAGTATTTGCATTACCATGTGACGTATTCGTATGTCTATTATGTTGCTTAAAGGATTAATGCTGGAATCCATAATAGATCCCCATATTTTTTTAAGATAATTCATATAAGAACCTATATAAGAGAAATTCGATTTATAACAACATTTTTATTTGGATATTTATAATATTGCTATTTTTTACTGATGTTATAAAAAAAAGTATGAATGACAATCAGACACCCAATGTAAAGCAAAAATTTTTTTGGTCTGGCAAAGGTGGCGATGTATGGGTCCAAAGACAATATGAGCTAGATATTACACTCGCACCGCTTGGTGAAGCAGCTTTAAGTAAGATAGATTTAACAAGTTGCAAGCATGTTTTAGATGTTGGCTGTGGTACAGGTAGAACTACACTTGATATAGCCACACAGCTACCAGTTAACAGTAGAGTTACTGGAATGGATATCTCTGTCCCAATGTTGGAGCAAGCTAAATCATTGGCAACAGACGAAAAGGTAGCGAATATAGATTTTACAATGCAAGATGTTCAGTTGGAACCTTTAGCTGCAAATAAGTATGATGCTGCATTTTCTCGTTTTGGAGTAATGTTTTTTGACGATCCTAAGAAGGCTTTTTTAAATATTTTCAATTCTTTGCAGAAAGAAGCTGATCTTGCCTTTGTGTGCTGGCAGTCACCAGCTAACAATCCTTGGTACGGTGCATCAGCTAATGTATTGAAAAAATATTTAGATCTCCCTGTACCAATCAAAAGAGCACCTAGTCCTTTTGCTTTTCAAGAACCAGAATATATAGAAGAGATACTGACCATTGCAGGTTTTCAAAATATTAAAGTTGAACCACTAATCATGCCTATATTATGGTTTGCTAATCAAAACTTAGATGAAGCCATCTCTAACTCCATGTCATTAAATCCTATTATTGCTGAAATTATTATGTCAGTTAAGCAAGACGTCAGAGATAATATCACCAAATCCTTAGCTGAGGCTTTTTCACCCTATATGACGGAAGAGGGCTTACTTTTTGATAGTGCAACTTGGATTGTTTCAGCTAAAAAAGATTAGAAACTATAAGGTTTCAGCTCCACCATTTTCGTCTTATTTTCATATAGATTTATTAAATTATGTTATAAGTTGTCATATGCGTTTTTTTATATTTATATTTGTACTAATGATGGGCCAGTCATTAGCTGATGACTTAATACCAGGACCACGTGATTGCTTTTGGGCAAGAGGACCAGTCAGTGCCGATCCATATATTAATATTGCTTACCCTGATGCCAATGTTTATTATTGGGCAGCTACATTTTCTACACCTGAAGGATCTACGCTTGAGATTAAAGGTGACTATCCTCATTCACGCTACATGTCATTTTTTAGTTACGATGAAAGCGGTAGACCAATTGGTTCATTAACCGACTATTTAATTAAGTCGGAGTCAACCAATCCATTTGTACCTGGAAATCAAAGATCTAAATCTTATCGTGCTTACACTGTTGAAGTAGTCAATGCAAACTCCCTGGAAACTAAAACAACAGACGATGAACTTAATAAATCAATCACTAATATTTTGTACACACCACAATATAAGAAAGATCAACAGCTCATTGTTTATAGAGTTTATTTGCCAGATAAAAACACTGATCCAACAGGAGGCGTAAAACTACCTCAACCTATTTTGACATTATCAGATGGAACAAAGCTAGCTGATAAGGAGGCGTGCAAAGCTCTTAATGCTAGCCAGCCGTTGCAGATTTCACTTGATGCATTGGGAATTCCTCCAAATGATTATATTAAATTAATTAACCAGCCTGGAAAATTAGATACTTGGCCCTCACATAATCCCACTAAGTGGTTTATTCAACTTGATCGTAAAAGTTTAATAGGAATGTATACTGGTGACATTGATCCAAATGCACCTCGGAGTGAAGGTGGGTTTTATCCAAATTTAGATAATGACTACATTAGGGCTATTATTAATCGTAAACATGGCAAAGTCCTAATTGTAAGAGGTAAAGCACCAACAACACCAAATACATATGATGGAAAAAGTATTTCTGAAGAAGCTGAGTTACGATATTGGTCACTCTGCTCCAATCAAAGTTTCGTAAACACAAGAGTTAATGATTGTTTGTTTGATGAAGAAATTCCAGTTAATAAAAATGGAATTTATACTATCGCTATTAGTAGGGCAGAGGATCGTCCACGTAATGCAATTAAAGAATGTGGTATTGCTTGGTTACCTATGGCTGATGATGGTGATGGTATGTTTGACGAGGATGTGACAATAATTCAATTTAGACACATGCTGCCATCTAAGAACTTTCAGCATTCAATACAAAGAGTCATGCGACAAGATCAACTGGAAACTGTTATGGGCCCGTATATGCCAAAAGCTAGATATCTTATGACCAACCAGGTTGAGACATTTTTTCCTTGTTCAAGTTAAATTTTTTCTATTAATTATCTATTTTTTTTTATAATTGTGTTATTCTAAAACATAACTAGGAGATTCATTATGGCTAAAGGCATGGATGCAAAAAAGAACGAAAAAAAACAAGGTAAATCTTTAAAAGAAAAAAGAGCTGCTAAGAAAGAAAAGAAAAATAAATAGATAAATAATTCAGTCTATTTATTTTAATTCAATCAATAACTTATGTTTGATATTTATTTAAGTGCATTTGCACTATTCTTTGTTGTTATTGATCCTATTGGTACAGCACCTGTATTCCTGAGTGTAACCAAAAATAATACTATTAAAGAAAAGGTACAAATTGCAATTGAGTGTATTATTATAGCTACAGTTATTTTAGTTTTTTTTGCATTAATAGGTAACTACATTTTCGGATACTTGAAAATTTCTTTTCCAGCACTTGGTATCGCAGGTGGTATAATTTTATTCCTTGTGGCACTGAAGATGCTCTTTGAAGAGGATGATTCAGATATTAATATTAAATCAGATAATACTGGTAATCGTGTCTCGATTTTTCCACTCGCAGTACCTTTACTAGCAGGAGCAGCTTCTATTACCTCTGTCATTGTTATCATGAATGACTTAAGAGAAGATTTATTCAATCAAATAATAATAATTGCTGCATTACTAACAGTGATGTTGATTACCTTTATAGTTTTTTATACTCTGGCAAAAACAGGTAGATTTATTAATAGAAATATTACTAATGTTATTTCAAGAGTAATGGCGATAATTCTTTCGGGGTTATCTATTCAATTTATCATTAATGGTATTCTAGCAATTAATATTTAATTCTACTACGAAGCTTCTGATAATTAAAATTCTTTAAGGAGAGCCTGCACGAGAATAATTTACAGGAGTAGTATAAATCCTACCCATAGGTTTAGATCTAGCAACCTCTGGCGTAGAGTCGTTGGCTGTTGATATGTATAAAATATTACCCTTTGGACCACCCAACATACATGCGTAAGCTCGTTGTGGCGTAGAAATAATATCAGTAACAATCCCACCTTCTTCCACTCTAAAAACTTCAAAAGTAGTTGGCGATGCTACCCATACACCCATACCATCATCAAGACAAATTCCATCTGGAACTCTTATAGCGTAAGCAGATTCTTTAGCTACTTGTTTCAGGAAACGTTTAATTTTAGTTATATAAAATATCCATGTTGGCATCATTTGTGCCCAAATTTTTCGATTAGATAAAGTTTTATCAGAATTAATATCAAACGAAGTTAGGCGACCAGCATAAGTTTCACCAATAATTAATTTTTTGCCGTCAGGTGTAATAACAGTACCATTTGGAAATTCTAGTTTTGTAGCTGCAATTGAAGCTATACCTTCAGGGGTTACATGAATTAGACATGTTGGCTTAACATCAACATTATGTCTTGTGGTGCCAAAATTACCAACGTATGCGTGACCATCTTTATCTACCACCATATCATTGCAAGTATAGTTGGTTAGATGAGCTAAATCACTGTGCACAGTTAACACACCATCACTAAACCGCATAAGTTTTTGATCATGCATGGAAACAATCAACATATCGCCATTAGGTAGCCACCCTAAGCCAGATGGCTGATTAGGCACATCGACAACTTTTTCTAGGTCACCGTTTTCATCTATACAAAATACTGCTCGTTGATAAAAATCAGAAAACCAAAATTTATTATTGTGCCATCTTGGTCCTTCAGAAAAATAGATATTTTCTACCAGCAGCTTTAAAGTAGTGTGCATGTTTTATTCTCCAAAAAAATATGTTACAGTAAACTTCATTAAAATCAAATAAAGTGGCAATATTTATTCATGGATATAAAATTTATTGATACAAATGGCATAAAAATTAGAGCACACATTGAAGGCTCTGGGCCTTTAGTGATATTGGTTCATGGATGGCCAGAGAGTTGGTATAGCTGGAGAAAACAAATCCCTGTATTAGCCAAAGCCGGCTATACAGTAGCTGCTATCGACGTACGTGGTTATGGTGGCTCTGATAAACCTCATTCAATTAGCGAATATAGCCTAAAGAAATTAGCGGGTGACATTATTGGTATTATTGACTCATTAGGGTTTGAGGACGCAATATTAATTGGTCGTGATTGGGGTGGACCTATTGTCTGGCACACAGCGTTGCTACATGAAGACAAGATTACTGCAGTTGCTGGTCTTTCAGTGCCTTACTATAGAAGATTGAGTGTTAGTCCAATTGAGTTATTTAAACAGATTTATAAAGACAAGTTTTTTTATCAACTATACTTTCAAAATGAAGATGTTGCTGAGAAAGAACTTGAAGCTGATATACGTAAGTTTCTAGAGACTACTTATTTTAGTGGTGACTATCGGGGCATGGCTGATATTAAAAATGCTGCTTTCACTCCATTTAGTGATAAAAAGCCCGAATCAAAATTCTTAGAGGGCATTCATTCATATGATACCTATCCAGATTGGATTACACACAATGAGATGGATTATTTAATTAATGAATTTGAAGGCAGTGGATTGCGTGGTCCTTTAAACCGCTATCGTAACTTTGATCTCGATTTTAGTGAATTAAGCCATCTAATGAATAAGAAGATAAGTCAACCTGCTGCATTTTTAACAGGTAGCCACGATCCTGTTAATTTTTTTGTATTACCAAAAGGTTATATAAATTCCAATGACTTAAGAGATAATATTGAACCACAATATGAGCAATTAATTGATGCAGTGTTAGTAGATGGGGCGGGTCACTGGGTACAAGAGGAAAAAGCTGATGAGGTTAACGTATTTTTATTAAATTTTCTTAGATCTGTAAGTTGAGCAAGCTTTACACACGACTGTTTTAGTCGGTTAAAATATTTAAAAAATAGAGTTTTCTTATAAATATTTGGGTATATATAGGTATTATTAATGGATGCTTTAAATATGGACAACGCACTTGGAGAATACCTTCCAGTATTAATATTTTTAATCCTATCTTTTGTTATTGGCTGTCTATTCGTTTTTGTTAACTTTATAGCAGCAAGACATAATCCTGATCCGGCTAAAAATTCTCCCTATGAATGTGGTTTTGATGAGTTTGGCGATTCTAGGATGAAATTTGATGTCAGATTTTACCTTGTAACACTTTTGTTTATTATCTTTGACCTTGAGGTGGTGTTTCTTTTTCCTTGGGCGATAACGTTTGGTAGTCTCGGATTGTTTGGGTATTTATCAATGATGGCATTCTTAGGCGTTCTAACTATTGGATTTATTTATGAGTGGAAAAAAGGTGCATTAGAATGGCAGTAAATCTATCACAGGCTGAAGAAAATCAGTTTGCGCATTTAAAAGAAGATTATGCAAATAAAGGTTTTATTGTAACTAAAGTTGATGACTTAATAAATTGGGCTAGAACAGGCTCACTTCATTGGCTAACCTTTGGCTTAGCTTGTTGTGCTGTCGAAATGATGCATGTTGGTACTCCACGTTATGATGTTGAACGTTTTGGTGCGGCTCCAAGAGCATCCCCAAGACATGCGGATGTGTTAATTGTTGCAGGCACATTAACAAACAAAATGGCACCAGCCCTTAGAAAAGCTTACGATCAAATGGCTGAGCCTAGATACGTAATTTCTATGGGTAGCTGTGCAAATGGTGGAGGTTATTACCACTATTCATATTCAGTTGTTAGAGGCTGTGATCGTATTGTACCAATTGATATTTATGTACCAGGGTGCCCACCAACAGCTGAAGCTTTACTATACGGCATTCTACAATTGCAAAAAAGAATTAGACGTGAAGGCAATATCGTTAGATAATTATGTCATCAAATTTAGAAAATGCTCTTGAGGCAATCAAACAATTTGAAAAAATACTTTCAAGTAAAATTATTTTTGATCAATTAGAAATTGAAGTAGATAAAAACGATATTATTGATGTTTTAAGCTTTCTAAAGGAGGCTGAGCATTTTCAATTTAGACAATTAAGCGATGTAGCGGGAGTTGATTATCCAAATAAATCACCACGTTTTGAAGTTGTTTATCACTTATTAGATTTCAAGCAAAATATTAGACTAAGAATTAAATCTAAAGTTGGAATAGATGAAACAATTCCATCTATCACTTCAATTTTCCCATGTGCAAATTGGTATGAGCGTGAGACATTTGATATGTATGGCATTGAGTTTACTGGACACCCAGACTTAAGACGTCTTTTAACAGATTATAACTTTGAAGGCTTTCCTTTACGGAAAGATTTTCCCTTAACTGGAACAGTTGAAGTACGCTATAGCGAAATTGAAAAAAAAGTTATTTATGAGCCTGTTAAACTCCAACAAGACTTTAGAAGCTTTGATATTCAGAGCCCTTGGGAAGGCACTAAGTACGAAGACACTGTAAAACCAAGTGAGACTGATCATGAGCAATAAAACAATTACAGTTAATTTTGGTCCTGTGCACCCTGCAGCTCATGGGGTACTAAGGCTGCTTCTAGACTTAGATGGTGAGGTTGTTGAAAGAGCAGACCCACACATTGGTTTATTACATCGCGGTACAGAAAAATTAATTGAACACAAAACCTATCTTCAAGCTATCCCATATTTTGATCGACTTGATTATGTTGCTCCAATGAATCAAGAACATGCGTTTGCATTGGCGATTGAAAGGCTGTTAAACGTAGATGTTCCTAAAAGAGGGCAGTATATAAGAGTTCTATTCTGTGAAATTGGAAGAATACTAAGTCATTTACTTAATGTTACAACATCAGCAATGGATGTGGGTGCAATGACTCCTATAACATGGGGATTTGATGAGCGAGAAAAACTATTAGATTTTTATGAGGAAGTTTCAGGATCTAGATTTCATGCAGCATATTTTCGTGCAGGCGGTGTACATAAAGACTTGCCTGACGGCCTGCTAGAAAAAATCCATGACTTTTGTATCAGTTTCCCAAAAGCACTTGATGATATAGAAATAATGTTGACTGAAAATAGAATTTTTAAACAACGAAATGTTGATATTGCAAACATTACTAAAGATGAAGCTATCGACAATGGATTTAGTGGCTTTATTTTAAGAAGCACGGGGGTGCCATGGGATTTAAGAAAATCTCAACCGTATGATTCGTATCAAGACTTTGACTTTAAAGTACCTGTTGGAAAAAATGGCGATTGTTACGATAGATATTTATGTCAAATCGCAGAAATGCGAGAAAGTATAAGAATAATGCTTCAATGTATTGAAAAGATGCCTGATGGTGAAGTCATTAACCGCGATGCTAAAATTGCTGCTCCAAAAAGAGAAGATATGAAAACTTCTATGGAAGCAATCATCCACCACTTTAAATTTTTTACTGAAGGATTTCAAGTTCCAGCTGGTGAAATTTATACAGCAGTTGAAGCGCCTAAAGGTGAATTCGGAGTTTACTTAATTTCAGACGGTAGCAGTAGACCTTATCGATGTAAAATACGTGCTCCTGGTTTCGCTCATTTAGCTGCATTTAATATGTTAACAAAAGGACATCTACTTGCAGATGTTCCAGCTATTCTTGGATCTATAGCTGTAGTATTTGGAGAAGTTGATCGATGAGTTCAATTCAAAATGACAATTTTAGTTTTGATGAAAAGAGCCAAGGGCTTGCTAAAATCGCATTGGCAAAATATCCAAATGATAGAAAGCAGAGTGCCGTAATGCCTTTTCTTGATATAGCTCAAAGACAAAATGGTGGATGGTTAAGTCAACCAAGTATTGAATATGTAGCAGAGCAATTAGAAATGCCTTTTATAAAAGTTTGGGAGGTTGTTACTTTTTATACGATGTACAATACAAAACCTGTTGGCAAGAATTTTGTACAAGTTTGTACAACAACACCTTGTTGGTTGCGTGGCTCAGAAAATATTGTCAAGGCATGTAAAGAAATTATTTCTGAAAACCAATGTGATGTTGCTCACAATAATTTATTTTCATGGATGGAAGTTGAATGTCTAGGCGCATGTGTTAATGCTCCAATGATTCAAATCAATGATGATTTTTATGAAGATCTTGATTATGAATCTACAAAAAATATTTTACAGTCTCTTATTGATAACAAACCACTTAAAATTGGTTCTCAAATAGGTAGATTAGGATCTAGAGGTGCAAATAATGCTCAGTAATAAAGATAAGATTTTTACAAATTTATATGGTGAAGAATCTTTTGAACTTAAGATGGCGTATGTCCGCGGTGATTGGGATAACACTAAAGCCCTTATGCAAAAAGGGTCTAGTTGGATTATTGATGAGATTAAAAATTCACAGTTAAGAGGACGTGGTGGAGCAGGATTTCCAACTGGATTGAAGTGGTCATTTATGCCAAAAGATTCTGAGAAGAGTAATTACTTAGTTGTAAACGCAGATGAATCTGAGCCAGGCACGTGTAAAGATCGTGATATGATAAGAAATGATCCGCACAAACTTATTGAAGGATGTTTACTTGCTAGCTTTGCGATGGGAGCACATAAATGTTACATCTATATTCGTGGTGAGTATTTCAACGAGAGTGTTGTATTAGAAAAAGCTGTTGCCGAGGCTTATGCTGCAGGCTTAATTGGTAAAAATGCGTGTGAATCTGGATGGGATCTTGACATTTATATTCATAGAGGAGCCGGTGCGTACATATGTGGTGAAGAAACAGCACTATTAGAAAGTTTAGAGGGTAAAAAAGGCCAACCAAGACTAAAACCACCATTCCCTGCAAACAAAGGCTTATACGGTAGTCCTACAACAGTGAACAATGTGGAAACTATTGCAGTTGTGCCTACCATTTTACGTAGGGGAGCGAATTGGTTTTCTTCTTTTGGTAGAGAAAAAAATACTGGTACCAAAGTATTTTGCATATCTGGTCATGTTAATAATCCTTGCAATGTTGAAGAAGAGATGAGCATTCCGTTAAAAGAACTAATTGATAAACATGCTGGAGGTGTGATTGGTGGATGGGATAATTTAAAAGCTATTATTCCTGGAGGCTCATCAGTCCCCATGATTCCAAAAAGTGTATGTGATGATGTTTTAATGGATTTTGATTCACTGGTAGCTGCCAAATCAGGCCTTGGAACAGCAGCTGTGATCGTAATGGATCAATCAACTGATTTAGTAAAAGCAATAGCAAGAATAGCTCGTTTTTATAAACACGAAAGTTGTGGTCAATGCACGCCATGTAGAGAAGGCACTGGATGGATGTGGAGAATTTTAGAGAAGATTGCTATTGGAAATTCATCTTCTGCAGAAATTGACAAATTACTAGATGTTACAAAACAAATTGAAGGACATACAATCTGCGCCTTAGGAGATGCTGCAGCATGGCCTATTCAAGGTTTATTTAGACATTTTAGAGATGAGATTGAAGAAAATTTAAAAAAAGGAAATTACGTAGCATAGTGAAAAAAATTAAAGTTGATAACAAAGAGATTGAAGTCGATGATCATCTAACGATTATGCAGGCCTGTGAAGAAGCTGGCAAAGAAATACCTCGCTTTTGCTATCATGATAAACTTTCTATCGCCGGTAATTGCCGTATGTGCCTAGTGGAAGTCGAAGGTGCGCCTAAACCAGTTGCCTCATGTGCGATGCCAATCAATGAAGGTATGTCAATTCGCACCAACACTGAAAAAGTTAAAAAGGCACGCGAAGGTGTAATGGAATTTTTATTAATAAATCATCCATTAGATTGTCCAGTATGTGATCAGGGTGGGGAGTGTGATTTACAGGATCAAACTATTGCATATGGTGCAGGTCACTCACGTTTTAATGAAAATAAAAGATCAGTTAAGGAAAAACATATGGGTCCTTTAATCAAAACTTATATGACTAGATGCATTCATTGTACTCGCTGCATAAGATTTGCAGAAGAAGTTGCAGGCGTTAATGAAATTGGAGCAGTTAATAGAGGGGAAAATATGGAAATATCTACTTATCTTGAAAAAACAATAGATTCGGAGCTTTCTGCAAATGTAATTGATTTATGTCCAGTGGGGGCATTAACTTCTAAGCCATATCAATTTGAAGCACGTCCATGGGAACTAAAAAAAACTGAAACAATCGATGTCATGGATGCAGTAGGTTCAAATATTAGAGTTGACACATATGGATGGAAAGTAAAAAGAGTCTTACCAAGGCTTAATGAGGATATTAATGAAGAATGGATCTCAGATAAAACTAGGTATGCTTGTGATGGTCTCTTAACTCAACGACTAGATGAACCTTATATACGAATAGAAAATAAATTAACTACATCAAGCTGGTCTCATGCCTTAACTAAGGTAACTGATTTATTAAATGAATATAAAGCTGATGAAATTGCCTTTCTAACTGGTGACTTGTGTGACCTTGAAACTTTGTACTTGTTCAAAAAACTTGCGGATCAATTAAAAATAAATAATATTGAATGTCGACAAGAAGGCTGCAACATTCCATTTACAAATCAAACGCAGTATTCTTTTAACACGAAAATAGCTAATATTGAAAAATCTGACTGTTTGATAATAGTTGGTAGCAATGTTCGACAAGAAGCACCAATAATAAATGCTAGAATTAGGAAGCATAAAATTACTAGCAATTTACCAATTGCTGTTGTGGGAGAAAATTTAGACCTAACTTATGACTTTACACATTTAGGTGATGACCTCAATGTGCTGTCTAGTATATTAGATGGTTCTCATGAATTTTCTAAAAAATTAGAAGCTGCTAATAATCCAATGATTATTATTGGTAATTCTATATTAAATCGTGATGATTCAATTTCAATATTTAGTATTATTGAGCAACTTATTCATAAGTTTAAATTCTTTCATGAATCTTGGAATGGATTTAATGTTTTACAAATAGCCGCAGCTCGCACAGGCGCTCTTAACTTAGGATTGTTTAAACAGGGAAATTCATTAGAAAAAATTTACCAATCAATAGAGCAAAATAAAATAAAATTAATTATTTCACTTGGAGCTGATGAATTAGAATTTCCACGCATTAATAAAGCAAAGGTTATTTATATCGGTACTCATGGAGATAGAGGTGCAAATACAGCTGATATAATTTTACCGAGTGCAGCTTATACTGAAAAAGATGGCCTCTATGTTAACACTGAGGGCAGATTACAGCATGCTTACAAAGCTACTTTTCCGCCAGGCAATGCTAAAGAAGATTGGAAAATAATTAATGAATTAAGCAACATGCTTTCATTTGACTGGGGTATAATTGACTTACCAAATCTTAGAGAAAGACTAAAAAGTGAGCATGCTGAATTATTTGAATTTGATAACAATAAAATTAATAAGTATGAAAGATTACTTGCTAATAAGGCACCAACTGCTGACTTTAAAAATTCTAACATTGAATATTTAATTAAAGATTTTTACCTAACTAATGCTATTGCACGTAATTCAAAGACTATGGCAGAATGCTCATTAGCTAGAAATGAGGCAAAAGATTAATGAGTGTTGTAACTCTAATTTTTGATAATATTTTTATTATTCTCACAATATTAATGTGGAGTATAGTCGTCTTTATTCCAATTTTAATTGGTGTAATATTAGCAGTGTATGGTGATCGTAAAATCTGGGCAGCTGTTCAAAAAAGAAAAGGGCCTAATGTAGTAGGACCCTTTGGATTATTTCAAGTTCCAGCTGATGGCTTAAAGTATATATTTAAGGAAATTATAATTCCAGATGGCTCGGATAAAGTACTCTTTATATTTGCACCAATATTAACCTTTGGCTTAGCTATAGGTGCTTGGTCAGTTATACCGATTCAAATGGGTGCTGCTCTATCTAACATTAATGTTGGTATTTTATATATTTTTGCAATTAGCTCTCTTGGTGTTTATGGAATTTTAATTGCAGGCTGGTCATCGAATAGTAAATATCCTTTTTTTGGCGCTTTACGTTCTGCTGCACAAATGGTTTCTTACGAAGTCTCTATTGGATTTGTCATTGTTACTGTATTAATGTGTGTCGGTTCTTTGAATCTAACAGACATTGTATTAGCTCAAAAAGATATTTGGTTTTTTATACCATTGTTTCCTATGTTTATTGTATTTTTTATATCTGCTTTAGCTGAAACTAACAGACCACCATTTGATTTGCCTGAAGCAGAGTCAGAATTAGTTGCCGGATATCAAACTGAATATTCTGCAATGCCTTTTGTTTTATTTTTCTTTGGTGAGTATGCGAATATATTGTTGATGTGTGCAATGACTACTATTTTATTTTTAGGTGGATGGTTGCCTCCGTTTGATATTGCTCCTTTTAATATGATTCCTGGATTTGTCTGGTTTCTATTAAAACTTCTTTTTGTATTCTATATGTTTGCAATGGTTAAAGCATTTGTTCCTCGTTACCGTTATGATCAATTAATGAGACTAGGTTGGAAGGTATTTTTACCTGTATCTTTAATTTCAGTAGTATTGACTTCAAGTGTTCTATTTTTTTTTAATTTGGCGCCAAATTTGATATGAAAATTTTAAATAGATTAAAAGCATTCTTTTTAATGGATTTTGTTCGTGCCTATTTTTTAGCACAGCGCTACTTCTTTAAGAAAAAATCGACATTAAATTATCCTTATGAAAAAGGTAAATTGAGTCCTAGATTTAGAGGAGAACATGCACTCAGAAGATACCCTAGTGGAGAGGAGCGTTGTATTGGCTGTAAACTATGTGAGGCAGTTTGTCCCGCACAAGCTATAACAATTGAAACTGAACCACGTGATGATGGCACAAGAAGGACTACTCGTTATGATATTGATATGGTCAAATGTATTTATTGCGGCTTATGCGAAGAGTCGTGTCCCGTTGATGCTATTGTACAGGGACCACATTTTGAGTTTTCCACAGAAACTAGGGAAGAGCTATACTATGATAAAGATAAGCTTTTATTAAATGGCGATCGCTGGGAAAGTGTTATTGCAGACAATTTAGAAAAGGATGCGAAATATAAATAATATATGACTGCAACCTTACTTACGTTTTATTTATTTTCTTCAGTGATTTTAATTTCATCACTAATGGTTATATCTTCAAAAAATCCTGTGCACTCCGTACTATACTTAATCTTAACTTTTTTTAATGCAGCTGGGTTATTTGTCATCTTGCATGCTGAATTTTTAGCAATGATTTTAATTATTGTTTATGTTGGTGCAGTTGCTGTATTATTTTTATTTGTTGTCATGATGCTAGATTTCAATTTAAGCAGAGAGAAAGACAATTTATTACAATATATGCCATTTGGCCTCTTCATTGGTATTGTATTTATTTGTGAATTAATAATTGTTTTAATTAATACTAATTTAGATTTAGCTAATATTCAGATCTTGGCAAATCCTTTTAGCAATTTCTCAGAAATGACTAACACTCAAGCGTTAGGTTCTGTGCTTTATACTGATTATATACTTTACTTCCAACTATCAGGGATAATTTTACTTGTAGCCATGATTGGTTCAATTGTTCTTACTTTACGAGAAAGAACTGGTGTTAGAAGGCAGATAATTGTGAATCAATTAGATCGCGATGCATCAAGCACCGAACTCAAAGAAGTTGCATCTGGAGAGGGTATAGATATTTAATGATTCAATTGGAACAATTTCTTATTTTATCTAGCTTAATATTTAGTATCGGCGTTATTGGAATTTTTCTTAATCGCAAGAATGTGATTGTTATATTGATGTCCATTGAGTTAATTTTACTTGCAGTAAATATTAATCTAGTTTCTTTTTCATATTTTCTTGGCGATTTAACTGGCCAAATATTCGCATTATTTGTACTTACGGTTGCTGCTGCAGAGGCTGCAATCGGACTAGCAATCTTAGTAGTATACAATAGGAATGCAGGTAATGTTGAAATTGAAAATATTAACAGTCTTAAGGGGTAGCAAGTTACAATGTATCACGCAATAGTCTTTTTACCTTTACTTGGTTTTTTTATTGCTGGATTGCTTTCTTTTGTAAAAAATAATCCAGCGAGTGATAAGGTGGCTCAAATACTTACTGCCACATTAGTAAGTGTTGCAGCACTATATTCTATATATGCTTTTACGATAAATATTGTAGATGCCAAAGTAGTGCACATTAAATTATTTGATTGGATTGCAGTAGGCTCTCTAGTTGTTAGTTGGGCAATTTATGTTGACCCTGTTACTAGAATTATGTTGGTTGTTATTACCTCAGTTTCAGCATTGGTTCATATTTACTCAATTGGCTATATGAGTCATGATAGTTCTAAGCCAAGATTTATGGCTTACTTATCATTATTCACATTTACAATGCTCGCACTTGTTACTGCTGATAATTTTTTACAATTATTTTTTGGCTGGGAAGGTGTTGGTCTTGCTTCTTATTTATTAATTGGTTTTTGGTATAAAAAACCTACTGCCAATGCCGCATCAATTAAAGCCTTTGTTGTTAATCGTATTGGTGATTTTGGTTTAGCTTTAGGAATATTTGCAATATTTTACTTATTTGGCTCACTTGATTATCAAGTGGTATTTAGTAAGGCTGAAGCCTTAGCCGCCGGAACATCTAATATTTCTGATACTATAAATTTCTTTGGTTATCAATTTGGCAGTATCAACTTGATTTGTTTCTTACTCTTTATAGGTGCGATGGGCAAGTCGGCACAAATTTTTTTACACACTTGGCTTCCTGATGCAATGGAAGGTCCGACACCAGTATCCGCATTAATTCATGCAGCTACAATGGTTACAGCAGGTGTATTTTTAGTAGTCCGTTGCTCACCTATGTATGATCTAGCGCCCGATGTTTTAAGCTTTATTACTTTAATAGGTGCCTCTACGGCTATATTTGCTGCTTCGGTAGGTCTTGTTCAAAATGATATTAAACGTGTAATTGCTTACTCAACATGCAGTCAATTAGGCTATATGTTTTTTGCAGTTGGAGTGGGTGCTTACGGAGCAGCCATGTTCCATTTGTTCACGCACGCATTCTTCAAAGCTTTATTATTCCTTGGTGCCGGTTCTGTTATTCATGCTGTTAACGATGAACAAGATATCAGAAAAATGGGTGGCTTAAGTACTTACATACCTCTTACACACATCTTGATGATTATTGGCACAATATCTTTAATGGGCTTTCCTTTTACTGCAGGTTATTACTCAAAAGATGCAATTATTGAATCTGCCTATTTAGCAAGCTCTGGGTTTTCTTCTTATGCTTTTATAGTTGGATTACTTGGGGTTGTAATGACTTCTTTTTATTCATGGAGATTAATGTTTCTAACATTTAATGGAAAAAGCCGTATTGATGAAGACAACTTAAGTAAAGTTCATGAATCTCCAGCTATAATGCTAGTTCCTTTAATTGTGCTTGCTATTGGTGCATTATTTTCAGGCTATTTATTTAAAAATTATTTTATTGGTTCAAGTAGTGAATTATTTTGGGGGCATTCAATTGCACTTCATCATGCAGATCATCACGATATACCATTTTTAATTTACTATGCACCAATGCTACTAGGTTTTATAGGCTTCTTTTTAGCGTGGTATATGTATTTAAAAAATAAACAACTGCCTCATGACTTAGCAAAACTTAATGGTCCATTATATAATTTTTTATTGAATAAATGGTACTTTGATGAAATTTATAACTTTATTTTTGTTAAGCCTGCAAGAGCAACTGGTCTTTTTTTATGGAAGCAAATCGATGGCTACATAATTGATGGTTTTGGACCTGATGGTATTTCAAAACTTGTTCTTAATTTATCATTAAGAGCTAAAAAAATTCAATCTGGATATATCTATCATTATGCATTTGCAATTTTAATAGGCGTATCCATATTTATAACTTATTTTATTTATAAAGGTATTTAATGTCTGATCTGCCTATTTTAAGTATAATTATTTTCCTTCCTTTATTAGGCGTTCTTTTGCTTAGTATTATTAACTCTAAAAGTTCTGGCGGCGAAAGAAACTTAAAGCAAACTGCACTATGGGTCAGCACACTTAACTTTGTTATTTCTATTGTAATGTTAATTAACTTTGATCAAAGTAATGTTGACTTTCAATTTGTTGAAAATTATTTTTGGATCAATAGTGGAATTAGCTATCATATTGGTATTGATGGAATTTCAATACTTCTAATTATTCTTACTACTTTTCTAATGCCAATTTGTATCCTTGCTAGTTATGAAAGTATTAAACATTCTATAAAAGAGTATCTAATTGCTTTCTTAATACTGGAAACTTTAATGATCGGAGTATTCTGCTCATTAGATTTAGTCCTGTTCTATTTATTTTTTGAAGGTGGATTGATACCTATGTTTTTAATTATAGGTATTTGGGGTGGAGATCGTAGGGTTTATTCAACATTTAAGTTCTTCTTATTTACCCTTGCAGGATCTGTATTCATGTTATTAGCTATCATTGCAATCTATATGGACACTGGAACAACAGATATTGTCTATTTGTTAGATTATGATCTTGACCATTCATTGCAATATATATTCTGGCTTGCTTTCTTTGCATCATTTGCCGTTAAGATACCCATGTGGCCGGTACACACATGGTTACCCGATGCACATGTTGAAGCTCCTACAGCCGGCTCTGTGATACTTGCTGGTGTTTTATTAAAAATGGCTGGTTATGGGTTTATAAGGTTTTCTTTAGGTCTTTTTCCAGTTGCTTCAAGTTATTTTGCCCCACTTATTTTCACCCTGAGCATTATAGCAATTATTTACGCATCGCTTATAGCCCTTGTCCAAAAAGATATGAAGAAGTTAATTGCATATTCATCTGTAGCTCATATGGGGTTTGTAACTCTAGGCATATTCACATTTACAATTCAAGGGATTGAAGGTGCAATGATTCAAATGATAAGTCATGGTATTGTATCGGCTGCATTATTCTTATGTGTTGGCATTGTTTACGATCGAATTCATACACGTGAAATTGACCGCTATGGAGGTCTTGTAAATAGAATGCCAGTATATGCATTTGTATTTATGATATTTATAATGGGGAGCATAGGCCTTCCTGGAACTAGTGGCTTTATTGGGGAGTTTTTAGTTCTATTAGCGGTATTTAGTGTGAACACATATTTTGCTGTATTTGCAACTACAGGAGTTGTTTTGGCGGCCACTTATTCACTTTGGCTTTATCGAAAGGTGGTCTTTGGGAGTCTGGTAAAGGAAGATTTACAAGATATTTTGGATCTATCTAAACGTGAGATAATTATTTTATTTCCATTAGCTTTTTTGACTATTTTTTTTGGCTTTTATCCCCAACCACTGATTGATATTATAGAGCCTGCAACAATAAACCTTATTTCAAATATTTCTAATGACATAAATTTAACAGAATCTATTACTCAAATTGAAAGTGAACATTAAATGAATATTTTTTTACCAATATTACCTGAAATAAGTATTTTTATTTCAGCTATTTTCCTACTTCTTCTTGGCCTGTTTATAAAGAATATAAAATTAATAATTAACCTTGCAGTAGTCACCCTTATATTAGCAATTGTTTTTGTCATTTATCAGCCTATTGGAACAGCTTTTAATAATAGCTTAGTTAATGATGAGTTTAGTAAAGTAATAAAAATTCTTATTTTGTTAGGATCTTTGGCTTCAATAATAATGTACCATTCATCTCGTAAAGACTTAAATATTGATCTTTATGAGTTTCCTATATTAATTCTATTAGCGACCATTGGTATGTTAGTGATGGCTTCTGCTAATGACCTTATTGCAATTTTCATAGGCTTAGAACTTCAAAGCCTGACATTGTATGTGCTAGCTTCTTTAAATCGTAATCACTTAGCTTCATCTGAGGCTGGACTTAAGTATTTTTTATTAGGAGCCTTATCATCTGGGTTATTGCTTTTTGGTCTATCTTATATTTACGGATTTACTGGGAATACTAATTTAAACTTAATATCAACAACTGTTGCACCAGGTAATATAGGTTTAATTATTGGAATTGTATTTGTTACTTCTGGACTTGCCTTTAAAGTTTCAGCTGTTCCATTTCACATGTGGACACCAGATGTTTATGAAGGAGCACCAACTCCAGTTACAGCATTTTTTGCCATGGCACCAAAAGTAGCAGCTATTGCTGTAGCAGTAAGATTTTTGATTGTTGGCTTTAGTGATGTTGCTTTTGAGTGGCAGCAGATTATTATATTTTTATCAATAGCATCAATGGTATTTGCTGCATTTGCTGCAATCGCTCAAACTAACATAAAAAGACTCATGGCTTATAGCTCTATAGGTCATGTTGGCTATGCTTTAATAGGCCTAGCATGTGGAACAGAACAGGGAATTAGCTCTATTGTGATTTACCTATCTATCTATTTAGTTATGAATATAGGTGTTTTTTCTTTTATCTTAAGTATGAAATATAAAGGAGAGCATTACGAAAATATTTCTGACCTCTCGGGTCTGTATAAAAATCATCCTTATTATTCAGTTATTATCACTGTCTTTATGTTTTCATTGGCTGGCATACCTCCATTAGCAGGGTTCTTTGGGAAATTTTATATTTTTATCGCTGCAATAGAAAGCAACCTAATGTTATTAGCAATAATTGGTATTTTAGCGAGTGTAGTTGGTGCTTTTTACTACTTAAGAATTATAAAGGTAATTTATTTTGATGAAGAAAAACATTCATTTGATGGTTTTAATCATAAATCCCTACACTTACTTATACATCCCTCAGCATTTCTTATAATTTTATTTTGCTTATATCCATTACCGCTAATTAATATCGCAAACTATGCAGCAAATGCATTTTATTAAAAGATGAATTCCTATAATTATACTGAGCCATACATGGGTGTTAGGCTTTATGAATCACTTGATAGCACTAATTCAGAGGCTCAGAGATATCTATCTTCCAGCAATACAAATGCAGCATCTTGGATTCTCGCAGACAAACAAGACTCTGGAAGGGGCAGAATGGGCTCCACTTGGATATCTGATGAAGGTAATTTATTTTGCTCTCTAATATATCCAATTACATGGGAACTAGAAATCTTACCCATGCTTTCATGTTTAGTTGCAGTATCTATACATGAGACCTTAATTTTTTATATTAAGGAAAATAAAAATCTTAAGATTAAATGGCCTAATGACATACTTATCGATGATGCAAAAATTTCAGGAGCTTTAATCGAAAATATAATAACTAGCACAAAAAAATATTCAATAATCGGTGTTGGTATAAATATTGTTAACGCTCCTAACATTGATATTTACAAAACTTCTTTTATCAATAGGTATCTAGAAAGAAAAGTTACAAGAAATGAAGTTTTTTTAAAATTTAAAGAAATTATTGAAAAAAAACTTAAGTCTTTTTCCAGAGATAGTCTTTCTGTGCTTAAAAAAACAATGCTTTCCAACGCCTGGAGTATTAATAAAAATATTAAATATATGTCTGGTGCAATTACAGGTGAGGGTGTGTTTTTAAATATTTCTAATGATTATCAAATTATAATTAGAGATTGTAATAGCCAGTTAATAAATCTAAGTTCTGGTGAAATTAAAATAGTGAGAGATTAAATGTTAATAGCTTTTGATATTGGAAATACAAACGTATTAGTTGGTGAAATCGATGATGATGGCAGCATATTAAGACAAACAAGAATTGAAACTTCCAAAATCCTTGTTGATAAAAGTAACGCACAATTACAGCTATTAAGTTTAATTAAAAAACTTTCTATAATATCTGACAACACAGCAATAATTGCATCTGTTGTACCACAAGTGCTTAAAATTATTGTTATTATGCTTGAGAGTAAATCAATTAATTTTAATATTATTAAATCTACAGATACTATCATTGGAATGAAAGTTGAACTGGATAAACCTGAAGAGCTTGGAGCGGATCGTATCGTAAATTCTTTTGCTGCATTTAATGAATACAAGACTTCTTTAATCGTTATTGACTTTGGAACGGCAACAACATTTGATATCATTGATTCTATTGGTGTCTATAAAGGCGGGCTAATCTGTCCTGGTATAAAATTATCCATTAAATCTCTTAATATTGAAACTGCGCAATTGCCATTAATAGAGTTAAAAAGGGTATCAAAAATTATAGGTACAAGCACAAAGAGCGCCATTGAATCAGGTATATATTGGGGCTATGTAAGCCTTGTTGAGGGCTTAATATCTAAAATTAAAATTGAAATGGAAATTCCTGACTGTATCGTAGTTGGCACCGGTGGTCTTTCACATATATTTAAAGAAGATATTAAAGAAATAAATTACTTTAATGACGATCTTACCTTAAAAGGGCTCTATCAAATAAATAGAAAAATTAATGACCAAAAATAATAATAATCAACTCGTGTTTTTACCACTTGGTGGCACTGGTGAAATAGGGATGAATATGAATCTCTACGGATATGGACCTGACATTGAAGACATGGAATGGCTTCTTGTCGATGTAGGTATAACTTTTGGCGATGATAGCTTACCTGGTATTGATGTTATTATGGCTGACCATTCATTTATTGTTGAACGAAGAGATAATTTAGCTGGTATATTTATTACGCATGCACATGAGGATCATGTTGGTGCACTTGCTTATTTATGGCCTGACTTACAATGTCAGATTTATGCAACACCATTTACGGCATGCATTATTAAACTTAAATTTGAAGAGCGAGGTGTTGACCTTGAGGGTTTTTTAAATATTGTTGATCTTGATTCATCACTCGATATCGGTGCATTTAACATTCAGCTTTCTACTTTAGCGCATTCTATTCCTGAGCCAAATTCACTATTCATCAAAACAGCCCTTGGAACAATTTATCACACTGGCGATTGGAAAATTGATCATAAGCCACTAGTTGGAACCCCAAACCCTAAGAACTTTAATGAAAAATATAAAGATAAAATATTAGCAATGGTTTGTGACTCTACTAATGTTCTAACAAAAGGCAGGTCTGGATCCGAGTCAATGGTTAGAGATAATCTAGTTAAGGTTATTGAAGGTATTGACAATAAAGTATTCGTAACTTCATTTGCATCTAACGTTGCTAGACTAGAGACTGTTGCTTATGCTGCAAAAAAAACTAACCGTCATTTAGTCGTTGTTGGTAGATCAATGCACCGAATGATTTCTGTTGCTAGAGAAGTTGGCATACTAAAAGATATCAATATTATTCTTAGTGAAAAAGAAGCGTCAAAAAAGAAAAAACACGAGTTACTATATCTATGTACTGGTAGCCAAGGCGAGCCGAGAGGTGCCATGATGAGAATTGCAAACAATGATTTTCATGGAGTAGAAATTGATAAAGATGACACAGTTATTTTTTCTTCAAAAATAATTCCTGGTAATGAGAAAAAATTATACGGAATGTTTAATAAATTATCTGAGATGAATGTTAATGTTATTACTGAGTATGATTCAGATATACACGTATCTGGACACCCTTGTGAAGATGAAGTTACTGATATGTATAACTGGATAGACCCTGAAATTTCAGTCCCAGTTCATGGTGAACACAGACATTTAAAGCGACATTCTGAGCTTGCTAAAGAACTTGGTGTTAAGCATCCGACGTTGATTATGAATGGTGATATTTTAAGATTAGCCCCTGGCGAACCAGAGGTTATTGATCAATGTATTGCTGGTAGGTTATACTTCGATGGAAATAAATTAGTAGCAAGTGATAGCTACCATTTATCTGAAAGAATAAGAATGAGTCACAATGGAACACTTAATATTACTTGTGTGTTAGATAAAAAACTTAAGTTAAAATCTCCACCGGTTATTTCTTGCAATGGTGTTGATCTTTATGACGATGAAGATGATGATGTTATTGATAGTCTTGAGGAAGAAATCTATAATTTTTTCGATAACTCAAATAATTTAAGTAAAAAAGATCAAAAAATTAATAAAAAACTTGAGAGTTTCACTAAAAACTTTATTTTTAAAAGGACTAGAAAAAAACCTTTGACAAATATCCACTTAGTTCATATCTAAATAGTATGTTAGGAAAGTTAAATCATATAGCAATTGCAGTGCCTGATATCAAAGCAGCTGCTAAACAATACAAAGAAATTTTTGGTGCTAAAGTATCAGAAGTTGTTGAGCAACCTGATCATGGTGTCTCCACTGTTTTTATTGATCTTGGAAATACTAAGATTGAACTTCTTGAGCAACTTGGCGACGATTCACCAATTGGAAATTTTATAACTAAAAATCCTAAAGGTGGAATGCACCATATATGTATTGAAGTTAATGATATTAACGCAGCAATTGAAAAGCTTAATGAGCATGAGGTGGTAATTACAGGAACTGGAAAACCAAAAATTGGTGCACATGGCAAACCTGTAGTTTTTCTTCACCCAAAAAGCTGCAATGGCACCCTTATTGAGTTAGAAGAAGTTTAATTTTGGGTATTGCTGGATCAATTATCTTATTTTTACTTATTTGGTGGCTCTTACTCTTTACAATTTTACCTTTAAATATCAGTAATAATGCTGAAAAGAATATCAATAACGATGGGAATGACTCTGGTGCTCCCAATAATCCACAAATATTTAAGAAATTTTTGATCACCACTATCCTTTCGACGATAATATGGTCTATTATATATTTGTTTTTAAAAGACCAAGGTCTTTTACTTTATATATTAGATTTATTTTATTCGAATGAAGTTAACTGATTATTTTTTACCTGTACTTAAAGAGTCACCTGCTGATGCCGAGATAGCTTCTCACAAGCTTATGTTAAGAGCAGGAATGTTAAGTCAATCCAGCTCAGGTATCTATTCATGGTTACCACTTGGTTTGAGAGTTTTAAAAAAAATTGAAAATATTGTTCGCGAAGAGCAGGATGCCGCTGGTGTTAATGAAATATTAATGCCTACCATCCAACCGGCTGACATATGGAAAGAGAGTGGTAGATATGACGATTATGGTAAAGAAATGTTACGCATTAAGGACAGGCAAGGTCGTGAAATGTTATTTGGCCCAACAAACGAAGAACAAGTTACAGATATCTTTAGAAGGACTGTTAGATCTTATAAAGAGCTTCCAAGTTTACTTTATCACATTCAATGGAAGTTTAGAGATGAACTAAGACCAAGGTTTGGTATAATGAGAGGGCGAGAATTTTTAATGAAAGATGCATACTCATTTGATCTGGACAAAGAAAGCTCTAGAGCTTCTTATAATAAATTTTTTGTTAGCTATCTTAAAACTTTTGAAAGACTAGGACTGAAAGCCATCCCTATGGCAGCTGATACTGGACCTATTGGTGGTGATATGTCTCATGAGTTTGTTATCATCTCTGATACAGGTGAAAGTGATATTTATTTTGATAATCGTATTTTAAATCTAACTAATATTGATGAAAATATTCAGTATAATTCAGATCTTTCTACAATTGTTGAATCGTACCAAGACCTTTATTCGGTTGCTGATGATAAATTTTCAGAAGATGATTTTAATTTAAAAGTTCCTGAGGAATTCAGAAAACATACTAAAGGTATTGAGGTTGGACACATATTCAACTTTGCTACAAAGTATTCAGAGCCAATGAAAGCTAATGTGCTTAACTCAAATGGTAAGACAGTACCAGTACATATGGGTTCCTATGGAATAGGCATTTCTAGGTTGGTAGGAGCTATCATTGAATCATCTCATGATGAGAACGGAATTATTTGGCCTAATTCAGTAACACCTTTTGATATAGGATTAATTAATTTAAAAATTAAAGACTTTGATGCAGTTAAAATATGTGAGAAAATTTATTTAGAGCTAAAAGACACTGGTATTGATATCTTGTACGATAATAAAGATGATAGTCCAGGAGCTAAATTCTCACGAATGGATCTAATCGGATTGCCTATACAAATTATATGTGGGAAAAATAGCGTTAAAGATGGAACGGTAGAAATTAAATACCGAAATTCTGGTGACGTTAAACTAATTAATATTAGTGATGTTGTTAACTTTATTAAAAATAAATAACTGTGCCATTCAATTACTTTGAAAGATATATTGCCTCAAAATATCTTAAACCGATGCGTTCGGATGGATTGCTTTCAATAATATCCTGGTTTTCATTTATTGGAATTACTATTGGTGTTGCTACTCTGATTATTGTTATGTCAGTAATGAATGGATTTAAAATAGAGTTACAAGAAAGAATTATAGGTTTTAATGGTCATATATATATAAATAAGTATGGTGAAAGTATAAGTGATTATAAACTTGATATTGATCAATATAAGAATATTGAATTTATTGATCCTAATATAACTTTTCAATCCTTAATGATTGCAGGCTCAACAAATACTGGTGTTTTAGTAAAGGCAATTAGCCCATCTATCTTGGGTAACTATAAAATTATTAATGAGAATATTAATACGGTGCGTAACAATCCATTAGATTGCGATTGTATACTCATAGGCGACACACTTGCCACAAAACTTGGGTTAGAAATAGGTTCTTTAGTTACTCTTTATTCAACACAAACAATTAGTACGCCATTTGGATCACTACCAAAGACTAAAGATCTGATAATTTCAGGAATATTTCATTCTGGCATGAGTGAGTATGATAGTAATTTTACTTTAATTTCTTTGAAAAATGGACAGTCGTTAACCAATAACGGTGATAAGGTTACTACGATTGAAATTCACTTGTCTAACCCTAATAATATTGACGAAACTAAACTCAGGCTGTCTCAGCAATTTAGCTCAACAAATTATCTTGTTAGAGACTGGAAAGAGGTAAACAGTACTTTTTTTGAAGCTCTTAAAGTTGAAAGAATAGTGATGTTTATTATTTTGTCTTTAATAATTTTAATTGCAGCTTTCAATGTTGTAACTAGCCTCTTTATTCTTGTTAAAAACAAAACCAAAGAAATAGCTATTATGCGGACCATAGGCTTAAGTAGAATGGGAATAATGAGAATATTTCTTCTTGTTGGTTCTATTGTTGGTATTTCTGGAACTATAATAGGTACATTAGTTGGGTATATTATTACCATTAATCTTGAAAATATTAGAAGTGTTTTAAACAATCAATTTGGATTAAATCTTTTTCCACCACAACTTTATTACATAGATAAAATTCCTACAGATATTCAATCATCTCAAGTGTTATACATAGTTTGTTTTTCAATTTTAATATCAATCTTAGCTACTATTTATCCTTCATATGCAGCATCACGCTTAGAAATTAAAGGAATATTAAAGAATGCTTAAGACTTACATAGAGATAGATAATATTACTAAATCATATAAACAAGGTGATGAATTAGTGGGAGTGTTAAATAATTTCTCTATGACATTAAACGAAGGTGACTTTCTTTCTATAACGGGCCCATCTGGCTCAGGCAAAACGACTTTATTAAATATATTGGGTTTGATAGATAATTTTGATTTTGGGGATATTAGACATTTTGGTAAAAACACAAAAGACCTACATGAAACTGAAAAAAATAAAATCCGAATGAATAGTCTTGGCTTTGTTTACCAATCTAATAATCTGTTTGATGAATTTAATGCAGTTGAAAATGTTGCATTACCATTAATTTTATCTGGAAAAAACAGAAAAGATTCGTATCAAGAGAGTGAGTCGATGCTAATAGATTTTGGCTTAGGACATCGCTTGAAACATACTCCTAAAGATCTTTCTGGGGGTGAACAGCAGAGAGTAGCAATAGCAAGAGCTTTAATAAATAAGCCAGATGTAGTTATAGCTGATGAACCAACAGGAAATTTAGATAAGGCTACTTCTAAAAACGTATTTCAATATTTTTTAAACTATTTAGAAAAAAATTCATGTGCAGTCGTTATGGCTACACATAATCTAGAGCTTGCTGGATTGGCAAATAAAAAATTAGAATTAAATACTCTTAATGAATAATTTTGTTCATCTAAATACTAAAAGTGATTACTCGCTATCTGAAGGAGCCTTGACGATACAAAAGATTGCTGATTTATGTGTGGGCAACAATATGCCTGCTATTGCAGTTACGGATAACAATAACTTGTTTGGTGCCTTAGAATTTTCTGAAACAATATCTAAAGCTGGAATTCAACCTATCATAGGAGCAAAAATTAAAATTAAAACTCCTAGTCAATTTGTTATCAACTCTGAAATTGAAGGTGATAAATATTTTTATATTAACCTCTTGTCAAAAAATAATGATGGTTATCAGAATCTACTATATTTGAATTCTATTTCCTATACTCACCATTCTTCTGATAATGCCTTCATAACCTTGGAGCAGCTATATCAATATAAAGAAGGACTAATTTTACTTACAGGCGGCTATGGAAATATTTTTAATAACTTGCTCTTTCACAAAAAAAAAGATTGGGCTAACAGCTTGATTGAGAATATTAGAAATGAATTTAATGAAAATGTTTATATAGAAATACAAAGAATAGGAGCTCATATACAAGAAAAAACTGAAAAAGCCTTACTAAAACTTTCATACGATAACTCAATTCCATTGGTTGCAACAAATGAAGTGTGCTTTGAAAGTCCAGACTATTACAATGCTCATGAAGTACTACTGTGCATCGATAAAAAAGAATATTTATCACAAGAAAATAGGAATAAATTTCCTACTGAAGGATATTTTAAATCAACCAGTGAAATGATAGCTATGTTTTTCGATTTACCTGAGGCAATAAGCAATACGCTAGAAATTGCAAAGCGATGTTCATATCGTCCAATACCTACCGTTCCTACATTACCTAATTTTTCCACCAAAGAAAAATCTGAAAATGACATTTTAAAGGAAAATGCACAAACAGCTCTTATAAAAAGATTAGATTTTAAATTTGAACTGGAAAATATTACTGATGAAAAAATAAATATTACAAATGAATATCAAGTACGCTTAGAAAAAGAATTAGATATTATTATCAATATGAAATATTCAGGATATTTTTTAATTGTGGCTGACTTTATTAAGTGGTCTAAAGAAAATGATATTCCTGTTGGACCTGGAAGAGGTTCTGGTGCTGGATCGCTTGTAGCGTGGGTCTTAAATATAACTGATGTTGATCCTATTAAATTTGGCTTAATTTTTGAAAGATTTCTTAATCCAGAGCGTGTTTCAATGCCTGATTTTGATATTGATTTTTGTAGAGATAGAAGAGATGAGGTAATTAACTATGTTTCTGATAAATATGGAAAAAACCAAGTTGCTCAAATTATTACTTTTGGTAAATTACAAGCTCGGGCTGTTTTGAGAGATGTTGGTAGAGTTCTTGGTATACCTTATGGCCAAGTTGATTATCTAACTAAACTTATCCCATTTGATCCATCGAATCCATTAACTCTGCAGCAGGCAATCGACAATGAGCCTAAGATGTCTGAGGAAGCTGAGAATGACAATAAGGTAAAAAAATTACTAGATATTGCATTAAAGCTTGAAGGACTTAAACGCCATACATCAGTGCATGCTGCTGGTGTAGTCATATCAAAAGAAGAGATTTTTAAGAGTGTTCCGCTCTATAGTGATCCTGACACTAAAACATTCTTAACACAATTTGATATGAAGCATGTTGAGATGGCGGGACTAGTTAAATTTGATTTTTTAGGACTAAAAACTCTAACTTTAATCGATAATTGTTTAAAATTGATTATTTCTCAAGGCGTTGATTTTGATTTAAATAAAATTGACACTAAAGACCCTAAGACTTTTGAATTTTTGAGCAGTGGAGAGACAACTGGAATTTTTCAGCTTGAGAGTCCCGGTATGCAGGAAACGTTAAGGCAACTATTGCCAGATAAATTAGAAGATATTATTGCTTTAGTTGCACTATATAGGCCTGGGCCAATGCAAAATATACCCACATACATTGAAAGAAAGCACGGTAGAGAAAAAATAGAATATGCTCACCCTAAATTAGAAGAAATATTAAAAGAAACATATGGTGTAATAGTTTATCAAGAACAAGTAATGGGGGCCGCAAGAGAATTGTCCGGATACACAGATGGTGAGGCTGACTTATTGCGTAGAGCAATGGGCAAGAAAATTCAAAAAGAAATGCGCGATCAAAGAAAACGTTTTGTTAATGGGTGTAAGGAAAATAAAATTAATGATAATGATGCACAAGATATATTCGATCTCTTAGCAAAATTTGCAAACTATGGTTTTAATAAAAGCCATGCAGCTGCATATGCGGTTATTTCTTATCAAACAGCATACCTAAAAACACATTATCCACTTGAGTTTTTTGCCGCATCAATGACTTTGGACATAAATAATACAGATAAACTAGCTATTTTTCAGCAAGAATTATCAAGAATGCAAATCAAACTATATCCACCAGATATTAATAACTCTGATACTCACTTCACCATAGAGAATAATGGTATTAAGTATGCTCTTGGGGCAATAAAGAATGTTGGAATTGAATCAATGAATGAACTTATCGAAGAGCGTAAAAAAAATGGACTCTTTACATCTTTTGATGACTTTTTAGGTCGTGTCAGTTCCTCTGTTACTAACAAGAAAACTATTGAAGCATTAGCATGTGCTGGTGCATTTGATAACTTGAAAGTTAAAAGATCAGATATATTCAATCAATCAAATGAAATTGTTAAATCAATAAAAGATTTCAACTTACGATCTGATAATAATCAAGGTGATATATTTGGCAATACTGAGAAATTTAAATATGTTTTTTTAAAATCTGATGATTGGGACCAAGCAACAAAGCTGATTAAAGAGTTTCAGTTAGTTGGCTTTTATTTTTCTGGTCATCCACTAGGTGCCTACAAGGAAAGTTTAATGCAAAATAATGTTCGTGAGTATGATTCGGTATATAAAAACACTCAACTTCATAGTAATAAAAATATACTTATAGCAGGCACTTTGTTGGTTAAGAAAGAAAAAAGATCGGCACGTGGTAACGCTTATGCATTTTTAAATTTTTCAGATACGAGCTCTATATATGAGGGTATTATTTTTGAAGCCAACTTAAGAAAATACAGAGACATGCTAATAATAGGTCAGTCTTACGTGTTAGGTGCAAACTTTACAGATGATAATGGACAAATAAGAGTAGAAATCAAAAAAGTTTACCATTTAGATGAGATTGTTAAATTTGAATCTTCAGTAAAAAATCTAATTATAAAAAATAATTTAATGATTACAACCAGTTCTATTGCAGCAGTACAAGCCATAAAAGAGCTCGATATAACTAGTGGCCAAGGCACTATTATAATTTGCTTTAATGATCAAAAAATTAAGTTACCTGGCAAGTATTCTATAAATGATATTTTGGCTGAAAATATAAGAAAAATACCTGAGATTATAAGTGCTAATCTTTATTAAAAAGTCATTGAATTAAGTCTCTTAATCAGTTACACGATACACCATAAATCACATGGCGATAGCTTAGGCTGTCCGGTCCCGAAAGGGTGTAAATGCTGTGCGAGGATAACCGGAGAATACATTATGGAAATACCTAACTTTAATCTTAAAGAACTTATAGAATCTGGCGTACATTTTGGTCACAAGACTCAAAAATGGAACCCTAAAATGGAACAGTATATTCACAGTACACGTGAAAATGTTCATATTATTGATCTTACCCAAACAATGGGTATGCTTGCGTCAGCTTTAGAAAAAATTCAAACTACAGTAGCAAAAGGTGGAAAAATACTTTTTGTTGCAACTAAAAAGCAAGCTGCACTTCAGGTAGCTGATTTAGCAAAAGAAACAAATCAATATTTTGTCAATCACAGGTGGCTTGGTGGTATGATGACAAATTATCAAACTATTCAAAAATCAATTACTAAAATGAAAGAAATTGAGATTTTAAAAACTAATCCAAAAAATGAGTTTACCAAAAAGGAACTTTTAAAACTTACAAATAAACATATTAAGCTGGTTAAATCGTTAAGTGGGATTAGTGAAATGCAAAAAGCGCCTGATTTAATTTTTGTTATCGATACAAAATTAGAACATATCGCTATTGCTGAAGCTAGAACTTTAAGAATTCCAATTGTAGCTATTCTAGATACAAATTGTAATCCCGATCTAATTGATTTTCCAATTCCAGGTAATGATGATTCTAGAAAATCAATAAATCTTTATTGTAGACTTATTAAAGAGGCGATTAATAATATATCTGGTGAAGTTTCTTTCGAAAAAGAACCAGCTAAATCTAGCGAGAATGTTAAAATTGAATCTTCAAATAAAGAAGAAACAATTATTAAAGGAGAATAATATTAATGAGCACAGTTACAGCACAGCAAGTACAAGACCTTAGAAAAATGTCAGGTGCAGGTATGATGGATTGTAAGACCGCACTAGCAGAATGTAATGCAGATCTTGACTTGGCATTTCAGTGGCTAAGAGAAAAAGGTATTGCAAAAGCTCAAAAAAAATCAACCAGAGAGGCCAACGAAGGTCTTGTTTCAATTATGAGTAATGAAAGCGGTACAGCTATAGTTGAAATTAATTCAGAGACTGATTTCGTTTCTAGAAATAAAGATTTTCATGCATTGGTTAAAAAGATAACCGAAATTGTGTTGAATGCTAAATCAAACATTGATTCAGTTAAAGTCGAAATTGATGGAATAATAAGTGATGCAATAGGTGTCATTGGAGAAAATATTGTATTTAAGAGATCAGAATTTGTTGAGGGGAATGTTTCAACTTACGTACATAACTCATTAGGAGACAATCTTGGTAAAATTGGTGTATTATTGAATTTAAAGGCTGATCCAGCAATTGATTTAGCTACTGTTGGAAAAAATATTTGTATGCATATTGCGGCTACTGGACCCAAAGCACTAGATGAATCTTCCCTGGATGCTGAAATTATTACCAATGAAACCAATATAATTAAAGAACAATTAAAAGAAACAGGCAAATCTGAAGACATCATTGAAAAAATGCTTGCAGGTAAAATGAGAAAATTTTTTGAGGAGGTTGTATTACTTAATCAGAAATATGTTATTGATCCAAATCTAACGATATCTGATTTCTTGGATAATTATGGTAAGGATAATAATGCTAAACTAACAATCTCATCATTCACTCGATACGAATTAGGACAGTAAATTTTAATGACCATTAAAAAATCAAACCGGATACTTTTAAAAATTTCTGGTGAAGCTTTAATGGGTGATGATAACTACGGTATCAAGCTCTCTGTTGTTGATAGAATTGCTAATGATATAAAAAATCTATCTAAAAAAAATATTGATATTTGTTTAGTTATTGGTGGTGGCAATATTTTTCGTGGCCTATCAGCATCTTCTGAAGGTATGGATAGGGCTCAAGCAGACTATATGGGTATGCTTGCAACTGTCTTAAACTCATTAGCGCTGCAAAATGCTTTAGAAAAAATTAATGTTGATACTCGTGTAATGTCAGCTCTTCCAATCCATTCTATTTGTGAAACATATATTAGAAGAAGGGCAATAAGACATATGGAGAAAAATAGGGTTGTAATATGTGCTGCTGGCACCGGTAATCCATATTTTTCTACTGACACAGCTGCAGCACTGCGTGCGGCAGAACTAAGTTGTAGTGCTATTTATAAAGCAACTCAAGTAGATGGAATATACAATAAGGACCCTAAAAAATATAAAAATGCAAAAAAATATGATAAAATTACCTATAAGAAATATTTAAATGAAGGTTTGAAAGTAATGGATTCATCCGCAATAACTGTTGCACAAGATAATAATATTCCAATTATTGTTTTTTCTATAGCTGAGAAAAACTGTTTAGTGAAAACATATTCTAAAAAAAATAAATTTACAGAAATTTCAAGCTAGTGTCTGATCAAATTAAAACTGAAATTAACCAAAGAATGGACTCAACTCTAACAAGCTTAAAATCAGAGATGAATGGCATTAGGGCAGGAAGAGCATCACCTTCAATGCTCGATACAATAAAAGTTGATGTATATGGATCTAAAATGCCAATCAATCAAATTGGAAACATCACCACACCAGAGCCTAGGTTAATTAATGTTGATGTATGGGATCAAAATAATGTTGCCGCTGTTGAAAAAGCAATTAGAGAATCAGATCTAGGCATCAATCCATCTTTAGAAGGCACCTTAATAAGATTACCATTGCCACAGTTAACTGAGGAAAGAAAGCTTGAATATATTAAATTGGCAAAAAAAATTGGTGAGGCTTCAAAAGTAGCGATCAGAAACATTAGAAGAGATGGTATTGAGCAATTTAAAAAGATGGAAAAAGATAAGGAGATTGGCGAGGACGATTCTAAAAAGTTGCAATCAGACATAGAAAATATCACTTCTGTACATATCAAAGAAATTGATACCATGGTCTTAAGCAAGGAAGACGATCTTTCTAAAGTTTAAAGATCAATGATATTAAGTAAAAAAACTCCCCAATTTAATCACATTGCAATTATCATGGATGGTAATGGTAGGTGGGCTAAAAAACACTCCTTGTCAAAAAAAGAAGGCCATAAAGCTGGGATTGAAAATGCTATAGATTTAATTAAAAAAACTTCAAATCAAAATTTAACAAAAAACCTAACACTATATGTTTTTTCTACCGAAAATTGGTTAAGGCCGTTATCTGAAGTAAGGGCTTTGTTTGAATTAATTGAAAGCACATATAAAGCTTTTCAAAATCTTGCATTAATTGAAAACATTTCTATTAATCATTTAGGTAGAACTAAAAAAATACCAAAAAAAACACTTGGTATAATTAATGAAACAATAAAAATTACAAATAATAATAATGGTTTAATTTTAAATTTAGCATTTAATTATGGTGGTAGATCAGAAATTATTGACGCTATAAATAAACAAAAAAAAATAAAATCTGAAATAAGTGAAAAGAACTTTTCTAAATTATTTTACAACCCCAAATTACCTGATCCAGAAATTATTATAAGAACAGGTGGTGACATAAGGCTTAGTAACTTTCTATTATGGCAGTCAGCATACTCAGAATTATTCTTTGTAAAAACACTCTGGCCAGATTTTAAAATATTTAATCTGCATAAAATTATAAATGCCTTTAATATAAGGAAAAGAAATTTTGGAAAATGATTAGACTGATGAAAATTTTTTTTGACAGAAATTTGTTTTTACGAATTTTTTCAGGAATTTTATTCGTAGCATGTTTTATTATTTTTATTCATTATGGTGGGATTTTATTTATTTTATTTTTTCTTCTTTTGTTATCCTTGATGATTTTAGAAATTAATATTTCTTTCAAGGTATCAGACAAGTATTATTTAAATTTTATTATTAATATTTTAATTGTTATTTCTATTTTTCATTTTATCTTTTTAAGAATTATTTATGGAGTAAATATTATTAACTATTTATATTATATAATTGCATCAATATGGATTTTTGACAGCTTCAGCTTAATTGGAGGAAAACTTATAGGTGGTAAAAAACTAATCCCAAAAATCAGTCCAAATAAAACTTATAGTGGCTTAATAACTGGTTTTATAGCCCTGTTATTCATTTCATTTATTACATTAGAATATAATAGCATGTTTGATTATACGATTATTTTTTATACTTTTTGTATAGGTGTTTTTGCATTTTTAGGTGATGCCTTGGAATCATATTTAAAGCGAAAGTTTAATATAAAAGACATGAGCAATCTTTTGCCAGGTCACGGTGGCATACTAGATAGGATGGATGCATTTATATTTATATTTTTCATTCATTTTATTATCACACTTTTAAACATAAATTTAATATCACTATATGCCTAAGAAAAATATTATAATATATGGAGCAACTGGATCTATAGGGGATTCTACGTTGGAATTAATCAGAAATAATTTAGATGATTTTAACATCATCGGATTAACTTGTAATAATAATATTGAAAAATTAAAATTACTAGCTGCTGAGTTTAATTGTAAAAATATTGGTATTGCAGATACAGATTCAATAAATAAATATCGAAATACTTTAATTAATTTTGAGTTATATGAAGGCATAAATGAATTTCACAATATGATTACAGAACAAGCTGTTGATATAATAATATTTGCAATAGCAGGCTCAGATGCGTTGAACTTATCATTAAATCTTGCCGAATCTGGAAAGGTCCTTGGCCTTGCAAATAAAGAATGCATTGTTTGTGCGGGAAAATTATTTATGGATAAGATTAAAAGTTCTTCAACAAAACTTATTCCTTTAGATTCAGAACATAATGCAATCTATCAACTTTGTTATGGTAAAAATACTAGCTCTATAAATAATTATATAATAACTGCTAGTGGAGGTCATTTTTATAATTATACTGAAACCGAATTAAGAAAAATTACTCCCCAAAAAGCTGTTACCCATCCACAGTGGTCGATGGGAGAAAAAATTTCAGTTGATTCATCTACGCTAATGAATAAAGGGCTAGAAATTATTGAAGCTTGTAATCTTTTTGACTTTAATGAAGATAAGATTGATGCACTAATTCATCCTGAATCAATAATACATGGAATAATTAATTTTAAGGATAACTCATCACATGCATTCTTAAGCGCACCTAATATGCAAATTTCTATCTCAAGTATACTTTTTCCAAACAATGATGTCAGATCGAATAATTTTGATTTGGATTTAAAGAAAATTAGTACACTAAATTTTTATGAAATTGATGAGTTAAAATTTAGAGCGATTAATTTAGCAAAATCTGCACTTAAACATGGAGGCTTAATGCCTTCAGTATTAAATTATTCAAATGAATTAATGGTAAATCAATTTATCGAATATAAAATTTGCTTCACTGAAATTGTAATAAATTCTGAGATAGTTATGGAAAAATTTTTATCTGATGGGAATAATATACTGAATCCTACTATTTCTAATATCTTTGAATCATTTGGGATTGTTAAGGACTATATTGATAATGCCAATATTTTTAAAATATTTAGTAGATGATTAAAATAGAAAAAATATGTATAAATAGTTATGATTAAGTTATTTAAATTTTTAATTTTATTTATATCATTTTGTAATTTTGCATTTGCTGAAAATGAAAACAATACTATTCAAGACATTAAATTTAATGGCCTTCAAAGAATAAGTGTAGAAACTAGTCTTTCATACTTAAATATAAGCATTGGTTCAGTTTATAGTGATAGTTTGAGCAATGATGCTATTAAAAACCTTTATAGTACTCAGCTTTTTTCAGATGTGCGATCATCCTATGATAAGAATATACTAACTATAACACTAAAAGAAAACCCTACAATTAATTTGGTTCTCTTTGAGGGAAATAAAAGTAAAAAAGATGAAGACTTAATAAGTGAAATAAAACTAACCGAGCGATCAGTTTTTTCTAGAAGTAAAGTTAAGGATGACGTAAAACGTCTCTTAGAGTTGTATCAAAGATCTGGTAGACTTTCTGCTCAAATAGATCCCTCTGTTGAACTATTGGATAACAATAGAATTAATTTAATATTTAAGATTGATGAAGCCGATGTTCTTAAGGTTTCAAAAATATCTATTATTGGTAATGAAGTTTTTACGGATACTGAAATTAGAAGAATTATGTCAACCAAAAGATCATCTCTCTTGAAATTTTGGAGCTCTGATAATACTTACGATCCAGATAGAATTGAATATGACAAGGAGCTAATTAAATCATTTTATAATGAAAACGGTTTTGTAAATTTTACTTTTACATCCTCACTGTCTCAGTTGGTTAAAAATAAATTTGAAATTATATTTTCTGTATCTGAGGGTGAGCAATTTAACTTTGGTAATATAGATGTAGTTACTAAACTTAAAAAACTTGATGCAGATGTTATTAAAGATTTATTATCAAATAATATCGGTAAGACTTTTAATAGTGAGGTAGTGAAAGAGGGGACTGACTATATAAAAGATGCAGCAGCAGCCTTTGGGTTTACCTTTATTGAAATTGATCCAAAAATGACTATTAACAATAAAACAAAAACTGTTGATATTATATTTAGTATAAATGAAGGTCCCAAAGTCTATGTTAATAGAATTAATATCAATGGAAATACCAGAACAACCGATAAAGTTATCAGAAGAACTTTTAACTTTAGTGAAGGCGATGCTTACAACAAATATTCTATAGATGCAGCAAAAAATAAAATCCAATCCCTTCAATTTTTCTCCAAAGTTGATATCAAAGAAGTTAGAACTGAGGATGACGATAGATTAGATTTAAATGTTAATGTGGAAGAAAAAAGTACTGGCAGCGCTAGTTTAGGTGCCGGATATGGTGATACAAATGGTAGTACATTAACAGCAGGACTTACTGAGAATAACTTTCTAGGAAAAGGGCAAAAAGCAAAACTTCAAGCTAGCTTTTCATCAACATCAACATTATACGACATATCATTTACAGAACCTTACTTTAATAATAAAAATTTATCTGTTAGAACAGATTTTTATAGTAAGCTCGATGATCTTGATAATGTGAAATATGAAACTTCTACGATTGGTTTTGGTTTATCAGTAGCGTTTCCATTGTCACCAGCTAATCGTATTACAACAAAATATTCATTATTAACAACTGATACTAAAGCCGATAGTGACGCAACCACTTATGAAACACTACTCTCTGGTACAAACACTGTTTCTATTATTGGGTATAACTTAAGTATAGATAATAGAAACTCCCCATACAAGCCATCTAGCGGCTCTATATTTACAATTGATCAAGATTTAGCTGGAGTTGGTGGTACCTCAAATTACTTAAAAAATCTAATTACCTATAAAAAGTATGTACCCATCATGAAAACACTAACAGCTGCAATTAAGACTGAATTTGGATCAATAAATGGATATAGTGGTAAATATGCTCCAGTTGATGCAATGTTTAATATTGGTGGTAAAAAATTAAGAGGCTTTAAATATGGTAAAGTTGGTCCTTTATACGGCACCTCTTTTACTGGGGGGAGCTATTATTATGTGATATCTACTGAAACAAATTTTGATTTACCAATTGAAGAATATGATATATCTAGTTCAGTGTTTTTAGACATTGGAAGTGTATGGGGTTTAGATAATAGATATGGTTCAATTGATGATCAACATAAAGTAAGATCCTCAATTGGAATTAATTTAAATTGGGATAGTGCAATTGGTCCAATAAATTTTGTCTTAGCTGAGCCAATAACTAACGAGTCTACAGACGTAACAGATAAATTTTCTTTTGATATAGGATACAACTTTTAATGATTAAATATAAAAAAATAATAACCACCCTTATAATATCTTTTGCTATTTCCATATGTAATTTTAGTTTTGCAGAGACTTCATACCCTAACACTTCTATTGCAATCATTGATTTGAACTTAATCTTGACTGATTCTAAGGCTGCTAAAAGTGCAACCAAACAATTTGAAGAAATCCAAAAAGAAACAGAAGCAGAAGTAATTAAATCTGATAAAAATATGTTAGAAGAGCGGAATAAATTGATTGAACAACAAAGTGTTATTGCACCTGAGGCATTTGAGTTAAAGGCTAAAGACTACGAAAAAAAACTACAGGCATATCAAGTTGAGAAACAAAAAAAACTAGGTAAGCTTGAAGGAGCACTACAGAAAGCAAGAAATGAAATTCTTGAATATGTTAAGCCAATACTTGAAACCTTAAGTCAAGAAATGGGTGTAACTGTTATATTGGAAAAAAATTCAGTTTTATTAAGTGCCAATAATATGGATCTTACTGAAGATGTAATTAAGTTACTCAATAAAGAGTTACCAAAATTAAAGGTTACATTAGATTAATTTTAATCTAAATGATTTTTTTTAACGCAAAATCAAAAATTACTTTTAAAGATGTCCTTAATTGCATTGATATGAACTTCAATGATTCAAATTGTAATTTTGAATTTGAAAATTTTATTAGAGCAGATCTAGCTGGGTCCAATGATTTAACTTTTTATTCTGATACTAAATATGCCTGTAACACTAACTCAAAATATATACTTACTAGTAAAAATCTTTCTAAGAAGATTGATGATAATAAAATAACTATAATCTCTAATAATATTAGTCTTGATATAGCAAAGTTATCAAACTTATTTTATAAAGACTTATCACTTGATCAGATTCAAAAACTTAAGAAGCCTGTTATTGGAGATAATTCAATTATTTCAAAATTTTCCATTATAGAAAATGGTACGGTAGTTGGAAGGGATTTTAATATTTCTGATTTTTCTTCTGTTGGTTACAATTGCTCTATTGGAGATCGTGTCTCAATTGGAAAAAATGTTTCTATATCAAATGCGATAATTGGTGATGACGTAGTAATTGGAAATGGCAGTAAGATTGGTCAGCCTGGCTTTGGTTTTGGAGTTGATACCGAGACATATAATCCTACTAAAATATTTCATATAGGCCGTGTGATTATCCAAAATGGAGTAAATATTAATTGCAATTGTACGGTTGATAGAGGTAGCTTTAAAGATACTATAATTGGTGAGTACACTCACATAGATAACCTTGTACACATTGCTCACAATGTGGAAATAGGTCATCACTGCATGATTGCAGGACAGGTAGGTATAGCAGGTAGCGCTTTAATTGGTAATTATGTTCAAATAGGAGGGCAGGCGGGTATATCAGGCCATATTATAGTTAATGACAATGTAAAGATAGCTGCTAAATCTGGTGTTATTCGTGATGTAATTGAAGGCGATACATTGATGGGATATCCTGCCATCAATATTAAAAAATATTTAAGAAATCACAATAAGATTATGGGTAGTTGACTATGAAAGATGAAATTTTATTAGATGAGATTAAAGAACTAATACCACATAGAGACCCTTTTTTATTTTTAGATAAATTATTTAATATTGAAAAATTAACTAGTGCTACTGGTTATAAAATATTTGATAGAAATGAATCTTTTTTTAAAGGCCATTTTCCTGAAAAAGCAGTTGTTCCTGGTGTCATACTTATAGAGATGATGGCACAGACTGCAGCTGCATTGATTGCTTATAGTATAAAGGAAGAAACTTTTGATAAGATTGTTTACCTAATGAATATAGGTGAGACAAAATTTAGGAAGCCAGTTTTCCCTGAAGACGAAGTCTTTGCTTATGTTAAAGCCACAAGATCAAGAGGTCGAGTTTGGAAGTTTATGGGTATAGCAAAAGATAAAGATCAAAATATTATTGCAGAATCTACTTGGAGTGCAACTATTATGGATAAAGATTAATGAACATGATTCATAAAACAGCTATAATAGGTTCCGATGTAATAATAGGGGATAACGTCAGAATTGGGCCTTATGCTGTCATCGATGGTAAGGTAAAAATCTCTAATAATAATAATATTATGTCATCAGTCTATATGACTGGAAATACAGAAATTGGTGAAAACAATTTATTTCATCCGTTTTGTTCCATTGGATCACCTCCACAAGATTTAAAATTTAATAATGAAATAACAAAACTTGAAATTGGAAAAAATAATATTTTTAGAGAATATAGTACAGTTAATTTAGGTACAGTTGGTGGTGGTGGTGTGACTAAAATTGCTGATAACTCACTCTTTATGATAGGTGCTCATGTTGCCCATGATTGTTTAGTTGGAAATAATGTTATAATGGCAAATCAAGCAACAATTGCTGGTCATGTAATAGTTGATGATAACGCTATACTTGGTGGTCTGTCTGCAGTACATCAATTTGTTAGAATTGGCTCTTTTTCAATGATTGGTGGCATGAGCGCTGTTGAGTATGATGTTGTTCCTTTTGGCCTTGTAACAGGCAATAGAGCTCATTTGATGGGCATTAATATAATAGGGTTAAGAAGAGCTAAATATAGTAATGAAATTATAAGAGAATTTAAGGCAGCCTTTGACTCAATATTTAATTCTAATGAAATTAAAACAGAATCGTTAAAATTTAATGAAAATTCTAACGTACTAATAGTCGAGCTAATTAAATTTATACAAAGCGATAGTATGCGTGGAATGTGTAGTTTTAAATGATAAAATTAATTGATAACATGGCAATAATTGGAGGTGATAACGAACTTCCGCTTCTTGCTTACAAGGCTTTAAAAAAAAAATATAAAAACTCTGTTTATATAAATTTATCATTTAAAAATAAAAAATATCTTAAAGCTAAGTCTTCATACAATTTAAAAATATTTGAATTAGAAAAATGTATTAGACTACTAAATGATCACCATGTAAAAAGAATATGTTTTTTAGGTACTGTAAGTAGACCAAATTTTAACAAGCTTAAGTTGGATCGTGTTTTAAAAAAATATATAAATGAAATAATTTTATCATCAAAAAAAGGCGATGGATTTATATTAGATTCTATTATTAATATTTTTAGAAAAGAAGGATTTGAAATTTTTTCTTTTATAGATATTTTTTCTGATGAGTTTCTATTAGACAGCGAGCATTTAAAACCTTCAAATATTGATTTAAAAGATATTGATAAGGGTAGAAAAATTTTAGATTCTTTAAGTGACTTTGACAATGCTCAGGCCTGTGTTGTGTCAAATGGATATGTTTTAGCAATTGAAGCTGCCGAAGGTACAGACAGGATGTTAAATCGATTACCACAAGTTAAAAAGAAGATAGCAAGGTACGATATTGATGAAGGTTGTTTAATTAAATTACCTAAGATAAATCAAAGCTTAAAAATTGATTTACCTACTGTGGGTATCAAAACAATTGAGCTAATGTCCAAATCTAAGTTGATTTTTTTAGCAGTTAATCAAAAGCAAACAATTGTTGTTAATAAAGCAGAATTTTATAAAAAGTTAAAAAAAGAAAAAATTGGCCTTAGCTTTATAAGTTGACTATCTTGTGTTTTTAGAAGATCTTTTCTTACCGTATGTAAGTTTCTTTTTACCTAAATAAAGTTGTCGTGGACGACCAATTTTTTGAACAGGATCTTCAATCATTTCATGCCAATGCGCAGTCCAACCAGCGGTTCTAGCTATAGCAAATATTACGGTAAACATTTCAGGTGGAAATCCTATAGCTCTTAGAATTATTCCTGAATAAAAGTCTACATTTGGATAAAGTTTTTTTTCAATGAAATAATCATCTTTTAACGCTATTTTTTCTAACTCCATAGCAACCTCAAGAATAGGGTCATTTTTAAAACCAACATGGTTTAAAACTTTTTTACATGTTTCTTTAAGAATTTTAGCTCTTGGGTCGTAGTTTTTGTAAACACGATGACCAAAACCCATTAATCTAAAGGGATCATTTTTATCTTTGGCTTTTTTTATATACAAAGGTATGTTTCTTTTTACACCAATAGTCTCAAGCATTTCCAAGGCAGCTTGATTGGCACCACCATGAGCAGGCCCCCAAAGAGAAGCAACTCCAGCAGCTATGCATGCAAATGGATTAGCACCAGATGATCCAGCTAGTCTAACTGTAGATGTAGATGCATTTTGTTCGTGATCAGCATGAAGTATAAAAATAGTATCCATGGCTTTTGCAAGAATTGGTGATATTTTATATCTTTCAGCAGGAACACTAAAACACATTCTTAAAAAATTTTCCGAATAATTGAGTGTATTGTCAGGTTGCACAAAAGGCTGACCAATTGAATATTTGTATGTCATAGCCCCAATTGTTGACGCTTTAGCAATTATACGCCTAGATGCCGTCATTCTTTGATGTGGGTCATGTATATCCAAAGAATCTTGGTAAAATGCTGATAATGCACCCATAACGCCAACCATCATAGCCATTGGATGTGCATCTCTTCTAAATCCATTAAAAAATTTCAATATCTGCTCATGTACCATTGTGTGACTAGATATCAATGTGTGATATTTCTTTAATTGGCTTTTATTTGGTAGGTCTCCATAAATCAAAAGATTTGTTACTTCAATGAAGTTACTATTTTTAGATAAGGCCTCAATATCATACCCGCGATACCTTAAAACTCCCTTATCACCATCAATAAATGTAATATTTGATTTGCATGATGCTGTAGATGTAAATCCAGGGTCGTATGTGAAATACCCACTTAGTGAATGTAATTTTGTTATATCAATAACGTCATTTCCCTCAGATGCCTTATAAATAGGAAAAGAGTAAGTTTTGTTATTAATACTTAGTTTGGCTACAGAATTATTAGCTGGAGTTTTTTTGATCATAAACAAACTATTAAATAAACGATTTACCTTGAAAATAAAAGGAATTTTATAATAAAAGGTTTAAAATTAGTATTTTCTTAACAAGCCAATAAGCTTACCTTGTACTTTTACTCTGTGAGGGGCAAGTATTCTAGTTTCATATGCTGGGTTAGCACTTTCTAGGGCAATACTTTGACCCTTCTTTCGCAATCTTTTAAGAGTTGCCTCTGAATCATCGACCAATGCTACTATTATGTCACCACTATCGGCATAATTAGTTTTCTTTATTAAAACAGTGTCACCATCAAATATACCTTCATTTACCATTGAATCACCCTCAACAGTTAAGGCATAACTTTCACCAATAGGAATCATTTCTTTAGGTACGTCTATTGTTTGATCATTGTGCTGAATGGCCTCAATAGGTGTTCCAGCTGCAATTTTACCATACAAGGGCAGAGTTGAAACTTTGTGATTAGTTAAAGTGTCATTATTTCCATTAAATTTACCTATAATTAGGTTGTTGTTATCATGGCTTGAGATATCAATACCTGAAAAACTATCTTTTATAACCTCTAAAGCCCTTGCTTTATGTGCAAGTCTTCTAACAAAACCACGTTCTTCTAAGGCAATAATTAATCTATGTATGCCAGATTTAGATTTTAGACTTAATGCTTCGCGCATTTCATCATAAGAAGGGGATACACCATTTTTGTTCTGAGATGATGAAATATATGTAAGTAATTCTTTTTGTTTTTTTGTTAACATAAGCTTTAATAATTGGTTCTATTTGTTCTACCAATGTTCGCTAAATGTTTCAATATATATTAATATAATAAAAACAAAGGTTTAGTTATATTCAATGAGTCCTTATATTAAAAGTGTTCTAATTTGTTCTTTTATATTTAGAGACCTCATTAATGATTCGCCTATTAAAAAAGTTCTTATAGGTGAGTTTAATACTATGAAATCAATATCATTCTTGGTCTTAATGCCACTTTCAGAAACAATAATCTTATCTGCAGAGGTATTCTTTGTTAAGTCTATGGAGTTATTAATATTAACTGAAAAATCATTTAAATTTCTATTATTAATTCCAACTAAATCTGATTTCATATCAAGTGCAATTTCCATTTCTTTCATGTTGTGGGCTTCAATTAATACATCTAACCCCATTTTAATTGCTTGATCCTCAAGCTCCCTAGCTTTCACTTCATCAATCATAGCTAGTATTATTAAAATACAATCCGCACCAAGCATTTTAGACTCATGAAGTTGATACTCATCAACAATAAAATCCTTTCTTAATATCGGTAGGGAAACATATTTTCTAATTTGAGATAAATCATTATCATTGCCCTTAAAGTATTTTTCGTCAGTCAAAATTGATAAACAGGAAATACCATTTTCTTCATAAATTTTTGCTATATTAAAATAATCCTGGTCATCATTAAAAATAGTACCGGCTGAAGGACTTGCTTTTTTTAATTCACCAATTATGGATATTTTTTTATTTAAGTTATTTTTTACTATTTTCTTTACAAAGCCTTTTGGAGTGTAATTTGTTGCTGCTTCTTTAATTTTTAAATAATCAGACTTAGATTTTTTTTGTGTAACAAACTCTTTTTTATAATTATATATTTCATTTAAAATTGACATAATAGAAAGTTAATAACTTTGAGTAAAATCGATCATATTGTTGATTGTCTTTAGGGCTTTTCCGGAATCAATAGTATGTTTGGCAATTAAATAATTTTCTTTGATTATATCAAGGTCAAAAATATCTGTTTTAGTTAATGAAAGTGCAAAAGCTGTATTTAGCAAAACTATTTCATAAAAAGCATCTTTTTTATTAGTAAAAATTTCCTTAATACGATTAGCATTGTAATGAGAGTCACCACCATTAAGTTCATTTAAATTAAGATCATTTATTCCGATTGATGAAGCTTTGAATACTTCCATCTGTTTTCCTGGTCTTTGTATTTTATTATCTCCTGTTATATTTATTTCATCCATACCATCACCACCGTAGACTATAGTTGAGTTTTCTTTGCCAAGTTCTAACATTACATCATTATAAATTAACTGTACTTCCGCACTATAAACTCCAACAAGTTGAGATTTTATATTGCCTGGATTAAGAAGTGGGCCCAGCATATTAAAGATTGTTCTTATTCCTATTTCTTGCCTCACTTTACCAACATACTTCATTGCTGGATGATGATTTGGTGCATACATAAAGCACATATTAAGCTCATTAATACACTTAGTTAAGTCAGCTGGATTACTAAGCAGTTTAATGCCAAGTGCCTCTAATACATCAGCTGAGCCACAATTTGATGTAAGTGCCTTATTTCCATGTTTTGCAATAGGTGTCCCAGCAGCAGCTACCACAAAAGAAGTTGCTGTAGATACATTTAATGAGCCTGATCCATCGCCACCAGTCCCACATGTGTCAATTGAATCTTTGGGAACATTTACTTCAATCATTTTATTGTGCATAACTTTTAATGCACCAATTATATGATCTTTATTAATACCATTTTTTTGCAAAACCACTAAAAAGGCACCAATTTGACCATCAGTTGCCTCACCTGACATTATAAACTCAAATGCCTCAGATGTTAATTCTGTAGATAAATTTCCATGATAAGCATGCTCAATAATACTTTTAATGTTTGTCATTATAATTTTACAAAATTAGAGATAATTTTTTGCCCGTGTTTTTTTGATGTACCTATGCTTTCTGGATGAAACTGCACTCCATATAATGGGAATTCTTTATGTTCAATTCCCATAATAACATTTTTATTTGCATCTTTAGTATTTGAAATAACTTTAAAACAATTGGGCAGGGAGTTAGGCTCTATTACCAGACTGTGATATCTAGTTGCATTAAATTTTTTAGGGAGTCCTTTGAATAATTTAGAGCTATTTTCATTTGTAACTTCTGAAATTTTACCATGCATTATTCTTTTAGCTTGCACAATCTTACCACCTAAAGCTTGACCTATAGATTGATGTCCGAGACATACTCCAAGAATAGGCATTTCTTTATACAGAGACCTTATCAATTCCAAACAAATTCCCGCTTCATTAGGGGTGCATGGGCCTGGGGATATAATAATTTTAGTTGGTTTGATTTTATTTCTTATATCTTTTATTGTTAGCTTATCATTTCTATAAACTTCTACTTCAGAACCAGTCTCTTGAATGTAATGTGCAAGATTAAAGGTAAAACTGTCATAGTTATCAATTAGTAAAATCATTTATTGTTACCCAGTGCTATTTCTGCCGCTTTAATTATTGCCATTGATTTATTTACAGTTTCTTTATACTCATATTCGGCCTTACTATCATATACAACACCGCCGCCTGCTTGAACATATAGTTTTTCATTTTGAATAATTCCAGTGCGCAATACGATACATGTATCCATTTCATTCATAGATGAAAAATAACCAACGGCACCAGCGTAAGGGCCTCTTTTTGTTGACTCTAGTTGATCTATTATTTGCATAGCTCTAATTTTTGGTGCACCAGTCACAGTTCCAGCTGGAAAACCCGACATTAAAGCATCAATTAATGTTTTATTTTTTTTGAGTACGCCTTCCACATTGGAAACTATATGCATTACATGTGAGTATCTCTCTATAGTAAAACTTGAAGTTACTTTTACAGTTCCAGGTTTTACAACGCGCCCAACATCATTTCGACCTAAGTCCAATAACATCATATGCTCTGATATTTCCTTAGCATCTCTTAATAATTCTTTTTCATTATTTATATCTTCTTTTTTATTACGTCCACGCGGCCTCGTCCCGGCTATAGGTCTGATTGTTACCTTTTTATCTCTAACCCTAACAAGAATTTCAGGACTAGATCCAACTATATTAAACGTTGGAAAATTGAATAAATACATAAATGGAGAGGGGTTTGTTTCTCTAAGAACTCTATATAATTCAGCAGCTGGTAATTTGAAATCCATTTCAAACCGGTGGCTTGGAACAATTTGAAATATATCACCATCCCTAATAAATTTCTTAGCTTTTTCTACATTATTAAAAAACTTATTCTTTGTAATATTAGACTTAGCCTTGATATGAATTTTTTTATTTAAATTAATATCTATATTATTATTGGGAACTAAAAATAAATTTAAATCATCATTGATTTCCTTAATAACTTCATTGTACAATTTTTGTTTTACAGTGTGTGTGCCGCTGATGAATGCTTTAATTATATATAAGTCATTTTTATGGTTATCATAAATCATTAGTGTTCGAGGATAAAATAACAAACAATCAGGCACTTTAAGATTTTTAATCTTCTTATTTATTGAAATTTTTTCAACATAATTAATAGCTTCGTATCCTAAATAACCAAACATCGCCGATGACATTGGGGGTAAATTTTTTGGTATTTTTATTTTTAGATCTTTAATTAAAATGTCTAGATTTTCTAAGGGGTCTTCATTCTTTATTTTTATTTTCTTAAATTTAGAATTTATTTTTTTATGCAATGATGCTTTTTTGTTATTAATTTTTAATATGACTAAAGGATCGTAGCCACAAATTGAATATCTACCTCTGTTAATTCCACCCTCAACTGACTCATAAACAAAACTGTAATTGCGCTTATTAACAATATTAATAAAATTATAGATAGGATCTATACCTATATTCTTAAATTTTTTAAAAATTAAAAAATCTTTTTTTTTGCTAAGTTTTTCTATAAAAGCTGTTCTGCTTAATGAGACCATTTTAAAGGAATAAATTATTTATATTTTTTATATAAAGTTCATATTCTATGTCATCAGACAGTTTTTTCTTTATAATATTTTCCATCGATTGATTAAAACTAGCCTGAACATTTAGTATTAATTTCTGCTTATCATTGCCATGTATTAAGTTATCTGATGGATTAATTCTATTTATAAAGACCAATCCGTAATTGTTATTCAAGTCTCTAAACCCCAATGAACTTTCATTGCTTAATTTGAATATAGAATCAAGTGTCTCTTGTTTAAATAAGTCGCTTTCATTGCGTTTTAAGTTTTTAACTTCTGACAATTTTAAATTATTTTTCTTAGCATAGGCCTCAAATGTAGCCATATCTATATACTTGTATTTTAGCTCCAGGCTTGTAATTAAGTCGCTTAAGTAAGTATTTACTTTTTTGGCCTTAAGATCTCTCAATACTTTTTCTTTAATATTTTCAAGTGGCTCAATATATGCATCCGTTATATCAATAATTTTTATAAGTAAACCAACGTCATTATTATCTATAATTAAATCTGATTGATAACCAACTTCTGCTGAAGAAAGTATGCGAAGATTTTCTTCGTTTAATTGATCTCGAAAATTAGATATTATTCCTTCTTGAAGTTTAATATTTAGTTCTGTTGCAATTTCTTCAATATCAATGCCTGTTAAATTAAGCTCATCAATTAAATCGATGTTAGCAATATAGGTTTGATAGGAATTTTCAATTTCTAATAACTTGATAATATTATCTTTTGCCTCATCTATAGTTATTGTTTTACTTTTATTTATTTTATTAACAGTAACAATAAATACGCCCAAACCATCAACTGTAATTGGTTTAGCTGCAACACCTTCATTAAGATCAAAAATTACTGATGAGAGTTGCTCATCAAAATCATTAAAGCTAACATTATCAAGCTCAGATTTTACTAAATTATTTTCATCTAGAATTTTTTTTAATTTATCACTATTATTTTTGAGTAGTGGTAAAATTTTATTTGCTAACTCAATATCTTTAACATTAATAATTTCAATTGATCGTGTTTCTGCTTCAACATAATTAAATAAATTTTCATTGTAATAGTCAGATATGTCTACTTCATTAATCTTTACTTGACCCATAAAATCATTCTGGCTTATTTTAATAAAATCAAACCTTATTTCTCTATTTACCTGGTAATTGTCTATATGGTCATTATAAAACGATCTAATGTTACCATCGGATGCATCAATATTAATATCAATATTTTTATCTAGATTAAAATAAACAACGTCCCTTGTTTCGGCTTCGTAGTTATAAAAAATATCAATAACTTTTTCATTAAGTGGCTTAGGTATAGAAAAATTTTCAAAGACTAATTGGTTTAAAAAAACATTTGAAATTTCACCAACTAATTCAAACTCATCATTAAAAGAACTTAGTAATGAATTTTCATATAGTACCTTGTTAAAATTTCCATTTGAGTCTTGAAACTGTGGAATAGAAGTTATTATTTTCTTAATTAAAGTATCAGATAGATAGATGTCATTTTTCTTAGCAAACTCTTGGATTAATTTACTATAAACCATTTCATTTAAAACTAAGTAAGTAATTTGTTGCTCATGAGCCTCTTGTTCAGTAATTTTTTTATCTAAGGTAGAATTAAACTGTGCAAGCTTGTTTTGAAATTGTGAATAAAAGTCATTGATAGTTATTTTTTGTGAACCGACTTTAGCTACTAAGCCACTCTCACCAGATCTAAGTAAATCTCCCATGCCCCAAACAGCAAAACTCGCCACCATTATTAGCAGCAGTATCTTGCCAAAAATTGATTTTACTATATTTCTTATTATGTTTAACATTTATGGTTATTATTAGATAATGAATGAATATAATTGTTTTAAACGATTTTTATAGCTAAATAAGGTTTCTATGAAAAGAACTAAATTTGTAATTGGTAACTGGAAGATGAATGGCCTCAAATCATCTATGAATATCTATGAGGGTGTTAATAAACATATGCTTAGTAATAAAAAATCGAGCGATCTAAATGTAGTAATTTGTCCTCCGTTCACCTTAATTAATCTATTTTCTAGTAAAAAAACATCCAAAATTATGATTGGTGCACAAGATACACATGAAAAAGAGAGTGGGGCTTATACAGGCTCTATTAGTTCGCAAATGTTAAGTGATTTGGGTGCAGGTTATGTTATTATTGGACATTCAGAAAGAAGGCAGTATTTTGGTGAGAATGTAAAACTTTTGGCAGATAAAATCATAGCAGCACAAAAAGCTGATTTAAAAGTGATTTTTTGTATTGGTGAGCTTAAAAATGAAATAAAAAATCGTAAATCAGTTTTACGAAAACAACTGAAATCTCTCCCTAAAAAACTTAATTATAAAAATATAATAATTGCATATGAGCCTGTTTGGGCTATTGGAACAGGACTTATTCCTAGTTTTGATGAAATTAATTCTATTCATTTATCAATCAGAGATATTTTGAAATATGATTTAAAGTTCTCAAAAAATGTATCTATTTTGTATGGTGGATCAGTTAATCCCAAGAATGCATCAAATATATTGTCATTAGAGAATGTTGACGGTGCTTTAGTTGGCGGCGCCTCACTTAATTCAAAGGATTTTTCTAATATTATTGATTATTATACATAAAAGCATATAAGACCGTTTATGGAAAATATTGTTCTTTTAATACATATTATATTAGCAATCATATTAATTATTGTGATTTTGCTACAACGAGCTGAGGGTGGTGCCCTAGGTATCGGCGGAGGCAGCGATGGAATGACACCAAGAGGATCTGGTGATATGCTTACACGCATTACAGCAATTATTGCTACATTTTTCATTATAACGAGTATAACTCTAGCAATTATGAGCATGCGTTCATCAAATAATAGCCTTAACTTTGACGATCAAAATACCTCAAGTGATATTGAGCTACTAAATAATAATCTTTTAGAAAAGCCAGAGCTTAATTAATTCTTTTAATTATCTGTTAGTTCGAGTATAAAATACTTCCATGGCGCGTTTTATTTTTGTTACTGGCGGTGTGGTCTCCTCTTTAGGGAAGGGTCTTGCAGCTGCATCACTTGCTTCTCTGTTACAGCATCATGGATATAAAGTTAGGATAAGAAAGCTTGATCCATACTTAAATGTCGATCCTGGTACAATGAGCCCTTATGAACATGGCGAAGTTTATGTAACTGATGATGGAGCTGAGACTGATTTAGACCTTGGTCATTATGAGAGATTTACTGGTGTTTCATCAAAAAAATCAGACAATATTACCTCGGGTCGTGTTTATCAGGATATTATAAAGCGTGAGCGAAAAGGTGAATACTTAGGAGGTACCGTTCAAGTTGTTCCACATGTGACAAATGAAATTAAAAAATTTATTAACAATGATCTAAGTGGAGAAGACTTTATTATCTGTGAAATTGGCGGAACTATTGGAGATATAGAGAGCCTTCCTTTTATAGAGGCAATAAGACAATTTCATTATGAAAATGATACATCTATGTCAATGTTTATACATGTAACGTTGGTTCCATATATAGCAAGTTCAGGAGAGTTAAAAACTAAGCCAACTCAACATTCTGTTAAAGAACTAAGAAGTCTCGGTATACAGCCAAATATATTACTTTGTAGAGCAGACCGAGAAATACCTCTTGACCAAAGAGATAAAATTGCTCTTTTTTGCAATGTTAAAAAGAACAATGTTATTCAAGCTATCAATGCCCCAACAATATACGAAGTTCCAATTAACTTTTATAATGAAGGTTTAGATAAGAGAGTTTTAGAATATTTTAGTCTTGATGTTAAAAAATCAATTGACCTTAAGATGTGGAAAAATGTATCTGACTCAGTTCTAAATCCTAAGGGTGAAGTAAATATTAGTATAGTAGGTAAGTATACTGGGTTAGCAGATGCATATAAATCTTTAAATGAAGCTTTAAGTCATGGCGGAATATACAACCGAGTAAAAGTTAAAATCAATTGGATTGAATCTGAAGATATAAATGAATCCAATGTATCAAAACTTCTATCTAATTCTAATGGAGTGCTGGTTCCTGGTGGCTTTGGACAAAGAGGTTCAGAAGGTAAGATTCTTGCTATAAAATTTGCTCGAGAAAATAATATTCCTTACTTTGGAATTTGTTTTGGTATGCAGATGGCAGCAATTGAAGCTGCTAGAAACCTTTTAAATATAAAAGATGCCTCATCAAGTGAATTTGGTAAAACTAAATCACCTGTTGTTGGTCTAATGACAGAGTGGTCAAAAGAAAATACCGTTGAAAAAAGACAATCTAATAGTGATTTAGGTGGAACAATGAGGTTGGGATCATATAATGCTATAATTAGCAAAGGTAGCAAGGCTAGGGAAATATATGAAAGTGATACTATTGATGAGAGGCATAGACATAGATATGAAGTGAATAGTAATTTTTGTGAACCTCTTTTAAAAAAAGGAATTATATTTTCTGGATTTTCGCCTGATGGATTGCTACCTGAGATACTTGAAATACCTAGTCACCCTTGGTTTATAGGTGTACAGTTTCATCCTGAGTTGAAATCAAAGCCATTTGAGCCTCATCCACTATTTAAATCTTTCATTGGCGCTGCATTAGAACAACTTAATAAAAAATAAACAATGTCACAAAAAACTGTAAGCTTAAATGATATAAATATCTCCAATGAGTTGCCACTTACTCTAATTGCAGGCCCATGTGTACTAGAGAGTCATGCTCATGCAAGACTTATGGTAGAAAAACTTCTTGAAATAACCTCTCGAGTAAATATAAATTTTATTTATAAAACCTCTTATGACAAAGCAAATAGAACAAGCCTTTCATCTGTTAGAGGCTTAGGCATAGACACTTCTCTTAAAATATTCTCAGAATTAAAAAGTGAATATAATATTCCAATTCTTACTGATGTGCACACAGCTATTGATTGTGACTTGGTAAAAGATCATGTTGATATTCTTCAAATACCAGCTTTTTTATGCAGACAAACTGACTTACTTATTGCTGCAGCTACTACTGGAAAGATTATTAATGTTAAAAAAGGGCAGTTTTTAGCACCACATGATATGATCAATGTTGCAAAAAAAATCTTGGAATCTGGTAATAAAAACTTACTACTGACTGAAAGAGGAGTTAGCTTTGGTTATAATACTTTAGTTTCAGATATGAAATCTCTTGAAATAATGAAAAATGAAATAGAGTATCCTGTTATTTTTGATGCTACACATTCCGTACAATCACCAGGTGGATTAGGTGGAACAAGTGGTGGGGATAGAAGGTTTGTGCCAACTTTAGCTAGAGCTGCAGTTGCTGTAGGTGTTGCTGGTATCTTCATGGAAACGCACAACGACCCAGATAACGCTCCTTCTGATGGACCAAATATGCTTAAAATTGATAACCTTGAAAAATTATTAAATAAATTGATTGAAATTGACAAAATTGTTAAAGAAATTTAAGTAAATTCATAATAATCTATAAACATAATGACTAAAATTAAGAATATAATTTCAAGACAGATACTTGATAGTAGGGGTTTTCCAACTATAGAAACGGATGTAATTCTTGAGAATAATATTATTGGCCGTGCATCTGTTCCATCTGGAGCCTCAACTGGAAAACATGAAGCTTGTGAATTAAGAGATGGTGGTAAAAAATATATTGGCAAATCTGTCTTAAAAGCTGTTAACAATGTTAACGGAGAAATATTTGACGCGCTTACTGGATGTGATACTACGGACCAAGTCTCAATAGACAATATATTAATTAAATTAGATGGAACAAAAAATAAGTCTAGGTTAGGTGCCAACGCTATATTAAGTGTTTCTTTGGCTGTGGCCGATGCTTCAGCAAATTATTATAATATACCACTATATAAATACTTAGGTGGAACATCTGACTTTAAATTACCAACACCCATGTTTAATATTATTAATGGTGGTGCTCACGCCAATAACAAGCTTTCCTTCCAAGAATTTATGATCATTCCAGTTAATAATAAAAAATTTTCTGAATGCCTAAGAAAGTCTGCAGAAGTATTTCATACATTAAAAACAATATTGCATAAACAAGGATTTTCTACATCGGTAGGTGATGAAGGTGGTTTTGCTCCAGACCTTAACTCTGAGGAAGAAGCCTTAGATCTAATCTCACTAGCTATTAAAAAATCTGGATACAATCTTACTAAAGATTTTGTTTTCGCTCTAGATATTGCCTCTACAGAATTTTATTCTAAAAATAAATATAAACTAATTTCTGAAAAAAAACCTTTTTCATCATTAGAGTTTTCAAGCTTTATTAAAAAACTATGTAAAAAATATCCTATTGTTTCAATCGAAGATCCAATGGCTGAAGATGATTGGAAGGGCTGGTCTGAGTTAACTAATAGTATTGGTAGTAGTGTTCAAATTGTTGGTGATGATTTATTTGTAACTAATATAAATCGTCTTAATCAAGGTATCAGTGAAAATTCTGCTAATGCAATTTTGATTAAACTTAATCAAATCGGAACACTAACTGAAACTATTAATTGCATTGAATTAGCTAAGGCCAATAAATTTGAGACTATTATTTCTCATAGATCAGGCGAAACTGAAAATACGTTTATTTCAGATCTATCGGTTGGTCTCAACTGCGGTCAAATAAAAGCCGGCTCTTTATCTAGGTCTGAGAGAATCGCTAAATTCAACCAGTTATTAAGAATTGAAGAAAACTTTATTTCAAATAAAACTCTTAAAAACAATCGTTTCTTTTGATATCTTAATGCTTAATTAGAACAAAGAGAGTCCAAATCGGATAATATATTATATATTTTTAGATTTATAATTTTATCTGTTTGACTGATTCTCTCTTATTTGATTCTCTAGTTACTAATGAAAATGCTTAATACATTTAATATAGCTATAAAGAAATACTATCTTTATTTGCTAAGTCCACTAGTTTTCTTCTACATAGGTTTTCACTTAATTAATGGAAATAATGGTTTATTAGCTCATGTTCATTTAAATGATCAAATTAAATCTCTTGAACATGAAATTAAATTAATCTCAAAAGATAGTCAGACGATGTTAATTAAGATTACTCAGTTAGAAAAAGATACATACACAGATATTCAAGATGAAATGCTTAGAAAAGTCTTAAACTTTTCTCAAGATAATGAGTATATAATTATCTTTAATTAATTACTTGAAAACAAAGTTATTTAGTCATATTTATTTGATATGTTAGCTCCAAGTTATATCTCTAAGGCTTTATTAAGAAGGGGGTATAGTTCAATACCTGGCATTAAGAAGCCAGAGTGGCTTAAGGTTAAAGTTTCTAATTCTAATATTAATAATTTTACCAAATCTATCTTAAGTGAAAACAGACTTACAACTGTTTGTGAGGAAGCAGCTTGTCCAAACATACATGAGTGTTGGTCAAAAAAGCATGCAACTTTTATGATTTTGGGCGATACCTGCACCAGATCTTGTAGCTTTTGCAACGTTAAAACAGGCATGCCTTCTGCAGTCGATGTCTTTGAGCCTTCTAGGGTTGCAAATGCCGTTTATGACTTAAATCTTAAACATGTTGTGATTACATCTGTAGATAGAGATGATCTTGATGATGGTGGTGCAATGCAATTTGTAAATGTAATAAAAGAGATAAAAAATAAATCACCAATTACAACTATTGAAATTCTAACACCAGATTTCTATAAAAAAACAAATGCGTTAGCTTTATTAGATAATGCAACTTTTGAAATATTTAACCATAATATAGAAACTGTTCCTAGATTATACAGAAGTGTAAGACCTGGATCTAATTTTAATCGCTCATTAAACTTGTTACTTAATGTAAAAAAAATGAATAATAAAATTTTTACTAAGTCTGGAATTATGCTTGGCTTAGGTGAAACCTATGATGAAGTTCTTTTAGCAATGGATTGTCTACTTGAGCATAATGTAGACTTTTTAACTATTGGACAGTATCTTAGGCCCACCAAATTTCATCATCCAGTTATAAAATATTTAAACATTGACTATTTTTATCAGTTAAAAAAAGTTGCTTATAAAAAAGGTTTTAAGTTAGTTGCATCTAGTCCTTTTACCCGGTCATCTTTCCATGCCGCTGAGGATTTTGAAAAACTAAAGGTATTAGCTAGATAGTCATAATGCCAACACACAAAGAGACTAAAACAGTTAACTTTACATCAAAACAAATGTTTGATCTTGTTGCCGATATTGATAAATATTATGAGTTTCTACCTTGGTGTAACAGTTCCAAGGTAATTAAACGTGAATTAGTTTCTGATAGCTTAGTAAGGTTAATAGCTGATCTTGAAATAGGATATAAGAATCTTGTTTATGTTTATAGGAGTGATGTTTTGCTAAACAGTAACACCATGGAAATTCAAGTAAATTTTATTGAAGGTCCTTTTAAGTATCTTGTTAATAATTGGTTATTTACTTCATTAAATAATGATAATTCAAAAATTGATTTTTATATTGATTTTGAATTAAATGTAAAATTTTTTAATTTTTTGATATCACAGTTTTTTGATAAGGCTTTCAATAAAATGGTTGGTGCATTTGAGTCTAGGGCTAATCAAATCTATACTCATTAATAATATCAATGAAGCTACCTAGCGCGAATGAGACAGATCGTTTCTGTATTGTAAGTCTACTTTTTTTACCAAATCTTTTACATTCAGTAATATATTTTATCTTTTTATCAATTTCTTTTATTCCAAATGTAAAATAAACTGTTCCTATTGGGTTAATTATATTTCCACCAAAAGGTCCGGCTACACCTGTTATTGAAACAATCAAATTTGAACTAGTTAATTTGTATAATCCTTTTGCCATAGCAAGAGATGTCTCATTGCTAACTGCGCCAAATTTTTTAATAGTCTTTACATCAACTCCTAATATTTTATTTTTTGCTTTATTTGAATACGTTATTAAGCCTGCATTAAAATAATTTGATGCACCAGATACCTCAATAATTGAAGTACTAAGTAAGCCACCGGTGCAAGATTCTGCAGCTGATATATTGAAATTGTTTTTCTTTGATAATTTACTTAATTTTTTTGAAAGTTCTTTTATCATTAATAAATAGAATATTTGATTATAAATAAGAATATCAATGCATATATGCCAGCAACCACATCATCTAGAATAACACCGAACGCACCATGAAGTTTCTCAGCTTTATTTACTGGATAGATTTTATAAATGTCAAAAAACCTAAATAGAATAAAGGAAAATATAATTAAATAATATTCATTAATGGATCCAATTATTAACAGCGGAATGAACTGACCTATAACCTCATCACATATTACTTCAGATGGGTCATCTTGTTTTGTTTTGTTTATGTAAATATTAACTAAAATATAGCTAACTATAAAATAAACTATAAAAAATATAATAAATCCAATTAATCCAAGGTAGTAATTTAGACATGCCCAAATTAAGATTCCAGCGATTGATCCAAGGGTACCAGGGGCAATAGGAGATTTACCAATATAAAATAATGTAACAAATATACTTGAAATATAATTCATGACTTAAAATTTGGCTGTTGTTGTTACCCAGCAACTAATGGCTTTAGACTTGCCAATTAGACCTAAGTAATCAGTTGTTTTAGCTTTTATATTGATTTTAGAAATATTAATTTTAGTTAATTTAGCAATATTTAATTTTATCATATTTTTATAATTCTTAAGATTAGGTGATTGGCAAATAATTGTAATATCGATATTCGATATTATACCTAAAGTTTGATTAAAAAGTTTCATTGTGTCTATTAAAAAAGCAGTGGATGCAAAATCTTTATATTTTCCTTCAGAGGATGGAAAGTGGGTACCAATATCATCCTTGTTAATTGTACCTAAAATTGAATCACATAAAGCATGTAGCACAACATCACCATCTGAATGTCCTATTAATCTAAACTTTGACTTAATAATAATACCGCCTAGATAGATTCCTGTTCCAGGACCTAATTTATGTACATCAAAACCATTGCCAACTTTAAATGTAATATTGCCAGATCTAATTTTTTTGTATAATTCAAGATCATTAGTATTTGTAATTTTAATGTTTTCTACATCTCCTAAAATATATTCACCTTTTTTTATTCCATAAATTTCTGCCAATTGAGCATCATCAGTAATTTTATTATTATTAAAATAAAGCCTAGAGACCTTATTGAACTTAAACGCCTGAGGTGTTTGTGTTAAAATTAGATTATCTCGTTTAAGTGTTTTAAAGTTATTATCAGACTTTTTTTTAAGAGTATCACTAAGCAATAAGTAGGGAACAACAAAATTAATATCATTATTAGAAATTAGGCTTTTTATCTTTTTTAATAATTTTATAGAGACGTTTGGTCTAGCTCCATCATGAATTAAAATATTATCGGGTCTAATATTTCTTTCATTTATATAAATAATAGCATTTCTAACACTTTCTTTCCTAGTGTTTCCACCAGATACAAACTCATTATCAGTATATTTATTGAGTGAAATAATTTCCCTATTTTTGAATAGTTCTTTAGGTATGACTATTAATAATTCAGATGACTTAAAGACAAGAGAAATTTTTTTTAACACATGTTCTAACAATGTCTGGTTATCAACTTTTATTAGTTGTTTGTGTATTTTATTACTTAGTCTAGATCCCTTGCCTCCGGCTAAAATAATGACAATTGTTTTCATATAATAAATGATTAATAAATTTTATTTTTATAGTATATTAAGCTACTTTGATAAATTCAATAACATTGAATTAATAAATTTTAACTGAATTTAATATATCTGATAAATGATTACTAATTTAACAAAAAAATTCATTTCTAATTGGAGAATTATATCGTTATTAATAATTTCATCCTTTTGTGTTATTTTTGCTTTTATTATTTTGGTTATTCAGCGCTCAAACATAAGCCAAAACAACAATCTTGATGAGTTATTAATAATATTATCGTTAATATTTATATCATTGATCTTATTTATATTTATCCACTACATATATAGACTCTTAGTTCCGATTAATAAAAGAAAAGTTAAGTCGTTTAATAATAAATTTTCAATTTACTTCATAGGAATTGCACTAACCCCAGCTTTAATTGCCGGTTTGCTTGGCTTAGTTTTAGTTAATATTAGTATTGATGATTGGTTTAATAAAAAAATTAAATCAGTAATTAACAATTCTTTAAATGTTGCTGAGGGATATATAAGAGAACACAACAATTCAATTAAAAGTGATGTTTATGCGATGTCCAATGATTTAAATAGAAATTATCAAATATATGTAAGTAATCGATTTAAATTTGAAGCTTATTTTGAGAGACAGTCTATACTTAGATCTCTTCCAGAGGCATACATAGTTAACGGTAAAGGTGAGGTACTAATGGGTAAAACTGCATCTTTATTTACGCAATATTTTAAACCACGTAAAGAAGCTTTGGAACGTGCTTATAATGGTGAGTTAGCAATAATGACCTCAACATCTGTTAATAAAGTTTATGCACTTATAAAGCTACCCAATTTCATAGATTCCTATCTTTATATAGGAAAATCACTTGATCCTGAGGTTACAAAGGCTTTTGATGAAACAAAATCAGCAGTTAATGAATATTCTGAGCTAGAAAAAAATAGAGCTGAAATCGGAATTGTTTTTATGTTTATATATATATTAGCCATAATCATTCTTGTAATAATATCTATTCTATTTGGACTAAAATTTTCCAATAGAATAGTCAAGCCAATAAATGATGTAATTGATGCAACAAAAACAATTCGCAAAGGTAATTTTAATATCCAGCTTGGAAAAACAAATGATTTTATTGAATTAAATTCACTAAGTGATTCATTTAACACCATGAGCTCAGAACTTATTGTTCAGCGTAACTTACTTTCAAGTGCAGAAAAGCATGCTGCATGGTCTGAAATAGCTAAAACCCTTGCACATGAGATAAAAAATCCTTTGACCCCAATACAATTATCTGCTGATAGATTGAGAAAAAAAATTATTGAATCAAATCTTAATGATACGTCATTGATAGAATGTATTGACGTCATTACCAGACAAGTATCAGATATTGGAAAATTAGTAAATAATTTCTCAGACTTTGCAAGAATGCCAAAGCCTATATTTCTATTAAATGATTTAAACTTAATTATTTCAAACTCTGTCTCAGTAAAATTGATAACATGTGATAATAAGATTGATATTAACTTTAATAACAAAAATCTATATTTAATGAAGTCAGATGAGCTTCAACTAACACAAGTGTTCAATAATATTTTACAAAACTCTATAAATTCAATTGAAGATAGTGGAATTAAGAATGGATTAATTGATGTTAATACTATTATGCATAATAATATCTATTCTGTGCTTATATCAGATAATGGATCTGGAATTAATAATACTCAATCTGAAATAATTGAACCTTATTTTACTACTAGAAAAAAAATGGGAGGTACAGGTCTAGGTTTATCTATTGTTAATAAAATTATAACTGATCACGATGGAATATTTGAAATAAATAATAATAAAGAAGCGGGAGCTACTGTGAAAATAACTTTTAATAATATAAATGAATAGAATTTTAATTATAGATGATGAAGTTGATATTAGGGAATCTATATCAGCAATTCTGGTGGATGAAGGTTTTTTATGTACAAACGTTTCTAATTCTAAAGATGCTTTAAAGGCTATTGATAATTTATCTTTTGATTTAATTATTTTAGATGTTTGGTTAAATGATCCTGATTATGATGGAATTAAATTACTTAGATTGATAAAAAAAAAGGACATTAATGCACCTATTGTAATAATATCTGGACATGGAAATATTGATATGGCTGTTGAAGCAATAAAAGATGGAGCCTATGAGTTTATAGAAAAGCCTTTTAAAAGCGAAAGATTGTTACTCTCTGTTAGTAGGGCTTTAGAAGTAAACTTAATAAGAGAAGAAAATAAAGTGTTGAGAGAGGTGGGCCTAAATAACGATGAGTTCATTGGAAAATCTACTATAACAGTTAAAATTATTGAGATAGTTAACAAAATTGCAGCAACCTCAAGTAGAATTCTAATAACAGGTGAATCTGGGGTAGGTAAAGACTTAATAGCAAGGGAAATTCACAAAAAGTCATTAGTAAAATCTGGTCCCTTTATTGTAATCAACGCAGCATTGCTAGAGCCTGAAGGAATTGAAAATGAATTATTTGGTACTGAAGAAAATAACTTAATTAAACATACTGGATTATTTGAAAAAGCTAATAATGGAACGCTATTTATTGATGAAGTTGGGGAAATGCCGTACCAAACTCAAAGTAAAATATTAAGAGTACTAACGGAGCAGTCATTTTCAAGAATTGGCGGTGAAAAAACCATTAATATTGAGGCGAGAATTATTTCATCATCTACTAAAGATCTAGAACTTGCTATTGATTCAGGTGAATTCAGAAAAGATTTATACCATAGACTCAATGTTGTTAATCTTCATCTTCCAAAACTTAGTGATCGCTTAGAAGATTTGGATGATTTAATTCAATATTTTTCTACAAAGTTTTCAAATTCTAATGGTATTCCCTATAAAGATATCCGAAATATAATAAACGTTAAATACAAACATCACGATTGGCCAGGCAATATAAGAGAGCTTAAAAATACTGTTGAAAGAGAGTTAATTATTGGTGAAAAGCTTGATGATTTAGATAATAATAATTTAAATAATGAACTCGACCAAAAGAATGTTATATCTATGCCGATTAAAAATGCTCGTGAAATATTTGAGAGAAATTATTTAGTGTCGCAAATAAAAAGATTTAATGGAAACATTTCAAAAACAGCTGTGTTTATTGGCATGGAGCGATCTGCGCTACATAGAAAACTTAAGCAGTTAAAAATTAATAATATAGAGTAATCATATGAGGGTTATTATTTGTGGTGCAGGTAAAGTTGGGTCTAGCATAGCCAAACATTTGGTTGACCAAAATAATGATGTAACTGTTATTGATCAGTCTGAAGACTTAATTTCAAAACTAAGTGAAAATCTTGATTTAAATACAATTGTTGGGTCCGCTTCATACCCTTCAATTCTTGCTAAGGCTGGCGCTAAAGATGCTGATATGATCATTGCAGTTACGCTTCAGGATGAAGTTAATATGGTTGCATGTCAGATGGCTCATACTTTTTTTAAGATACCAAGAAAGATTGCCAGACTAAGATCAGAGGATTTTTTGAATCCGATTTGGCGTAATTTATATAACGCTGATAATATACCTATAGATCTAATTATTAGCCCTGAGTTAGAGGTGGCAAGATCAATCATTAGACAACTTAACACACCCGATGCATTTGAAATTGTTCCTTTTTGTAATGATAAAGTTCAATTAGTAGGCATAATAATAAATGAAAACTGTCCATTAATTGATACTGAGTTAAAAAATATTCATGATATTTTTCAATCAGAAGATAACGAAGATAAAAATTTACGTGTATCAATAGTAGCTATCATAAGAAATAATAAATTATTTATACCAAATAAGTCCGAAAGTTTGTTAATAGACGATAAGGTTTATCTAACTGCAGATAAACTGCATCTTGATAGAACGATGTCAGCTTTTGGACTTGAAGAAAAGCCCATTGGCAAGCTTTTAATCATAGGTGGTGGAAATATTGGTTTTAATATAGCTAAAGAATTAGAATTAAATAAGTCAAATATTTCAGTTACATTAATAGAAAAAGATATCGCCAGGGCATCGAAAATTGCTGATAACTTGCAACATTCTCTTGTGTTGCAAGGAGATGGTTTGGATCAAGAACTACTTAGTGAGGCTGGTATTGCTGCTTCAGATATGATTTTAGCATTAACTAATGATGACGAGACAAATATAATTATTTCTGCAATTGCAAGAAAAAATGACTGTAAGTCGCTAATTCTAATTAATAATTCTGATTATAATAATATTAAGGATGTTTTAGGAATTGATCGTATTATTGATCCTAGAATGACAACTGTGTCTAAAATTTTAAAACATGTTCATAAGGGTAAAATTGAATCTGTTTACTCAATAGGTAATGGTGATGCAGAAATTATTCATGCTGAAGCAACCAAAGCCTCTACATTAATCAATAAACCACTTAGTGAAACCGATATGCCTGATGGAATTAAAATTGGTATTATTATTAAGAATGATCAAATTATTATTCCTGATAAAAATTCAATTATTGAAGTAGGTGATAATGTTATCTTTATTACAATGCTAAAAGATGTTGCTAGAGCTGAAGAACTATTTCAGATAAGAGGTACATACTAATCTTGTCTAGAGTTGCATTTGTTAATGGTAAGTACTGTGATTTTAAAAAATCAAAAGTTCACATTGAGGATCGTGGATACCAATTTGCTGATGGTGTGTACGAAGTGTTTACTGTATTTGATAATAATCTTGTTGATTATAATGCCCATCTACAAAGATTATTTCGATCCTTGTCAGAATTAAGTATAAAAACTCCAATAGCTAAAAAAGCTTATTTATTTCATATTCAGAAAATCATTAAACTAAATTTAATTAATAATGGCTTAGTTTATTTGCAAGTAACAAGAGGGGTAGCAAGTCGTGACTTTAAGTACTCAGATTCAATTAAATCTTCAATTACAATAACTGGAAAGATTATTTCAGATGATACCTTTAATCATTCGGTTTTCAATGGAATTAATGTAACCACTACCAAAGACCTTAGGTGGAAAAGGTGTGATATCAAAAGTTTAAATCTTTTGCCAGCAGTTCTTGCTAAACAGGTGGCTTTTAATAATGGTTCTAAAGAAGCCTGGTTAGTAGGTGATGATGGTTTTATTACAGAAGGCAGCTCTAGTAATGCATGGATACTAGATAAAAATAATATCCTTCGAACTACACCAAAGAACAGTAATATTCTTGGAGGAATAACTAGAGAAAGTCTTATTAGAGGTCTCAAGACTCATGGAATTAAATTCAAAGAATCAAAATTTAATCTTATTGATATAAAGAATGCTAAGGAGGCCTTTATAACAAGTGCAACTACATTTGTAACACCAGTAATTAAGGTGAATAATATTAAGATAGGCAATGGTAAGCCAGGTAAGTTTGCACTAGTTTTTTTAGATATATATAAAAAATCAGCTATTTTTTCTAAATAGATAGTTATGACTGCTGGGGCAATTATTAATTTAGTAACCAATAAAGAAGAACTTCTTTATAAAGATGAAAACTTAAGTGAAATTTTATCTTTAAGTAATACCTTAAGAATTAATTGTAAGTATACAGAAAATATTAGAATAAAAAAATTCTCATCTTCGACATTAATAAATAAAGGTAAGTTATTAGAATTAAAAGGTAAAATTGATTTTTTTAAAATTGATTTAATAATCTTTAATTATCCACTTTCACCATCTCAACAAAAAAACCTTGAAAAGTATCTTAATATAAAAGCTATTGATAGAACTGGACTAATTATAGAAATATTTGCCGATAGAGCACTTTCATCAGAAGGTAAGCTACAAGTAGAGTTAGCTGATCTTACCTATAGAAAATCAAGGCTAGTTAGGGCATGGACTCACCTTGAGAGACAAAGAGGTGGCCAATCATTTGTTGGTGGCCCAGGAGAGCTGCAGATTGAATTAGATAGAAGGTTGATACAGGAAAGAATAACTAGCCTTAAACAACAATTAAAGAAAATTATTAAACGTAGAAATAATCAAAGAAACAATAGAAAGAGGGGCGAACTTAGTTCCTTTGCAATAGTTGGTTATACAAACTCAGGAAAGACAACATTGTTTAATGCTTTAACAAAAAAAAGTGAGTATGCAAAAAATGAGTTATTTGCAACTCTTGATACTAAAATAAGTAAAATTTACTTAGGCTCTAAAAATGCTACAATAATTGATACGGTGGGGTTTATTTCAAAGATACCGACTCAATTAATTGATGCTTTTAAAGCTACGCTAGAAGAAGTCAGCATATCAGATAGATTAATAAATGTTGTTGATATAAATGATATTAATTTTCGAGAAAAAATTAAAATTACAAAAAATATACTTTTAAGCACTGGTGTCTCTGAAGAGAAAATTAAAAATATGATTACGGTATTTAACAAGATTGATTTAAAAAACAATGATACCTACCTTAATACAGATAGTAAAATATATGTAAGTGCATCAAAGGGAGTTGGTATTGAAGTATTGAGAAATAAGTTAAATAAAGTTAGCTCTTAATCAGAACTTCTATAATTAATTCTGAATATTGACCTTTAGCAATAATTTTATCAATACTAATAATATTTTTAATTATTTTATAATAGACATCTATTCTTCTAGCAGGTTCAAAAATATCTTTTTTAATAATTTTTTTAAAGCCACCAATTTCAGATAACTCTAAACTACAAATTATTTCGTTATCATTAATTTTTTTATCAACGTAACTTAGATTATACCGTCTTTTACCATCAAATATCTTGTACTTTCTATTACATTGATTGCTTAACTCATAGTCTTCAATGTATATAAGTGAAGTTACAGGATCTATAACATCATTGAGCATTTCACTTTTAATAGGAGTTAGCTTAAATTTATCAAAGGCTGGTGTTGTGATGCTTTTAATGACACTAGAATTTTTAAAGGATATTTCAGTTTTTTTATTTTTATTTTTTCTCTTATATGAGTAGATATATGATACAGGCATAAAACTACCGTCATCAATTTTTCCTAATATTTCTCCATAACCACTTATTTTACTAACAACATCAATAAGAGTATTAGATTTTATATTAAAATTTAATTTATAATCAGTTTCATTAAATTCTAAATATGTATCAATAGTCCCAATTTCGAGATTGATACCAAGAAGATCAATGCTTAGCCTATAGTCTTTTTTTAGATCATAAGTATCAGCAAAACTTGATTTTAAAAGTACCATAAATAAGAAAATAATATAATAATATGTCTTCATATTATGAGAGTACTTCACGTTTCAAATTTTGTCCAAAAATACAATGGTAGGCTTTACTGGAATATGCCTTTCAGGGTATCTAATGGTTTCACTAGATTAGGTCACAATGTTTTAAATTTTAGTGATCGAGATTTAAGTAAAGACAACTTTCTAAGATCTAGCTTTATAGGAATAAAGGAGGTTAATAGGCGACTTTTAATAACATGTATCAACTATAATCCTGAGTTGATTATAATAGGACATGCCGATTCTATATCAAATGAAACTTTAAATGAGATAAAATCTACTTACCCTAAGTGTAAAATCATACAGTGGAATGTTGATCATCTACTCATGAATTCTACATTAGATAAATTAATTAATAGATCTAAGTATGTGTCCAACTCATTTATTACAACTGGAGATAAAGAAATATCAAAAGCTGCAGTAAATGGAATGAAGATACACTATATACCTAATATATTCGATGCTTCAATTGATTCATTAAAGGTTTTTAATAATTCTCTGTATGAATTTGATATATTTTTTGCAATGAGTCATGGAGTTGGATCTGGAAAATTAAAGTCAGGAAAATTAGATGGTAGAGAAGAATTACTAAAAAATATTTCATTAAATACTAATATTAGTGAAAATTTTTATGGCTTTAATAATATTGAACCTATCTGGGGTCAAAGTTTTATTAAGCAATTAAATAAAAACTTAATGGGTTTAAACTTAAGCTCAGGCAAACCAATGTACCTGTATTCATCTGATCGTATTTGTCTGTATATGGGCAATGGGTTATTAACTTATATAAATGAGTCTTATGGTTTCAATGACTTATACACAAAAGATGATATTATTTTTTACAAAGACGATTATGATTTAATGGACAAAATAATTTTTTATAAAAATAATTTAGAAAAAGCTAAAGAAATTGCTAAAAATGGTTGGCTTAAATCTCATAATAACTTTAATGAAAAAAATATATGCAATTTTATGATTGATAAAACATTTAATATTAAATCAGGGAAAATTAATTGGCCTGATATAAGTTACTAAAATATCTTAAATGAGCTTAAAAAATACAAGTTATTGGGAAAATAAAGATGTTACCTCTGAAGAAAAAGCTATTTTTAAGTATTTAAAAAAAAAAAAATTCCTAAAAAAACCTAATGTGCTTCATGTTGGTATAGGTAATTCACATGGTTTAATTAATTTAAAAAATAAATTTAATAGCTTTATTGGCTTAACAATAGCAGGTCTTGAGAAAAATAAAGCTGATAAATTAAATATAGACAGTAATAATAATTACTTAATTGATAAACATGATGCTGATGCAATGGCATCATTAATAAGGAGTGACTCCATTGATTATATAATAGATATTAACTTGAAATCGTTTAGTCCATCAAACGATTTATTTGAATTGATGATTAAAAATTATGTTAATTTTTTAAAGAGAGGTGGAAGTATTTTAACTTCTGATTCAGGTATGAAATGGACAACTTCTCTTAGCTTAAAAGAAGGTGTATTTGAGCAAGGGCAGGGCAATAATAGTAATTTATTATCTAAAGATGAACTTTATACTATAGCATATAATAATAATCTTAAAGTTGAAACATTTACATTTTCAATAGGACTGATTAAAAGAAAAAAAGAAATTTTATACAAACTCACAAAATCATAAAATGAAATCAATTCCAATTCTCTATTATCACAACATAGGAGGTGAAAATTACAAAAGTTTCTGTAAAGTTGATAGTTTTAAGTATCAAATGAATTTTATGTTTTCAAGAGGATATAAAGGAGTGGGGTGTGACAATTTATTAATTGAAGGTGGTGAAAAATTATTTGGTATTACATTTGATGATGGCTACGAAGATAATCTATTGAATGCCTTACCAATACTTAAGTCATATAATTTTAAAGCAACCTGCTTTATAGTGCCAAATATGATAGGCGCAACTAACTCTTGGGATAAAGTTCAATTCAAGCTCATGGATAAAATTCAAATTAAAGAGTGGCTAGACGAAGGTATGTCCATAGGGTCACATTCACTTAATCATTATGATTTAAGCAGACTATCAACTGAATCTATGAGTAAAGAGATAGCTGATTCAAAAAAAATATTAGAAGACACATTTGGAATAAGTATTGATGATTTTTGCTATCCTTATGGAAAGTATAATTTAAAAATAACTAAGAAAGTCAAAGATTTTGGATACAAAAGAGGCATAACAACAAAAAGAGGCCTCTACAAGTCATCTGATAATAATTACGATATTAAGCGCGTGCCAGTTAATAGGAACGATAGCAAATTTAAGTTTTGGCTTAAAACAATGACGGCTTATGAGAACTTATAGATATAGAATATATAATATTCGCATAATATATATTATGACAAATAGTATATACTTATAAATAACAGATACTTAAAATAAGTAAATAAATTTTAAAATGAAATATTTAATATTTAGAGATGATGGCCTTGGTGACTTAATTGTCAGTACACCATTAATCAAGTTAATAAAAGAAAAAGATAAGAATGCATACATAGTACTTTTGTGCGGAGACAGAAATTTTGAGTATGCGCAACTCTATAAAGATGAAGGATTGATTAATGAAACTGTAAGATTTCCATCAAAGCAGTCACTAATTAATTTTTATAAAAATTTATACTACTTAAGATCATTGCATGTTGATTATACCTACGTACTAAGTCCAAAAAATATAAATTATTATTACGCTAAACTATCTAACGCTAAATATAATTTTGGCATTGTTATGTTAAATACGGGAAAAAATGGACGTAATAGATATAGACCTGCAAAATTTATAATTAAATATTTATTAAATAAGCATGTTCTAATTGATTGTACTGAAAATTTTATAAATTCTTTAGACACACATTGGTCTGACTATTACATAGATTTGTATGCTAAATCAATGTCACTAATTTTTAATGAAAGGCCAGAAGTTGTTTCGATAGAAAATAAAAAATATATAAAATTACATCTGAATAAGGAAAATAATAATTTAACAAAAATATTTTTAGAAAATAAAATCACCAATAAATACTTAACTATAGTACACATTGATGAGAAGTGGGATCGAAGTAATTGGTCAAATAAAGAAATTCATAATTTTATATATGAATTAAAAATAAATATGCAGTCTGGTGTTGTAATTTTAACTCAAGGTCTTTATGAGACAGAATTTAATAAATCAATTTTTAATGAATTTAAATTTAATAAAATTAATGATAGTTTTTTCGACAGTGAAATATTTATGTCAAATAATATTGATCAATTATTTTTATTTAAACCACTTAATATGAAATTATTAACTTCACTACTGTCAAAGTCAGACCTTATTATTGAACAACATGGTGGATTGGCACATATTGGAACAATGTATAATAAAAAAATAGTTGATATTACTTACAAGGGTCATAAAAACTTTCTTAAAAAATGGCATCCAAAATCTGATAACTATCTACAAATTGAAATAAATGATTTTAAAACAACTCTGTATAGCATAATTGATTTTATCAAAAAATAATATTTGGATGATCTAGTTCAAAATTTACCATTTCTGCAACTAGTTTATCAAATGTGTATTCTGGTTGCCACTTTAGTATTTTTTTTATTTTAGAGGGATCGCCAATTAAAGAGTCAACCTCTGCAGGTCTAAAAAACTTAGGATCAACTTTTACAATAACTTTATTGTTATGCTTATTCAAAACCTTTGCGTTAACTCCTTCGCCCTGCCACTCATAGTCAATATTAAGAATTTTTAAACATTGATTAATAAAGTCTTTAACAGAATTATTGATGCCCATGGAAACAATGTAGTCGTCTGCAATATTATGGTTTAGCATTAACCACATAGCGTTAACATAATCACCTGCATACCCCCAATCTCTCTTTGCATCAACATTGCCAATAGAAAGAATTTCATCAGACCCAAGTTTAATTTTAGATAGTGTTTTAGCTATTTTTTTTGTAACAAATTCATGCCCTCTTAATGGTGATTCATGATTAAACAAAATACCAGAACAGGCAAAAATATCATAACTTTCTCGATAGTTGATTGTAGCGTAATGTGCAAAAGCTTTGGATACTCCGTATGGGCTTCTTGGGTGCAGTAGCGTCTCTTCGTCTTGAGGAATTTTTTTAACCTTACCAAACATTTCTGATGTTGATGCTTGATAAAATTTAATATTTTTATCTATGTGTAAAATAGCCTCCAGTAATCTTAATGTTCCCATTGCATTTATGTCAGATGTTAAAATAGGCAAATCAAATGATGTTGGAACGAAGCTTTGAGCTGCAAGATTATATATCTCGGTTGGACGAATTTTATCTACTACCTTGTTAATATTTGAAATTTCAAGTAAATCAAAATCTATAATATTTATTTTATTTTTTATTCCAAGATATTCGAGGCGAGAAAATTTTTCGGAAGCCCCTCTCCTGGCTGTGCCATATACTTCATAGCCCTTACTTAGAAGGAGTTGTGATAAATATGCACCATCTTGACCTGTTACACCCGTAATTAGGGCTTTTTTATTGTTACTCATAAGATTTTACTTCAATTATTTCAGAGCCAGTTAGATTGTTTATTATTAATTTAATTTTAGCTCTTTTGTCATTAAATTTGTATACATTTCTAGCAAGTGTAATAAATTTTTTGTCAAATTTTTTAAGTTTTTCTGCACTTCTTTTGTTGTTTTCTACGTTCCATAATATCAAGTTAATTTTTTTTAACAAAGAAATTTGTTTTCTTATATGACTATTCAATCTTACTTTTTTCTTTAAAATATTTTTTAGAAATAATAGTTCTTTTTCGATATCAAAAAGCTTATTTTTATCTTTAATTTTGTTTTTCTTAATTTCTAATATTGTTATTTTATCAGCGAGCTCGCCTACTGAGACAGGAACTTTAATTAACATAACATTACTCCTTAATTTTATTAAAAAGGTTTAAAAAATTTTTTTTAGTTTGTCTGGCCATATCATCAAAAGATAATTTATGTAAATCAGCTAATTTACTAACAGTATGAATAATATGCGATGGTTGATTAACTTTTCCTCTCAGTGGTTCTGGAGATAAATATGGGGAGTCCGTTTCCACTAATAATCTTTCTAATGGAATTGTTTTAAATACATTTCTTAACTCATCTGACCTATTAAAAGTTATAACTCCACTTGCAGATATATAAAAACCCAACTCAACTGCTTCATCAGCAAATTTTTGTGAACCTGTGAAGCAATGAATAATACCAGAAAAAAGAGCTTTTTTTAACTTATCTTTAATTATCTTGATTGTATCAACTTCGGCATCTCTCATATGGATAATAATAGGTATATTTAACTCTTGTGAAATTTCAATTTGCCTCTCAAAAGCTTTGATTTGTGATCTCTTTTCAGAATGAGAATAATAGTAATCTAGTCCTGTTTCACCAATGCCGACAAACTTATTATTATCTTTATTCTCAAAAATACTTTTAATTACTACATCCGTTAACTGATTAGATTCATGTGGATGGATGCCTAATGTAAAGTAAACATTTTTATAAAGATCTGATGTTTCCTTTAGCGCGTTAAATTCTTCATATTTAGTCGCGATATTAAGCATTAAGGTGACATTATTCTCACTAGCATTTAATAAAATTTCTTTAATTGAAAGTTCTTGCTTAGAGTAATTAAGGTGGCAATGACTATCTGCTATCATTTATTCATACCTAGGAAATAATGGCTTAACTTCATTAATTTTAATATTTTCAATATTTTTATTTATTAATTTCAAGGTAATAATTTCTTCATTAATAGAAAACAAACCTAATATTTTAATGCTTGTATCGGGCATTATTGGGTAAATCATAATAGCAATTTGTTTTATAATGTCAGCAGTTACATATAATATTGTTTTAAATTTATCCACATTATTGTCTTTTAATTCCCATGGCTTGTTGTCATTAAAGTACTTATTTGCATCACCTATGATCTCCCACACATCTTTAACATAATTATTTATATTTTGTTCATTAACCATTTTAGAAAATCTCTCAGATTCCGAAGTTATTCTGTCTAAAAGTTCCTTTTCTTTTTCATTTATATTTTTTCCATCAGGTATAATTGAATCACAGTGTTTTGAAATCATAGTAAGAGACCTTTGGCATAAGTTACCTAGGTCATTAGAGAGATCCGCATTAATTCTTGATTTTAAAGCAGTTAGTGAAAAATCACCATCACTACCAAACGTTATCTCTCTTAATAAAAAATAGCGAATTTGATCTAAACCATAGTCTTTAATAATTTCAACTGGATCAATCACATTCCCTAGAGATTTTGATATTTTATTTCCTTCATTAGTCCACCATCCATGTGCAAATATTCTTTTGGGCAATATCAAGTTTGCAGACATTAAAAAGGCGGGCCAGTAAACTGCATGGTGTCTTAATATGTCCTTGCCAACTATATGTGTAGCATTTTCCCAATATTTTTTTAATTCAGGTTTATCATCTGTTATGTAACCAAGTGAATTTGGATAACTACTAAGTGCGTCAAGCCAAACATACATAACATGCTTCTCATCATCTGGAACTTGTATACCCCAATCAAATGTGTTTCGTGATATAGAAAGATCTTTAAGTCCACCTTTAACAAAACTAATAACCTCATTTTTTCTTGATTGTGGCAATATAAAGTCTGGATTGTTTTTATAATATTCTATTAATCTATCTGCATATTTAGAGAGTCTAAAAAAATATGACTCTTCTTTTATCCATTCAACTGGACCACCTGTAATTGTCTTAAATGAACCGTCTGATTGTTTAATCAGATCTTTTTCATTGTAAAAAGTCTCATCATTTATTGAGTACCAACCTTCATAATTGCCTAGGTAGACGTCACCACTTGCTAATAGTTTTTTCCACAAAGTTTTTGCACCAACTTTATGTCTTTCTTCAGTAGTTCTAATAAAATCATCATTAGATAAGTTAAGTATTTTTGTTAGATCATTAAATTTCTTAGAGTTTTTATTACATAAATCTAGAGGTGAAATATTATTTTTTTCAGCAGCTTTTTGTATTTTTTGTCCATGCTCATCAGTTCCTGTCAGAAAAATTGTTTCTACTCCAGACATTCTTTTGTATCTAGCTATAAAATCACAAGCAATCGATGTATATGCATGTCCAATATGTGGAACATCGTTGACATAATATATAGGTGTTGTGATGAAAAAGGTATTAGGCATTTTTTAGAAAATTAAAGAATTTTATTATTATATGATCAAAGTTTAAATTAAACATTTTTTGATTTTTATACGCTTTATCAAGAAAATAATATGATTTAATTAATTTAAACATATTCAGCTGCCTTCCAGTTTTAATTGTGTCAAAGGTAGTTTTCTTTATTCTCAGAAGCATATAATTAATTAGATTATCTGAATTTTCAGTGTCTAGGTTGCTATTAAAGAAATTAACGTAATGCTGAGCTGTATTAATCTTAATTTTATTAGGGTTTTTTAAAATTAAGCTAAAGTGCTCATCAATTGAATCGAAATCATTATCTACGTAATTAAAGCTAGATTGTAAATCAGCATCACTTAATTTATAAAGTTTTTCAATATCAGTATATCTGTAATTATTATTTTTTAACAAATCAGAATAATCAATTAAAGATAATTTATTAAATTTTAATTTATAAGACCTAGATTCTATTGTTTTAAGAAGTTTTGAATTATTATGATTGATTATTATAAATAAAGAATTTTTAGGGGGTTCTTCAATAATCTTTAAAAGTGAATTAGATGCTTCTGTAGAAAACTCATCAATGTTATCTATTATGCAGATTCGGAACTGACTCTCATTTTCCTTATTAGCATAAAACCTTTTTACATGAGCTATATCATCCTTATAAATTTGATTTTTATAGCGCCTCTTATCATCTAACCAGATTTTTTTTACAATTAATAAATAAGGATAACTGTTATTACAAATTTTTTTATATATAATTGAATTATCAAAAGAATAACTATCTCGCGGGTTATTTAATTGCTCAAAAATAAATTGTGCTATTCTATAAGCAGATGTTGTTTTCCCAATCCCTTTTGAGCCTTGAAATATTATTGAATTTGGTAACTTATTTTTTTTTATTAACATTGACAACTTAAGAAAGTTTTTATCATGACCTAGTATTTTTTTTGTCTGATATTCCATTATAAGGTTTTCTTTTTTATCATATTCCAAATATCATTTTCTATTTCTGATTTGCTTTTATTAGCATCAATAACATGAATCCTTTTCTTATTATATCTAGCCAACTTTAAATATGAACTATTAACTTTTTTATGAAATTTAAAATCCATATTTTCATATCTTAATTCTTTATTTCCAGGTCTCTTTGATCTACTTAAGCCAATCTTTGGTTCTATATCGAGTAAAAAAGTTATTCCAGGCTTTAAGTTTCCCAAAACTAAATTTTCAATTTTTTTTATTGTTTCCATGGATGTTTTTCCACACATACCCTGATAAACGTAAGTAGAATCAATAAAACGGTCACAAAGTACCCACTTATTGTTGCTTAAAGCTGGTAAAATGAGCTTATCAACGTGATCTTTACGTGCTGCAAATAATAATAATAATTCTGATAGACTTGACCACTTGTCAACTTTACCTGTAACAAGCAATCTTCTTATTTGTTCAGCAGATTTTGTTCCGCCTGGTTCTCTAGTTAAACAGATTTGACTGCTTGGAATTAATTTTTTAGCAAGTAGCTTTATTTGTGTTGACTTTCCTGAACCCTCACCACCTTCAAAAGTTATAAACTTTTTATAAATCATATTTTATTAACTAAATATATTTGCGAATAAGTTATATATAAATGAAAAAAAGCTTGAAATATAACCAGCTTCATCAATATCAATATTAGAAATTAAATTAAAATACTGTGATTCAGATTTTGGAATAGTAACCTTTAAAGTTGCAACAACATCTCCTTTTAAAATTGGAGCCTTAAGATTGTTAATTGGAATAATTTCAGTCTCAACTGCTTTAATTCTAGCTTTTGATATTGTAACAATAATATTTTCTAAAGATGTTAATGGAATAGTATCTTGAGAAGCCATACTGATTGGAAGATTATCAATTAATATGTCTTTTTTAAATAATACTAAATTTGTGTATTCTCTGAAACCCCAGTTTAATAGCCGAGCTGTTCCCTGGGATCTTTTCTGAGAAGTACTAAAACCATTGCCAACTACTATTAAGCGACGACCATCATTTACTGCAGATGCAGCCAATCCATAGCCTGAGATGGATAAATGTCCTGTCTTCAATCCATCAGCACCAATATCTTTGTACAAAAGTGGGTTTCTATTATTTTGCTTAATTCCAGACCATTCAAATTCAGTTTCACTAAATAAATGATAATATTCAGGATAATTCATAATTATATAGCGTGACATTTTAGCTATATCTGCTGCGGTTGAATAATTATCATCATCATGCATTCCAGTAGAGTTGGAAAAATTTGTATTTTTTAATCCAATATCTTTAGCCATTTGATTCATTAATAATGAAAATGTTTCCTCTGACCCAGAAATATTTTCAGCGACAACAATACAAGCATCATTTCCTGATTGAACAATTATTCCACGCAGCAGATCTTCTACTCGAATTTCTTTATCAATTTCGACAAACATTGATGAGCCTTCACGTTCTTTCCATGCTCTCTCACTAACTATAAAAGTATCATCTAAAGTAAGGCTGCCATTAGAAAGTTTTTCAAATACAATTAAAGCTGTCATAATTTTAGTCATCGAAGCTGGGTAAGTTTTTTGATCTGATTTTTTGTCATAAAGAACAAAGCCAGTGTCTGAATCAATAATAATTGCTGTTTCAGCATTTGTATCAATTAGCGCAAATGCGCTATGAATAGTTATAATTAAAGAGATAATTATAGTGATAATTATAGTGATAATGTGTTTCATTCTTTTTCCTATTCTATAAATATTGATATGTCTTCGTATGATTGAATTGTGTCATTATTTAGAGTCCTATTCAAATTAATCATATTTTTGAAAGGTCCAACAACTACTTTATACATCGATTTCTCGTTAAATCTTGTTTTAATTATCTTAATATTTTTAAGACCATTTAGGTTATTTTTTATAGCAACTGCATTCTCTTTAAATGATAAGGTAGCAATATGGAGATATATTTCAATCTCTTTATTGGCTTCTTCAATCATAAATCCATCAAAATCAATGGTACTATTTTCACCATCATTATACTCTGATAAATCTTCTGGAGTGTATGTTTCTTTAATAGAAGATACAGAGACGTCATCTATTGGAGCACTTGATAATATTTTTTTTTCAGCATTATAAGTTTTAGCTTCATTTAGTATGAAAGATTCATTGTCTGATATTAATTCGATTTTAACTAAATTATCATTTTCAATTAACTGAAGCTTCTTAAATACCACCTGAGATAACTCTATAATGTTAGTGTTAGAAAATGATCCTCTATGATTTGCTCTCACTATCATTGAATATCCATTTTTAAGATTTGTTACTCTAATATTTGATGCCAACCCAAGACTTCTGTGTGATGCGGAGGCTACATCATTATGAAAAATTTCTCCATTCTTTGTTCTATTTCCATTAGTTAAAATTGTTATTCTTGTAGCAGTACCAATTTCATTAAGTTCTTTGTAATCATATGGGAAAAACCATTTTCCATTGATTTCGTATGGTGGCTCAATCAATTTAAATGATTTAATGGAAATATCCATCTTATCATATTTAGATAAATTTAATACGGTAGTGCAATTGCTTAATAAAACTGTCAGCAATAGTATTAATAAAATTTTCACTATTAGTAATACTCAATTAAGTCTGAAAGCCTACCAACAGCTAAGCCAAAGAATAATGAGCGGTTCCATTTTAATATAGTTTTAAAGTTTTCATAAACAATGAACTTTCTTCCATCAACTCCCTCAGGATAAACTAGATAGGCATCAATATCTACTTCAGGTAAATTAGATCCATCTAAATTTCTAACACCCATTTTTGCCCATTCAGATATTTTTTTATTTACATCAACTCTTTTTGCAGAAGTAGTGATATAATCATCCTTGATTTTTTTAATAACAGTAACTTCCCTGCCCCATGTTTCGTTGTCATTCCATCCAGATGAAAATAAGTAATTTGCAGCTGAAGCAAAAACATCTGGCAATGTATTCCAAATATCTTTTTTTCCATCTTTATTAAAATCCACAGCATGGTTTAAAAAGCTTGATGGCATAAATTGACACTGTCCCATTGCTCCTGCCCATGAACCATCCATAGTAAGTGCACTTACATGGCCTTGGTCAATTATTATAAGTGCATTGATTAATTCTTGCGTAAAATACTCTCTTCTGCGCATGTCATAACTTAATGTTGCTAGAGACTCTATTACATTAAAAGAGCCTGTGTACCTACCAAAGCTTGTTTCAATTCCCCATAAGGCAAGTATGAATCTTGGCTGAACATTGTATGCTCTAGCTACCTCTAAAAGCAGCTTATTATGCTTTATGTAAAGTTTCTTTCCTTTGTTAACTCTAAATTTTGGCGTCGTGTTATTTAGATATTCATCCAGAGTAATTGTAAATTCCGGCTGTTTTTGGTCTAATTCAATAATCCTCTTATTTGGCTGAATATCAATAAAGGATGAGTCTATAGTTTCCTGAGATATGCCCTTTTGTAATGCACTCTCTTGAAATGATACAAGCCAATCATTAAATGAGATGAAGTCTTCCGAAAATACAATCTTAGAGTTGCCAAATAAGGCAATTAATATAAAAAATTGAATTAATATTTTTTTTTTTTCATAGTATAATCATACAAGTATCAAATATATGCCTAACGTCAAAACATTAATAGATTTAATCGGCAATACACCAATTGTTCAAGTTAAAAATATGGATACTGGACCATGTAATCTATTTCTTAAATTAGAAGGAAATAATCCAGGCTCTTCAATTAAAGACAGAGTTGCACTTCAAATTATTGAAACTGCTGAACGTGAAGGTAAGCTAAAGGAAGGTTCAACAATTATAGAGGCCTCTGCTGGTAACACTGCAATGGGACTAGCCTTGATTGCAAAGTTAAAAGGTTATAAAGCAAAAGTTGTAATTTTAGATAAAATGAATAAGAATAAAATACTTCACTTGAAGGCAATTGGTGCAGAAATTATCATGGCACGTAGTGATGTTGGCCCAGATCATCCAGAACACTATATCGCAATTGCAAAAAAACTTGCTGATGAAATGCCAAACTCTTTTTTTGCAAGCCAGTTTACAAACATGTCAAATCCTTTAGCTCACGAATTAACAACAGCTCCAGAAATTTATAATCAGCTTGATGGTGACGTTGATGCAATTGTATGTGGCGTTGGCTCGGGTGGAACTATATCTGGTATTGGAAAATATTTTAATGAACACTCACCTAAAACAGTAATAATTGCAGCAGATCCAAAAGGATCTATAATTAAAGATACTGTAGAAGGTAATGAAATTAAACCAATTGAGGGATCTGGATGGCTAGTAGAAGGAATAGGAGAAGATTTTATCCCAGACACATTAAATCTTGAATATGTAACTAAAGCTTACGAGATTGATGACAAAGAAGCTTTTAAGACAATACGGGATGTAGCCTATAACGAAGGTATTTTAGGTGGATCTTCTTGTGGTACATTAATTGCATCTGCATTAAGATATTGTAGAGAACAGGTCGTTAAGAAAAATGTTGTAACTTTTGTTTGTGATAATGGTGAAAAGTATCTTGATACAGCATACAATGATAATTGGTTAAAAGAAAAAAACATATTATGAATAAAAAAAGAGATCATATTGAAACACGCGTAGTACACGCTGGTGTTAAGCCTGAACCAATAACTGGTGCAGTTATGACACCAATATTTGCATCATCAACCTTTGCTCAAAAAGAACCAGGAAAACACTCAGGTTACGAGTATGGACGCTCTCAAAACCCAACTCGGGATGCACTCGAAACTTCATTAGCGGACTTAGAAAATGGTACAAATGGGTTTGTTTTTAGTTCAGGCTTGGCCGCACAATCAGCTATTCTGGAACTTTTGCGCCCAGGTGATCATATTATTGCTTTTGATGATTTGTATGGTGGTACTTTTCGATTACTAGAAGAAATTAAGAAAAAATCTTCTGCCATTGAGATTTCATATGTTGATTTTAATAAGGTTGATTTAAATAAAGTAATTAAGAAAAATACTAAATTAATTTGGATTGAAACACCAACAAATCCGTTGCTCAAAATTACTGATTTAAAGAAAATTTCTAATATAGCTAAAAAACATAAAGTATTAACAGTGTGTGATAATACATTTGCTAGTCCAATAAATCAGAATCCATTGGATCTAGGTATTGATATTGTAAACCATTCAACTACAAAATATATAAATGGTCATTCAGACATTATTGGCGGTGCGCTTGTAATTAAAAATAATAAGAAATTATCAGATAAGCTTGCATTTATACAAAATTCTATAGGTGCTGTCCCTAGTCCATTTGATTGCTTTTTAGTTTTAAGGGCAATTAAGACATTGGCTTTAAGAATGAAACAGCATAATTCAAATGGAATTAAAATTGCAAAATTTTTAGCTAATCATAAAAAAATATCAAAAGTTTTATACCCTGGATTAAATACCCATCCACAATTTAAAATTGCAAAAAAACAAATGTCTGGATTTGGATCGGTAATTACATTTTACCACAAAGGTAACTTAAAACAGATTAAGAAATTTATGCAAAAACTTAAAATATTTGTTATTGCAGAAAGCTTGGGTGGCGTTGAAAGTTTAATAGAATCCCCTGCCTTGATGACACATGCATACGTTAATACTAAAAAAAATCAACTAACACCAATTCCTATAAATTTAATACGTATTTCAGTTGGAATTGAAGAGTCTAATGATTTAATTGCTGATCTAAAACAAGCTTTAATTTAATTCATACTCAAGATAGCGTTGCAGATAGAGGAAATGCGACTATCAATATTATGTGATCGACTTGTAATTACCACAGGCACCTTACTTCCAACAACAAATCCGCCCGCAGTAGCATTTAAATAATTAACCATAACCTTAACAATTGCATTTCCAGTTTCAATGTTAGGCATGACTAAAATATTTGCATGCCCCGTTACCTCATCTACATTTCCTTTAATTTGCGCTGCCTCTAAAGAAATGGCATTGTCAAAAGCAAGTGGACCGCTTACTGGTATGTCTGGAAATTCTTTTTGAGCCCATCTTTCAATTTTTTCAGCCTCTAAACTACTTGCTAAGCTATCTAAAGTTTTTTCTGTTGCAGATAAAATAGCCACTTTAGGTTTAAAATTATCGAGTTTGACTGAAAAATTGATCGAATTTCTAACGATACTTTGCTTTGTTCTCAGGCTAGGCATGATGTTTAAAGCACCATCTGTAATGATTAAAGGGCCTTTTTCATCGTCAAATGTTAGCAACCACAAATGAGACATTCTAACGCCTTTAGTTAAAAGTTGATGTTCAGATTTGATATACTCAGCCATCATTATATCTGAGTGCATATGTCCCTTTACAATTAGCCTTACTTTATTTGAGCTTGCTAATTTACAAGCAATTTCTGCGGATTCTGCCTCACTATTAGAACTTATTAATCTTTCTTCTTCTATACTAGACCAGTTGATGTTTATAAGAATTTTTTTTATTATATTAATATTGCCAATTAAGTATGGATTTATAAGGCCTAATTCGAAAGCATTTTTAGCAGAAAGAATTGATAACTCATTGTTTGCATTAACTATAGCAGCATCTAAGTATATATTTTTCTTAATTAAATCAATATTTTGTATCATTTATATAAACTAAATTATTAATATTTATTAAATTTTAATATTTTATTAAAAAATTACTTTAAATATTTAATATAATTAATTGATTTAATTAAATAAATAAAATTATAATAATTGGTATTAAAATCAATAATCCAAATAAAGAGAAGCTTAGGAATCTGTAAATTACCCTTAATAAATCTCTAGTCGTTAACTTAAACATATTTAAATAACCAAAATAACAATAAGGTAAATTATAACAAAGAAACTAATTGTTGATAACCACCCTACTAACCAATCCATCATAATAAATAATTATATAATATTTATTAAAGATGGAGTATCAATAATTTCAATATGGATAGAAAATACGACATAATAATATACGGTGCGACTGGATTTACAGGGTCTTTAGGGGCTAAGTATATAGAGAAATACAGTGATGAGCTAAATTGGGCTATTGCTGGAAGAAACACAGCTAAATTAACAGAGCTTCAAAGCCAATTACCAAGCAAACCTGATATTATTATTGCTGATGCTAATGACGAAGCTGCTTTAACCAACCTAACAAAATCAACAAAGGTTGTTGCCTCTTATGCAGGTCCATTCAATAAATACAGCAATATATTAGTCAAGGCATGTGTTGTTTCTGCTACGCATTATGTTGATATAACTGGTGAAGCGATTTGGGTACGAGATCTAATTGATAATTATCACCAAGAGTGCATTGAAAAAAAAATCAAAATAATACCAGCATGTGGCTATGATTCAATTCCATCAGATTTAGGAACTTACTACACAGCAAAACAAATCAATGAACCTTTAAAATCAATTTTTGCTTATCATGACATGGCAGGAGGAATTAGTGGTGGTACCATAGAAAGTGCATTCACAATGCGTGACTTTAAAAGTAAACATAAAATGGGTCACCCTTTTCTTTTAAATCCAAAAGGCACATACTCCAAAGTCCAAAAATTACTTAGCAAGGACTATTTTGCGATTAAAAAAAATAAGAAATTAGATAAATGGATAGTGCCATTTGTAATGGCAATTACAAACACAAGACCCGTAAGAAGATCCGCTGCCTTAATGGAAGCTAAGCAGCAATCATATGGTCCAGATTTTGTATATAATGAATTTCAAATGGTAAATAAGTTTTCTAAGGCAGTAATAACCACAATATCATTGGCAGTACTAGGTATGATTATTGTAAGTCCTTTTAGAAATTTTCTCAGAAAATTTTTTCCTAAACCTGGAACAGGACCAAATGAAAAAACTAGAAACAACGGTTGGTACGAAGCTTTGTTTGTCGCAAAAACAACTAAAAATCAAGAATATGTTTATCGAATATTTGGTAAAGGTGACCCAGGATATAAAAGTACTTCAATGTTTCTAGTAGAAAGCGCAATATCTTTATTAAAAAATTCTGATACAGGTGAGTACGGCGTGCTAACACCGGCCACAGGACTAGGTGATGTTTTAATTGCCAGATTAAAAGATCAAGGTGTTATATTTGAAGGACCTATAAATAAGTAAAATTATTTATAATTAAATAATTAAAGTATATAAAAAGCCATTTTATGTTAATAAAAAAACCCTTTACTTACCAAGCCTTGTAGCGTTAAATAAAATTCATTTTTATATAAATTATATGAGCTTAAACAATTTAACAGATAAAATAGATGAGAGTCTTAACAAAATTGTATCCATAAGTGATCAGTCATTAATTAGTAAAATTAAAGCCGTAAAAGAACTGAGACTGTCAACTGACATTGAACTTAAAGTAATTGCGATGAAAACTAAAATTTCAATGAAAAACTTAAAATCAATAGAAAACCTAGAGCTAGAAAAACTTCCCCGCGAACCATGGAGACACTCTTTCATAAATCAATATTGTGAATTTATTGAAAATTTTGATGAATAGAATTTTTTAATTATGGCTTCAGGTTTTTTCTATACAGTAGGATATATTTCTACAAAAATTGATAATATTGGAAATAAAAATTTATATAAAAATCCTACCAAGGGTTTTATAAATTCCTTAGTTGAAGGCTTTAATCATGCAAAAAAAGAATTTGATCACTCAAAAGAAACCAAAATAATTAAAAAAACTGTTAAAAAAACTTTTAAAAAAAAACAAAAAAAATTATTTAAGAAAAAAATAGTTAAGAAAAATTTAGTCAAGAAAAAATTAGTTAAGAAAAAACATTCAGTTAAAAAATAAAAATTTATTTTAAAACCATGGATAATCTCTTTTCATAATTATTTTATTAAAAATAATAGCATACACCAAAATAATAATAACTCCTGCAGCTAAGGGGAGTACATTGAACTCCAAAGGCAGCCCCAGAGACATTACAAGTATAGGATTTCCACCAGCTGGTGGATGAAGCTTGTCAGTCATCATCATAATTAAGATTGCAACTCCAACTGCAACTCCAATAGTAAAAAAAGATACGCCAAAAATAGCTCCTATAGCAACACCAGAGCCAGCAGATATCAGGTGTCCAAAAAGAATGTTGCGTGGCCTTGCTAAGGGACTTGATGGCAATGCTGTAATGAGTACTACTGATGCTCCGAACGTAGGTATTATCCATAATATATAATTGCTAGTATTTTCACTAATAAAAGCAATAATTGAAATACATATTGTAGCACTTATTGCCGCAATTATTGGTGGGTATAAAAAAAACTTTTTAATCATTAAGAATATATATATGCTGATTCTATGATTAAAGCATTCTTAATAGCTACAGTATATTTTATATTGATTGATATAACTTTTATAAATTTAGTAATCGTTAAAATTTATAAATCAAACCTTCCAGATTTTGTAGAAATTGGCTTTAAGGCTATTCCTGCAGTATTGTTTTATCTAATATTTTTATCTGGCTTACTATATTTCTCAATATTACCCAATAAAACCTACTCTATTAACCAAGCTTTAGTAAGTGGAGGCATGTACGGCTTAACTACCTACGCAACGTATGCGCTAACCGTATTCGCTGTAATGAACATCTTTAATTGGAATATTGTAGTTAGTGATGTTATATGGGGAATATTCCTTTCTGCTACTGTGAGCGTGCTAACGGTAGTAACTTTATCAAAAATTAATTAGATAATTTTCTTTCCATTCGTCTTACAAAATAAGAAATAATCAATATTAGAACTAAATACTCCAACACAAGAAATGTATATATTTCCAATGGTCTATATTGGCTTACTACTAACTCATTAGCTTTCCGAGTAAGTTCATTCAGTCCAATAATTGACACGAGAGATGACATTTTTAACATATAAACAAATTGATTACCTAGTGCGGGCAATATTATTTTTATTGCTTGTGGCAAAATAATGAAACGAAATCTCTCAAAAAATCTCATACCGAGCGAAGTACCAGCCTCATTCTGCCCTTTCGGCACAGCCTCAAAACCAGATCTGAAAATTTCAGCTATAAATGGACTCTCACAAATAGAGAGTGCAATTATACCAGCTACAGATGCAGAAAAATTGACACCCGCTAAAACAGGTAGGCCATAATAAATCCATAGTATCATTACTAAGACAGGAACAGATCTTATTATTTCAATGTAGGTAATAGTAATAAGCTTAATTACTTTATATTTACTTAAACCAACTATTGCCAATAAAAGTCCTAATATAATTGCAAAGAAAATAGATAGCAAAGATACAGAAACAGTAAGCCCAAGCCCGGATATTAAAAACTTTATATTAGACATGCCCAACTTATTAAAAGGTGAAATCGCGTACCATCCCCAGCTATAATCAGCTGAGCAGCCAACAAAGGCTAAAAATATAAATAAAATGGCTATTGTTCTCATAGTTTTTTTTAAACAGACTGTGGTCATTATAATAATATGACCTATATAATATATTAAATTATTTTATATATTTAATAAAAAAAGGAGTACTAAATGAAAACTATTAATATTTTTATAATATCAAGCATATTGCTAATAACTAGCCTTGTTTCTGCTAATGCAGAATCAACCTTAGATAAAATAATGCAGACTGGAGTTCTTAAGGTTGGAACAACAGGTGACTTTCCTGGTTGGAGCTTTAAAAACCCGGCGACTAATGCATATGAAGGGTTTGATATTGAGGTAGCTAAACAATTTGCAGCTGATATGGATGTGGAGTTGGAGTTTGTACCAACCGATTGGAAAAATTTAGTATCAGGAGTAATAGCAAGCAAATATTATATGACTTCTAGTGCATCAATTACTACTAAAAGAGCAATGCAGGCAGGTTATTCTGATTCATATTATGGAACTGGTACAGTAGCGATGACATTGAAAAAAAATATAGATAAATTTAGTGGGTGGGAATCTGTGGATGGAACTACAGTTGCCGTTACATTAGGAACTGTTTTTGAAAATGAGGCAAAAAAATCATTTCCAAATTCAAAAGTAATTGCAGTTGAATCTCCAGCAAGGGATTTTCAAGAAGTATTATCAGGCAGAAGCTTAGTATCATTAACTTCTAAAGTAGAAGCAATTAAATTGATGCAAACCTACCCTCAGTTGCAAGCCATTAATTTTGATGAACCTAAAAATGCTAAATTATTTGCGATCTTATTGCCAAGAGCTGATCAAGAGTGGATAAATTTTGTAAATCATTGGATTAAAGATAAAAAAAACCAAGGATTTTTTATATCTACAGCTAATAAATTTGGACTATAAAGATAATTACTTTACGATATTTGGGTTAACAGTTTTCTTGAAAAAAAGAATACAAATAATCCAAATATCCAATTTATTACCAATAAAATTATAAACATTTCTGTAAAAGTAATTTCAAAATATTTAACGGCTATTGATAATGAGATTGCTGGAAATACAAGTAATCTTAAAATGTTTACTGCTGTTTGATAGTGTGGTTTTTTTAAACCTTGAAACAATGCTCCGCTAATAAAGAAAATTGGATAAACTGGACCCATAAAGGCAGCTATTTTCAAATATTGTGACCCATAATAAATTTGCTCGGGATCATTTGTAAAAAAACTCATCACCAATCCAGATAAAATATAAATTATTATACCACCAACTATCATTGCGGAAACACCAATAAGAATTGTTTTGCTATAGATCTCTTTCACTCTATCAAACTTTAGGGCACCATAATTCTGTCCAACTAATGCTAATGTTGAGGTATTGAGACCTAAAATAGGTAGTAAAAATAATTGTTCAAACCTAACTCCTGCGCCATAACCACCAGCTGCTACATCGCTATATAGAGATACAAAGTAGAATAAAATAAAAATACCACAACCAACACAAATCATTGAAATGGTAGATGGCATAGATTGCTTTAAAATTTCAACAATCATATCTTTTTTTGGTAAAAAGAATTTAGATGAAACATAGTTCTTAATGTCTGTTTTTAAAACTTTTGATAAAATATATACTAATCCAACAAATTCTGAGCATAGGGTTGCAATAGCTATGCCTGATACACCCATTGCAGGAATAATTCCGAAGCCATAAATAAAAAGTGGATTTAATATTATATTTAAAAAAAACCCAAATATTAAAACATTTCTGTAGCTTTTAGTATCTCCACGAGCTGTTAAGGCAACGTTTGATGTAATTAAAAGAAAGAAAATTATTGACCCAATAAAAATTATATTTATGTATTCAACGGCATAAGCAAATGTATTTTGATCAGTGTTTAGTAAATTTAGTACATATGGAGCAAAAATAACTCCAAATATCGCAACAAATACAGCACTTAAAATTGCTACGATTATAGATTGAGAAAATAATAACGACGCCTTATTAAGATCTTTTTTACCAAGATAATTTGAGACTAGTGCAGTAGCACCGATACTAAGTCCTGCGCTTAATGCAATTATTAAAAAATAAATAGGGAAAACTTTAGATAAACCAGTTAAAGCATCTGGCGATATCATGCCAGCAAATTTCACATCAACTATATTGTACAAAGTTTGAAAGAAAGTTCCAATAACTGCAGGTATAGCAATCATCCGTATAAGTTTGGAAATTTTTCCAACAGTTAAGTCTGATGAATTAACAACATTATTTGAAAATGTTAAATCATTTGACTTTTTCAACTTGAAGCCAGCCATATGCCAACAAGCATCATTAGAATTCCTGCAACTCGGTTTATTAATTTAACATTGCCAGTTTGAGTTAGAATTTTACTTAAAAATTCACCACAAGACGCATAAATCATCAATGATATAAATTCAATTAGCAAAATAATTAATATCAAGGCTGTCATTTGTGGCACAAGAGGATTCTCATATAAAATATAGCTTGGTGCCATTGCCATGAAGAAAGCCCACCCTTTTGGATTTGCTATTGCTGTAGTAAACCCTTTCATTGATAAAGAAAAACTATTTTGACTATATGAATGTGTCCCATCAAGATTAAGAGACATTTTACCTAAGTTACGGCACATTTGAACTCCAACATAAAATAGATAAATTCCACCAATCAATTTAAATATTGCAAACGCATCTGGATATTTAGAGATAATAGTTCCACCTCCTATAACGGCAGTTATCGCTATGATTAAAACACCAATAAGTTCTCCAATCATCATTTTCATTGTTTGGCGTAATCCAATCGCCATACCCATTGTTAAAGAGAGAGTCATACATAAGCCAGGGGTTATTGAAATGATAAAAAATACAGGTATAAATAAAATAAGTAGAGAAAAATCAAAGTACATATGAGTTCTTTTTAATTAGCTTCTAACAATAAAGCTATAAAAAAATTGTTGTTTTAATTGATATTTCAATTAGGTTACGGTTCAGATCACTCAACAATAATACTGGAGAGGTGGCTGAGTGGTCGAAAGCACTAGTCTTGAAAACTAGCAACGGGGTGACTCGTTCGTGGGTTCGAATCCCACCCTCTCCGCCAAGTATTATAAAATCAATATACAGAAGAGCTTAATTATGTTGTCAGTTGTCGTTACCGGATCATCAACAGGTATAGGTTATCAAATGTCAAAAACACTGATCGCAAATGGCTATCGTGTCTTTGGCTCAGTTCGCAACAATAAAGATGCAACAAGAGTTTCGAGTGAACTTGGAAGCAATTTTGTACCTTTACTTTTTGATGTTACAAATGAAGATGCAGTTAAAGCATCCGTAAAACAGGTTGGAGATTTACTTGAAAACCAAACTTTGGCTGGCCT
>CAJJBG010000003.1 GCA_905182345.1 Pelagibacteraceae bacterium AG-422-B15
CTAATAAGAACTTCGTCATTTGAAGGTATAGGCTTTGCAACTGTAGCAATAGATATTTCTATATTTCCTTCACTGGTTACTTTGGATCTTATTTCTTTTGAAGTTTGGTCTGACATTTTTGGCTTCCCTTTATAGTTTGCTGTTTAAGAATGTATTAATTATTTTCAGTATGATGCATTACTTAGGATGTTTTAATCAAATAGGCAATATAAATATATCTGGATTGAAGAAGGAAAGATCAAACTGGTGATTGAAAAAGTATATGAATTTGATCAATTTAAAAAAGGTTATGAACACTTAGCTACTGGCAGAGCTAAAGGAAAATTAATACTTAAAATAAATTGAGGACTAATTTATTTTATTCAACTTGGGCTAAAATTTTTTTATTTTTATCACTAAAATTTTGAATAGAATCAAAAATAGGTTTTAAGGTTTTACCGTGACTACTAAGTGAATACTCTACTTTTGGGGGGATTATCTCGAATACCTTTCTATGGATAAAATTATTTTTCTCAAGATCCCTTAATTCTTTTGTTAGCATTTGTTGAGTTATTGGAGAAAGATCTCGTTTAAGTTCACCAAATCTTTTTGGTTTATTTTGCAAGTTAAAGAGTATGACCAACTTCCATTTTCCACCTATTAATTGTAATGTCTTTTGTATTGGACAGTATTTTGTTTCAGTCATTTTTTTACAGTATGATTATTAATACTAGTATGATTTTTGTTAGTACTTGTCAATAACGTACTAAAATGTATAGTCCAATTTTAAATTAAAGGAATCATCACAATGGAAGAAAAAATATTAAAAAAAGAACCTATCTCTGTAATGGTTGATGAAGGTAAGTCTTATTTTTGGTGTTCTTGCGGTCAAAGTACGAAACAACCATTCTGTGACGGCTCTCATAAAGGCACATCATTTTTACCGGTTAAATTTGTAGCAAATGAAAACAAAGAAATATTTTTTTGTGGTTGCAAGCAAACAACAACACAACCTTTCTGTGATGGATCACACAACAAATTATAAAGAAAAGAGTTAATTATGAAAAATTTAGATAATAAAATTAATAATATTTTTAGTAGCATTGATTTTCTAGCTCCTTGGTTGATTAGATTAGGCTTAGGAATAGCTTTTATGCTTTATGGTTATAGTAAGTTTCCTTTACCGCCACAAGGCTTAGTAGGCTTTGGAATGCCTATTTTTCTTGCAAATTTTGTTGCTTTATCAGAAGTTTTTGCGGGTTTTATAATAATTTTTGGAGGTCTTATTAGTAATCATATAGGAAATTTACTTACTCGACTTGGTGGATTAATGATTGTGGTAATTATGGTATTTGCTTTTAGTTTGGCACATCAAGATTGGTTTATTACAGCTAAATTATTTAAAAGCGTTCAAATATTTTTATTCCTTACAGGCGGATACTTTATGATTAAGGGGAACAAGTAAATGAATGAAGACATTAAAAGAATATTCGTAGATACAGTAACTACTTATAATTTTTCAGAAAAAGTAGTTGATGATGATATTTTAAAAGAACTATATGAACTTACTAAATGGGGAGCGACTTCATTTAACTGTAGTCCACTAAGACTTGTATTTTTAAAATCTCAAGAGGCTAAAAATCGAATTGATCCTTATTTGATGGACTCGAATAAAGTGAGTGTTAAAAATGCACCAGTTTGTGTAATTATTGGAATGGATACAAAGTTTTTCACAGACTTACCAAAGAATTTTACAGCTATGGATGCTAAAGTCTTTTTTGAAAGCAATGAAGAACTTGCTTATGCAACTGCATTTAGAAATAGTAGCTTACAAGCAGGATACTTTATGAAAGCAGTTAATGCATTGGGATTGGATGCTGGTGCAATGAGCGGATTTGACAACAAAGCTGTCGATAATGAGTTTTTTAAAAATACTGCGATACAAAGTAATTTTTTATGTAATATAGGCTATGGAATTGAGCCCAAAGGACACCCACGTGGTGCAAGGTACTCCTTTGACGAAATAGCAGAAATTATTTAGATTAATTATTGTCATGGACCTTGTTTCAGTTAAAAAAATCATAGAACCAATGCCAGCAACTGATGGTGCTGGAGTAAAGTTAAAAAGAGCAATAGGAACACCTGAGCTCGATTATTTTGACCCCTTTTTAATGCTAGATGAGTTTGGCTCAGATAACGCTGAAGACTATATTGCAGGCTTTCCACCTCATCCACATAGAGGAATTGAAACTGTTACCTATATGCTCAATGGTGAATTTGAGCATGAAGATAGTACAGGGGCAAAAGGTAGAATGTCAGCTGGCGATGTGCAGTGGATGAAGACAGGCAGAGGCATAATACATTCTGAGATGCCAGCAATGCAAGAAGGTAAATTGCGAGGATTTCAGCTTTGGGTAAATATGCCAGCAGACCTAAAAATGAATAAGCCTGAATACATATATATCGATAATGAAAAAATGCAGCTTTATAAGGATGAAGAAAAAAGAATAACAATTATTGCTGGTAAGTTTATGAATCAAGAAGGGCCTGTCAGTAAACATAATGTAGAGCCAATTTATTTTGATGTTGAATTAGAAAAAGGGAAGGAATTTATTTTTGATCTGCCGTTAACTCACAATACTTTTATATATTCAGTTGAAGGTGAAATTAAAATTGGAGACCAAGAGCATCATCCTATTAAAAGTTCTAAATTAGCTCTTTTGACAAGAGCAAAGCATCTCAAGGTTCTAGGGCTTGAAAAGTCTAAATTTTTATTAATATCCGGAAAACCTATTGGTGAGCCTATTGCTCGTGGAGGTCCTTTTGTTATGAATACAAAAGCAGAGATAGCTCAGGCTATTCAAGATTACCACAATGGTACGTTTGCAAGATACTAGGCAGCTAATAAGTTTATATAAGTCTCTTTAAGTCTAACAATATCTCTAGACCTTATTAATTCATTTAAATCTTGTTTGAATTTTTTTGAACCAGGCAATCCAAAGCACATTGCTAAAAGAGGACTTAGTAACTTATATCCAGATGTGTGATCAAAGCTGTTATGAATATAATCAAAATATTCTTGTACTATGGCAAGCCTATCAATTTTTGATGAAGCTACGCCATAAAATAACTCATCTACATCAGTCAGTAGAAATGGATTTGATTGAATGGCTCGACCAACCATCACTCCATCAACTTTTGTTAATTGTTCTCGGCACTCTTGCAAATTTAAAAACCCACCATTAATAACTATGTTCAACTTAGGAAAATCTTTCTTAATTTGGTGTACGAAGTCATAATTTAGTGGAGGTATGGTTCTGTTTTTCTTTGGATCTAAACCTCTGAGGAAGGCTTTTCTCGCATGCACGATAAAAGTATCACACCCTGATTCAGCTACCGTACTTACAAAGTCTTTAAAAAAAGTATAGCTTTCAAATTCATCTACACCAATTCTACATTTAACAGAAACATGGATAGAAGTTTCTTGTATCATTGCAGCTACACATTCTTTAACTAAGTTTGATTCCTTCATGAGACATGCCCCCATATTTCCTTGTGAAACTTTCTTAGAAGGACAACCTACATTTAAATTAATTCCATCATATTTATATTCTTCAGCAAGCATTGCAGAGTTCTTTAGCAGATCAACATCAGAACCACCTACTTGTAGAATTACTGGGTTCTCAATATCATCTTTAAATAATAACTTTTTAACATCGCCCTTATGCAAAGCTTGAGCTGCAATCATTTCAGACCACAAAAGAGCACGCTTAGATATTAAGCGATAAAGATATCTTGCACTTGAGGTTGTCACACCCATCATAGGAGCAACAGAAAATTTATAATTTTCAGGAGTTAATTTTTTATCCATAATTCTATCAAATACTCTATGATGTGATTTATGACAATAAATAATAGTTTTTTTTCAAAAAGAAGGTCAATTAAAGCAGCTGATATGGCCTCATATGCCTTAGATCCTTCTGACTTAGAGCTAATTTTAGCCGCAGGTATCAGAGTGCCTGATCATGGCGCTTTAAATCCATGGCGGATAGTGGTGATTCAGGGAAATAAACTGAAAGAGCTCGACCAAGAGATAATTTTAAGTGAATTTATAAAAGCAAACCCACAAGCTCTACAAAATGAAATTAAAATAGAATCTACCCGCTTACAAAGAGCTGGGGTAGTGATAGCCGTATTATCCACACCAGTAGAGCATCCAAAGATTCCAGTTTGGGAAATGCAATTATCCTCAGCGGCAGTTTGTATGAACTTATTGGTGTGTGCTCAGTCAATGGGTTATGCAGCACAATGGCTCACAGAATGGTATGCTTACAATGAAGCAATGTTGTTAAGGCTAGGTGGAGATCCAACTAAAGATAAAATTTCAGGATTTATTTATATAGGAAGTAAGATTGAAGAACCAAAAGAACGGCGTCGACCAGATTCAAAAAATATTATTACTTATTTATAGATTAAGCCCTTAAGGCTTATTAGTACACCGCTACTTATAATGCACATAATTCCAATAGAAGTAAGGATTGAAGGGATATCTTTAAAATAAATTACACTTATCATTACATTACTTACAATTTCAAAGTAATGAATTGGAGCAAGAACACTAGCTTCAGCAAATTGATATGCTTTAATGATACAAAAATGTGCTGCAATTACAATTGGTCCAAATGACCCTATTATTAACATTTGGTTTAAAGAAGGCACATGCTCCCAATAGAATGGCAGTAGCAAAGTCATAATCAAAGCTCCTGGTATTGCTGTGAATGATAAAGTTACTATGGGGTCAGAATCTAAATTCAATTTACGCGTATACATTATATAGCATGCATAACAAGCCCCAGAAATAAGTGCATAAATAGAATTTACATCAAATCCTTTTAAGCCAGGCTGAATAATAAAAATTGTTCCAATGAAGCCAACTGTTACACAAAATACTTTTAGAAAAGAAAGTTTTTCTTTTAAAAATATTGATGAACATAAAACTACAATAATTGGGGCAATCAATAATAGACATAATGCGTTTACTAATGGGATATATTTTATTGATAAAAAAAAGAATGAAGTGCCGCCAAAAATAAATAACCCACGTAGTATTTGAGGATTAGTGTTGGCATTAATAAATTTATCTTTACCTTTAATAAAAAAAGCAATCGGAACTAAGAATATAAAATGTCCAAAAAATCTAGACCAGATAACCTCCATTATATTTAAGTCTGCGCTTAGCACTTTAGCAACAGCATCATTGAATGGCACAATGAACAAACCAAGCATTAAAAAACTTATTCCTAAAAAGATATTAGTCTCTTTGTGCATGAATTGTTATTTATTCAATTCTCGCATTGCGTGATCAATGCCTTCAATCGTAAGAGGGAACATTCGATCTGAGAAAATTTGACGTATTACAGTTGTGGATGCAATTCTATCCCAATATTCACGAGGCACTGGATTTAACCATATTGCATTTGCATAGGTACCCAAAGTTCTAGATAACCAAGTTTCACCAGACTCATCATTCAAGTACTCAACACTACCGCCTGGATAAGTAACTTCATAAGGACTCATTTCTGCATCGCCAACAAATATGACTTTATAGTCAGAGGGATATTTATTTAGAACGTCCCAGGTGCTTTGGTGTTCGTTATAGCGACGCGCATTATCTTTCCAAACATAGTCATATAGACAGTTATGAAAATAAAAATACTCCATGTGTTTAAATTCAGTTCTTGCTGCTGAAAATAATTCTTCACAGATTTTAATATGTGCATCCATAGAGCCGCCAACGTCGAAAAAAATAAGCACTTTTATTTTATTTCTTCGTTCTGGAACCATTTTTACATCAATATAACCTTTGTGTGCAGTAGATTTAATTGTTCCATCCAGATCAAGTTCTGTTTCAGCTCCTTCGCGTGCAAATTTCCTTAGCCGACGAAGTGCTATCTTTATATTTCTTGTCCCTAATTCAACATCATCATCTAGATTCTTAAATTCACGCTTATCCCATACCTTAACAGCTTTCTTATGACGACTTTCTGACTGACCAATACGAATTCCTTCTGGATTATATCCGTTAGCTCCAAATGGAGATGTACCACCCGTTCCAATCCACTTACTACCTCCTTCATGCCGTTTTTTTTGCTCTTGCAATCTTTGTTGAAGGGTTTCCATCAGCTTATCCCAACCACCCAATGATTTAATTAGTTTTTTTTCTTCTTCAGACAGATGCTTTTCACCCATTAATCGAAGCCACTCTTCAGGTATTTCAGAATTTTCAACTTCAGAGGTATTCTCCAGGCCTTTAAATGAATGGCTAAAAACTTTATCAAATTTATCTAAGTATCTTTCATCTTTAACTAAAGTTGATCTACTTAAATAATAGAAGTCATCAATTTTATAGGAATCTAAAACATTCTTATCCATTGCCTCCATGAGAATTAGATACTCTTTCAGAGATACTGGGAGATTGGCATTTTTGAGGTCAAAGAAAAAATTTAAGAACATAATTTATTAATATTAAAAAATATTAAAGTAGATAAAGAGATATAATCAATCGCTATTATCATTTTCTCTTCTAGATATAAAAGCAAGTCTTTCAAACAAGTGAACATCCTGCTCATTTTTAAGAAGGGCACCATGCAGCGGAGGAATCAGTTTATTTGGGTCTTTTTCCATTAATGTTTTTGCGTCTATATCATCTGTCATTAGTAATTTTAACCAATCAATTAATTCTGATGTTGAAGGTTTTTTCTTAACTCCAGGAACATCTCTAATATCATAGAATATTTTAAATGCTTCTCGAATAAGGTTTTTTTTAATGTCAGGGAAGTGTACTTGAACTATTTTTTCCATTGTATCCATATCAGGAAATTTAATATAATGAAAAAAACACCTCCTTAGAAATGCATCTGGCAACTCTTTTTCATTATTTGAAGTAATGATAACTATTGGCCTATCCTTTGCCTTAATAGTTTTACCAGTTTCATAAACAAAAAATTCCATCTTATCTAACTCTAAAAGTAGGTCATTTGGAAATTCAATGTCGGCTTTATCAATTTCATCAATTAGCAATATGGACCGCTCTGGACTCTCGAATGCTTCCCATAATTTTCCCTTACTTATGTAGTTACTAATATCACTAACTTTTTTATCACCTAACTGAGAGTCTCTTAATCTACTGACCGCGTCATATTCATACAAGCCTTGCTGAGCTTTAGTTGTGGATTTGATATGCCAAGTAATAATATTTAAACCCAGTGAGCTCGCAACTTCATGTGCAAGCATTGTTTTTCCAGTTCCAGGTTCGCCCTTAACTATAATAGGTCGCTCTAAAGTAATAGCTGCATTAACTGCAACCTTTAAGTCTTCAGTAGCTATGTATGATTTTGTGCCTTCAAATTTCATTGGTTTTCTAAAGTTTTTTTTAGGAAGATATTATATTTGTGTCATTTATCAACTAAAAGATCAACTTTATTAAACCACTCTTATTGTTTTATTGACTAAGAACATAAAAAATATTAGATAGGTCCATCAAATTATAACTATTAAGAAAGTAATTATGGCTACTAAAATTTCTAAAAATTATAGACCTTCAGTTGATGAAAAATTCATGAATGCTAAGCAGAAAGAATTTTTTAAGATTAAGTTAATTGATTGGAAAACTGAAATTCATAAAGAGAGCAGGGAAACAGTAGAAAATCTTCAAGATTCATCCTCTCCAGCCGATGTATCAGATAGAGCTACACAAGAATCTGAAAAATCTTTAGAGCTAAGAACTAGAGATAGACAAAGAAAGCTTATTAATAAAATAGATGCAGCTATAGTAAGAATAGAAGATGGTACCTATGGGTATTGTGAAGTTACGGGTGAGCCTATTGGACTAGCAAGGTTAGAAGCTAGGCCGGTAACAACATTGAGTATTGAAGCCCAAGAACAACATGAAAGATCTGAAAAATTACACTCAAACGACTAAGTCAATATATCAACAAGAATATCATAATAAGACAGTTACTAATTTCGTTTATCAAAAATTTACTTTATTATCGTAATTAGAATCAATGATTCTAATAATTTGATTTATAATGAGAACATAATCCGAACATAAATCAAATTAATGATTAAAATCAATTACTTAAAAGTAATTGAAAAAAAGAACAAAATGTGTACATTTGGTTAACTGATATTTTAACTGGAGATCACAAATGAGCAAGGCAACAACAAACTTGAAAATAGTAGACGAAAATAAATTAGATGCCAATGAAAAGACTAAGGCTTTAGACATAGCCTTATCTCAAATTGAACAGGCTTATGGTAAGGGTTCAGTAATGAAACTTGGTCAAAGAGGAGCTATGGATATTGAATCAATATCCACAGGATCAATTTCTCTTGATATAGCATTAGGAATTGGTGGTTTGCCAAAAGGAAGAATAGTCGAGATATATGGACCAGAATCTTCTGGTAAGACTACATTAGCCCTGCATGTAATTGCAGAGGCTCAAAAACTAGGTGAAAATTGTGCCTTTATAGATGCAGAGCATGCACTAGATCCTGCTTATGCAAAAAAATTAGGCGTTAACATCGATGAACTTATCATTTCACAGCCTGATACTGGAGAACAAGCACTAGAAATAACAGATTCATTAGTACGTTCAAAAGCAATATCTGTTCTAGTAGTTGATTCAGTTGCTGCTCTTGTTCCAAGAGCAGAAATAGAAGGTGAAATGGGTGACTCTCATATGGGATTACAAGCAAGACTAATGAGTCAGGCCTTAAGAAAATTAACCGGATCAGTTTCAAAGTCAAATTGTATGGTAATTTTCATTAACCAAATTCGTATGAAAATTGGAGTTATGTTTGGAAGCCCTGAAACAACTGCAGGTGGTAATGCTTTAAAATTTTACTCATCATGTAGATTAGATATTAGAAGAATTGGTGCAATTAAAGATAAAGAAGAAATAGTCGGCAATCAAACAAGAGTTAAGGTTGTAAAAAATAAAGTAGCACCACCATTTAAAGTTGTTGAGTTTGACATAATGTATGGTGAGGGAATATCCAAGTTAGGTGAATTAGTCGATCAAGGTGTTAAGCTGGGGATTATTGACAAGGCAGGGGCTTGGTTCTCATACAATGGTGATAAAGTTGGTCAAGGTAGAGAAAATTCAAAGATTTTCTTAAAAGAAAATCCAAAAATTGCGAATGAAGTAGAAGCAAAAATTAGAGATCACTTCAAAGAGCAAGAAGTCGATTTAATAGAAGAGACTTCTAAAGACAAGCCCTTAACTGATGAGCCTGAGGCAGTAGCAAAGCCTTTAACTGATGAGCCTGAGGCAGTAAAAGAATAAGCTATTTTTCGTTAGATTGAAGCAATTAGGGCGCATAAAGCGCCCTTTTGCGTTTTTGGAATATAATGGTATATCTTAGTCATGAAATTAAATGACATAAGAAACACATTTCTAAATTATTTTGAACAAGATGGACATAGAGTTATTCCATCGAGTCCTTTGGTTCCAAATAATGACCCTACATTAATGTTTACGAACTCTGGCATGGTCCAGTTTAAAAATATATTTACAGGCCTAGAGACATTAGACTTTACTAGGGCAACAACATCACAAAAATGCATTCGGGCAGGTGGAAAGCACAATGACTTAGAGAATGTTGGCTATACTGCAAGACATCATACATTTTTTGAAATGCTTGGTAATTTTTCATTTGGAGATTATTTTAAAGAACATGCCATTGAAATGGCATGGAATTTAATTACAAAAGAATTTGGTATAAACAAAGATAAGCTATGGATCACAGTCTATCATAATGATGAAGCTGCTTTTAATTATTGGAAAAAAATATCTGGATTTCATGATGATAAAATTGTTCGTATAAGCACGAATGACAATTTCTGGTCAATGGGTGACACTGGCCCATGTGGACCTTGTTCTGAGATTTTTTATGACCATGGGGAAGACTATGTAGGCTCACCTCCAAGTGAGGCAGACAATACCAAAGACAGATTTGTTGAAATATGGAATCTTGTTTTTATGCAGTATGAGCAACTAGATTTAAATAATAGAATTGAATTACCAAAACCATCAATAGATACAGGCATGGGGTTGGAAAGAATTGCCGCGGTCATGCAAGGGACAAATAACAATTATGATATTGATAGTTTTCAAACAATTATTAATAACTCAATTGAATTAACAAAAAAAAATGATGCACTCTCAATAAATAGTCATAGAGTTATTGCTGATCATCTTAGGTCATCTTGTTTCTTAATAGCGGATGGAGTATTACCTTCAAATGAGGGAAGAGGATACGTACTTCGAAGAATTATGCGGAGAGCGATGAGGCATGTGCATATGCTTAACTATAAAGACCCATTAATTCATCAGTTAGTGCCATCTTTAATGTCCAATATGTCTAGTAATTATCCAGAATTATTAAGGGCTGAAACTTTAATTAAAGAAACATTAATCCATGAAGAATTAAGATTTAAAGATCTTCTTGTTAATGGAATCAAGCAATTAGATGAAGAAGTATCTAAGCTATCTAAAAATATTTTTCCAGGAAAATCTGCATTTAAACTTTATGATACATACGGGTTTCCCTTGGATTTAACTGAGGATATTTTAAGGGTTAAAAATATTGAACTTGATAAAAAAGGTTTTGATGAAGCTTTAAATAAACAAAAATCAGATGCACGTAAAAATTGGAGTGGTACAGGCAGTATTGCAACTGAAAAAATTTGGTTTGATATAATTTCAAAATCTGGAATAACTGATTTTATCGGCTACGAAAAAAATATAGGTAGTGCACTTATTCAAGATATTGTTATTAAAGATAATTCTGTTGCCAACCTTGCTGAAGGCAGTGAAGCAATCTTAGTTTTAAATCAAACCATTTTTTATGCAGAATCTGGTGGGCAAATTGGTGATACAGGTACTATTAAGATAGGAAATTCAATTTTTGAAGTAACTGACACAAAGAAAAAATTAGGCTTACATTTACATGTTGGCATTCTAAAAAGTGGAAACCTTAATCTTGGTGATGATGTAAATCTTTCTATTAATGATAAAAAACGTAACTCACTTAAATCATACCATTCTGTTACTCACTTATTACATCAATCACTTAGAGATACATTGGGAGATCATGTGACCCAAAAAGGCTCATTAGTTTCATTTGATCGTTTAAGATTTGACTTTAGTCATCACAAGCAATTAAGCAAAGATGAAATAAATATTATTGAGTCTAATGTAGAAAAAGTAATAGCCTTAAAATATCCAATTACAACTGAATCTATGAAACCTGAGGAAGCTATTAAAAAGGGTGCCTTAGCATTATTTGGAGAGAAATACGGTGACGAAGTAAGAGTTCTATCTGTAGGCCTTGCTGGTGAAAAACCTTATAGCATTGAACTTTGTGGTGGAACGCATGCTAAAAATACAAGTGAAATTGGAAAATTTAAAATTACTAGTAACACTTCTGTAGCGGCTGGCATTAGGAGAATTGAGGCTCTTAGAGGTGGCGATGTTGATATTTACCTGAATGAACAGATGCAAAAAAATAAAGATCAAATTGTTCAAATTAAAAGAAAAGAAGCACAAAATAATCAGGCTAATGAAGATAAAAAGAAATTAGAAGATGTCATCAATAATCAAATTATCGATAGCTCGGAAGTAACAATTATAGTTGAAACATGCGAAGGTTTTAAAGCTAAAGAGCTAAGGGGTATTATAGATAAGGCAAAGAAAAAAATAAAGAAGGATGGCATAATTATCATTGCTGCTCAAAATGACCTTAAAATCACCTTTTTAATCGGAGTAACTAATGATTTATCTGAATCTGTCTCTGCGGTAACAATAGCAGAGCATGCAGCATCTATTTCTGGTGGCAAAGGTGCTGGTGGGCGTAGAGATTTTGCTCAATCAGGCGGGACAGTAGAAACAAATAGCAATTACATAGAAGAACTTAAACGATTTATTAGTTCTGAGATAAAAAAATAATTAAGATATAGTGGCTTGTAGATTCTCATCGATCTTTGCAAGAAAATCCTGAGTGTTTAACCATTTTTGATTTCCTGAAACCAATATTGCTAAATCTTTAGTCATATAACCATTCTCTACTGTATCAACACAAACTTTTTCTAATGTATTTGCAAAATCAATCAGTGGTTGGTTTTCGTCCATCTTTCCTCTGTATGACAAGCCCCTTGTCCATGCAAATATTGAGGCAATAGGATTAGTTGAGGTAGCTTCACCTTTTTGATGCATTCTATAGTGTCTAGTTACAGTTCCATGAGCAGCCTCAGCTTCAATAGTTTTACCATCAGGCGTCATAAGAACACTTGTCATCAATCCTAATGATCCAAAACCTTGGGCAACAGTATCAGACTGAACATCACCATCATAATTTTTACACGCCCACACAAAATTACCATTCCACTTAAGGGCAGATGCAACCATGTCATCTATTAATCTGTGTTCGTATGCAACACCATTAGCCTCAAATTTTGATTGAAATTCATTTTGATATATTTCTTGAAATAAATCTTTAAATCTACCGTCATATGCTTTTAGTATTGTGTTTTTTGTAGATAAATACATTGGCCATTTTCTTGCTAATGCATAATTCATGCAGGCTCTTGCAAAATCGCGTATTGAATCATCTAAGTTGTACATAGCCATAGCAATACCACTGGATGGAAAATCAAATACATCATATTCAATTGGATTAGTGGATGGATCATCAGGTGTCCATTTAATAGATAACTTACCTTTGCCAGGAACTTTAAAATCAGTTGCACGGTACTGGTCACCAAATGCGTGCCTACCAATTACTATAGGATCTGTCCATCCTGGCACTAGTTTTGGTATATTTTTGCATACTATAGGCTCTCTAAATACAGTTCCACCTAGAATATTTCGAATAGTACCATTCGGCGAACGCCACATTTTTTTGAGATTAAATTCAGTAACACGATCTTCATCTGGGGTAATAGTTGCACATTTTACACCAACACCATATTTTTTAATTGCATCAGCTGATTGAATTGTAACTTCGTCGTCAGTTTTATCTCTATTTTCAATACCAAGATCATAATAATGTAAATCAACATCAACATAGGGTAAAATCAATTTCTTTTTAATAAAATCCCAGATTATTCTAGTCATTTCATCACCATCTATTTCGATAACAGGATTTTTTACTTTAATTTTTGACATTTATATTAAGAACCTTTTTTAATTCATTGATATTATTTACAACAATATATGCATCTTTTATATTTTCACCGGTAAATTTGCAATCAATTGTTTTATCTATTAATGCGGTCAGATGTGTCCAATAATTATCAATATTAAATAAAATTATTGGTTTATTATGTATGTGTAGCTGCTTCCATGACAAAACCTCAAAGAACTCTTCAAGCGTACCGATACCACCTGGAAGAATCAAGAATCCATCAGCACTATTAAACATTAAATTTTTCCTTTCATGCATTGTAGCAACAACTTTTATTGTTGAAATATTAATGTTCTTTTTTTCACGATTAACCAGATGGCTTGTTATAACACCTTCAACATTTCCACCCTTTGATATAGCTGTATTAGAAATGATTCCCATAATGCCAGAATCGCCACCGCCATAGATAATCTTAACACTATTATAAGCTAATAACTCTGCTATTTCCTTTGCTGATTCTGAGAATATTTTATTGGTTCCAAGCGACGAACCACAGTAAACGGCAATTGATTTCATTGCTTTTAACTTAAATTAGTTGGCAATAATTTGCGAGGTTCTTTTACTATTAATTATTTTTTTTAAAGCATCAGGCAAAGCAAGTAGAGCGGGGGTTACCAACAATGTTGCCGCCGCAGCAAAACTTAAACCCCAAACAAGAGCCCAAGCAAGTGGCTCTGTAAAGTATGTTTCAGAACTTTTATAGCTTATAGTTCTATCAAATATATTGACACTTAATTGAAGTGCCGAAGGTAAGATGCCAATTACAGTTGTGATTGTTGTAAGGAGAATTGGTCTAATTCTACTTTTTGTAGAAAGTAAAATAGCTTTATGCTTATCTGATTCATACTTTCTAATTTTCCTGTAGCTATCAATTAGTATTATATTATTATTAACCACAATACCTGCACAGGCAACTATTCCAAGTCCCGTCATAACAATACTAAAGCTATCTTGTAAAATCATTAAACCAACAAATATTCCAGTAGTAGAAAGTACAAGAGAAAATAAAATAATAAAGGTATGGTAAAAATTATTAAATAAACAAATTAAAATAATAAACATTGTTAATATAGCGAAGACAAGTGCACCAATAACAAAAGACATAGAGTTTTTTGAGTCCTCTGCCTCTCCTATAAATTTAACATCAACTTCTAATGGGAGGCCTGCTGTAGTTTTCCATTGTTGCAATAAAGTAAATATTTTTGCTGTATCAGTTCCAGATTTTAAATCAGCATCAATAATCAAGTTTCGTGTACCATTCTTCCTACTAATTGAAAATATTTTATCTGTAGACTTTCGAGTAACAAACTCAGAAATTGGCAATGATCCCTTGCTGGTATTAATTTTTATACCCTCTACATTCTCTAGTGTGCGCTGATTATCAGGTAGGTAAACTTTTATATCAAGCTCATCAACATCAGATGGCCTTAGAGTGCCAATTTTTAAACCATCAGTAGCTAAATTTATTATGGCACCAATTGATTGAATAGGGATTCTATATTTTCCAGTTTGCTTCCTATCTACTTCGTATTTCCACTCCAATCCAGAAATTGGGTATTTTATTTCAGGATTTATAATTTCACTAAAGCTACCAAGTTTTGCTTTAATTATTTCAGCTGTTTCATTAAGGAGTCTCTTATTGGCAGATGTAACCTCAATTTCAATTAGCTTACCATCATTTAGAACGCTGCTATAAGAATTGCCTTTAACTTCAACCCCAAAGCCTACAATTTTACTAAGGTCTTTTTGTAATTCTTTAATTATTAAATTTGGGTCAGGGATTTTTTCTGGATCTTTAAATTCCATCCATACTTTAGCTATGATATCAGCTGGATTAGAATCAAATATCCAGATTCGCTTTCTTTGAACCGTATTGGCAACATAATTTTCTATGTGTGGATTTTGATCTATGATTTCTAAAACTTCATTAATATATTTAGTTTTTTCATCAACAGTTAAATTGCCTCTTGCTGTAAGACTAATTCTAGCTCCATCAGCTTTATCTGATGGAAAAAATTGCACACCATTATTAAATTGACCATACATTATCATTACAAATATAAATGTACTAATAGTTGCTAAGCCAACCTTAATAGGAGATTGAATTGCTTTCATTAATACAATCTCATATCTGTTAATCCAATAACCTACTTTGGCATCGTTCTTTTTTTCAATTTGATCAGTTTTTCTTTCAATCATTGAACCTAATGCAGGTACAAAAATTAAAGTCACTACTAAAGATGTTGATAAAACAACAATAACGGTAATAGGTATAACTCTTAGCCATTGGCCAATAGTATCAGGCCAAAAAACTAGAGGCATAAATGCTGCTATGGTAGTTAAGGCAGATGCAATTATAGGCCAGAACATGTTATATGAAGCATTTATATAGGAGTCTCTTCGTCTAACACCTTTTTCTTGTTCAGACCTTGCATACTCAGAAATTACAATTGGTCCATCTACCAACATTCCTACCGCAAGAATTAGACCAAAAATAGTCATTATATTATAAGTCATACCTAGTGAATCTAGAATTAGTATTGAGAATAAGTATGTAACCGGAATTGCTAAACCAATCAAAATACCACTACGTATACCAAGTATGCCAATTACAATGATCATCACTAAAATTATCGCAGTTATAACAGTGTTCTCTGCTGCACTAATATTGGTTTCAATTCCAGCAGACTCATCATCAACGACTAATGCTTGAATTGCAGGGTGAAATTTGCCTTCATTTTCTTTTAAAATTTCTTTTACTGAAGCATAGGAGTCTAAAATATTAGTTCCAGATTTTCTTGTTATTGAAATACTTATTGCTTCCTGACCATTAACTTTAACAAATTCTTTTCTTTTTAAAAAAGTTCTTTCTATTGTAGCAATATCATCAAGCCTTAGGATAAAATTACTTGTTGATCTTATTGGCAGGGCTTTTAGTTCTTCATAATTTTCATATAACCCTGGTATTTTAACTGAAAATTTAGCATTCTCGTCGGACAGGACACCTACAGGAGCTAAGCTATTGTAAGATCGTAATGACTTAATAATTTCATCAATATTTATCTTATATTTTTCAAGTAATTCAGGAATTACAGTAATTTTAATTATCTCTTCTTTGCCACCATTGATATCTACCTCAATTACGTTTCCAATAGCTTCAAATTGTTCTTTAAATTTTTCAGCAGTAGCATTCAGCACTTTATATGGAACGTCACCAAATAGAGCCACTTTTATTTGTGAAAACATTGACGAGTTGTATTCTTTAATCTCAATAATTTCTATGTCATCAGGCAACTTGGATTTACTATCATTAACTTTGTTTCTTACAATTTTTCCAAGACTCTCTTCTTTTGTATCAAGATTAAAACGAACCATAAACTGTACAAGATTATCTTTTGAGACAGAGATCACATCATCAATATCATCTAATGACATAAGCTCTCTCTCTAGGGGTTCAGCAATTAATTTTTCAATATCATCTGATGAAAGACCCTGGTAACTAATTACAACAGCTACAGTTTTTAAATCAACCTCTGGTCGTTCTTCTTTTGGAAAAGTTACATATGAAATATATCCAAGTAAAGTAACCATTAACAGAAGTGTTGAAATAGTTTTTTTTCTGAGCAGTATTACTGAGAGGGTATTTTTAAGCATCTAGATATTAATAAGTCTTTTTTTTCTTGAGGCAAAAAGTGCTTTAACGTGACTTGGCATTACAATCAAGCACGGTGTAACAATTAAAGTTAGGATTGCAGAAAATGATAGCCCATAAACAATACATTGAGCTAATGGTGCCCAGAATGAACTTGTAAAAGAGTTATATTCAATAGTTCTATTAATTGGATCAATACTCAGGTCTAAAGCTAAAGGTATAAGGCCTAGCATTGTCGTTATTGTTGTTAAGAAAATTGGTCTAAGCCTTTGAGCACAAGCTTTCAATATTGAACTTTTTATATCATTATCATTATTATTTTTTTTATGAATAAAATTATATGCATCAATTAAGATAATATTATTATTAACAACAATGCCCGCTAAAGATATGACACCAATACCATGAAGTATTGCACTAAACTCTTGATTGAAAATAAGCAATCCAGTAAAAACACCAGCTGTACTCATTACTACAGCACTTAAAATGATAAAGCTTTGATAGAAGCTATTAAACTGTGTAACTAATAGTGCCGCCATAATTAATATGGAAATAATCATTGCTTGGACAACAAATTTCATAGAGTTATTTTGTTCTTCATTTTCTCCACCAAACGTAACATCTATTTGTGAAGAATAGTCCTGTGTATCCAACCAAGATTCAATTTCAGATACTTTTTCTCCAATAGTTACGCCTTCTATTGTGTTAGCCTTTATATACATTACATTTCTTGCGTCATACCGTCTAATATAGCTTACATTTTTCTTTGCTTTTTTAGTTATAAAATTACTTATTGGAACAGATCCTGAAGCTGTTTCAATCATGATGTCATCTAGGCGATCAATAGATCTATCCTCATCCTGAAATTTAACATAGATTTCCAATTCATCATCAATGTCATCAGGTCTGTATTTTCCTATTTGAACGCCATTGGTGACTAAATTAATAGCAGTCCCAATAGCAAATATGTCTGCTCCATATTGAGATGCTTTTGGTTTATCTATTTTTAATTCCCACTCAACAAGTGGAACGGGCAGGGTGTCTTCAATACTAGTTAAGCCTTTTACATTTTTATCTATAAAATTTCTAATCTTTTTAGTTAATGGAATTAATATTTCAGTTGATGGTCCAGTTAATCTTATTTCAATATCTTTACCAACTGGCGGACCATTTTGCAATTCATCCACTTCAACTCTAATACCTGCAATCTTGTTTGTTCGTTCTCTAATTTCTGAGATTATCACATAACCATTTTTACGATAACGACGTTCCTCAAATTCAAAAAAAATATTTGCAATAGTATCTTCTGCATTACCCCCAGCAGATCCAATTCCACCAAATTGCCCAGTTTGAAGAAAAATATTTTTTACCCCAGGCGTAGACATTAATATCTCCTCAACGTCTGATGCCAAATAATCAATTTCTTCAATAGATAAATTTCCACGAGCAGCAACCTTAACTGAACCAAACGTGGGATCAGTTGCTGCAAAAAAAACCATACCTGGTCCATATTTTACGTAGCTAAAAATAATAATATAAAGCCCTAATAAAATTACCGTAAGCACAAGTATTGGGCGTTTAATGACCCAATCAAGTGTTTTTATATATTTACCTAAGTAACCAGTAAGTCCAGCAATATCAAAGTCTTGCTCAGAGCCTAAACTTTTAAAATTACTTTTAAGTGAGTTTGATGCGCGACCAAATATACTACCTATAACTGGCACAAACAAAAGACTATAAAATAATGCAACTAGCAACACAATAAATATGGTTAAAGGTAAAATCTTCATGAACTGACCTGCAATACCAGGCCAAAAATATAGTGGTATAAAGACAGCAAGAGTAGTTGCAGAAGAAGAAACGATTGGTAAAAACATTCTCTTAGCTGCATATACATAGGCCTCTCTTTTATTCAATCCTTCAACCATTTTTCGATCTGCAAACTCAACAACAACTAGAGAGCCATCGATCAGCATTCCTAATGCAACTAGAATTCCAAAAATAACCATGAAGTTATAATCGTAACCAAGAATATAAAGAATAAATAAAGAAATTAATATTGATACAGGTATGCCTGAGCCTACGATCAAAGACGATCTAATTCCCAAAGCAAGCATAGTAATAATTACAACAAATAAAGTTGCTAGCAAAATATTACCTTGCAATGACTCAACTTGTTTTCCAATTAGATCTCTACTATCGAGCATGTAAGATATGTTTATCTCACTAGAGATCTTGCTTTTATAACCATCTACAATTTCTTCTACTTGATTGATGGTCTCAATTAAATTTTCACCTCTACTTTTCTTTACAAAAAGAGAGAGACTTTTTACACCATCAACTTTTGTATAGCTTTCTCTATCTTTAAAATTTCTCTTAATCTCCGCAATATCAGATAAATATATTGTACTATTATCCGAAGAACGAATTGGTAAGTCGTAAACGTCACGTGCTGTTTCGAATAATCCAGGAACGCTTACTGAAAATTGACCTTTTCCTGTTTCGATTTCACCAGCAGTTACAACTTGATTATTGTTTGCAACAGCACCAATTATTTCATTTAAGGTTACATTGTAGTTTTCTAGCTGTGATCTATTTATGGTTGCCTCCAGTTGCTCATCTCTAGCCCCAACTATTTCAGCAGAGAATATTGCTGGTATTAGTTCTATGTCTTTTTTAATTTCACGTGCTAAGTTTAATAAATATCTATCGCCGGCCTGTTCAGAGTTAATAGCAATTATAATAGAAGGCTCATCATTTATAGACAGCTCCCTTATTATAGGTTCATTTACATTATCTGGAAAGTTAACTTTGGCATCATTTACTGCGTCACGAACTTTATCTAGAGAAACTTTCATTGACTCCACTGCATCAAATCTTGCAATAACAGCCGCATAGTTCTCAAATGCAAATCCCTGCATTTCATCAATGCCAGCTATGCCTCTAATTTCATCTTCAAGTGGCTTAAGCAAAAGTCTTTCAGCATCAGCGGGAGAAATTCCTGTTAAACTTACACCCACATACACAAGTGGTGTTGTGATCTCAGGCTCTGCTTCAATTGGAATATTAATTCTTCCAAGAATACCAGCAAATATTAAAACAGCAAGAATGGCTAATGTAGTTCTTTTTCTGTCAACTAAAAATTCTATCATAATATTTTTTTATAAACTCAAACTTAATCTTCTTGATAATATTAATTATTTGTTAATAAGTAATGGGAAGTAAAAAACCATGAACAAAATAATAAAGAGATATAAAAATTCATAATTATATTATCTGTTATTATATGTTATCATTAGTTTTGAACGGTTTGAACATTAACAGTTTGTCCATTAATTACATATTCTTGTCCAACTGTAATAATTTTAGATTTATCAGGAAGACCAACTACCCAAATTCCTTCAGGACTATCTTCTATAATTTTAATAGATACAAATTTTACTACGTTGTTTTCAGTAATTTTAATTCCAAGCTCACCCTCATCATCTAAAGAAAGCAAATATGAAGGCACTAAGTGTGCCTTTATATTTTCAAGTGGGATCTTAATATTTGCTGTCAGCCCTTCTCTAATAAGGCCATCAGAATTTTTAAAAGTAGCTTCTATCTTATAAGTGCGTGTTGCTGGACTAGCACTCTTACTAATATAAGAAATATTGCCTTTGATAGTACTATTATTAAGCAGGACAACATCAATTTCTTGTTTTGATATTATCTTAATAACATTTTTCTCAGTGACTTCACCACTCACTATCATTGGATCAAATTGAATAATTGAACCACAGGACTGTGATGGAGAAATTAAATCACCTATTTTTACGTTAACATCCTCAAGAAAGCCATCAAAGGGGGCTTTGACATCACTATTATTAACAGCATTTTGAGCAATTTCACGTCTAGCAATAGCACCTTTTAATATAGCCTCAGCTGTAGCAACTGCATTATCTGAGCGATAACCATCTTCTGCAAGTTTTTGTACTCCATCATATTTTAACTGGGCCTGCTTTTCATTGGCAACTGCCTCATCTAATCTTGCAACTCTATCTTCAGGATCAAGAGCACATATTATTGTGCCTTTAGTTACAAATTGCCCTTTTTCAGCAGTCTTTAAAACAGTTGATGTTGTTTTTGGTCGTAATATGGCTTTATTTTTTGCCTCTGTACGACCTCTTATTGTTAAATAGTAGGTCTTATCTTCCGCTTCTATATCAACTGCCCTAATTGATATTATTTTTTCTACAGTAACGTCTTTTATAGAAGAATCTTTAGTATCAGACTTAAGCACTCCAGAAGCAATCCATAGCAGTACAGCTATAAAAATAATCAGTGCAGATTTGTAGTTAGTCGGTAGTGATTTAAATCTATTTAACATTAAGCTTCTTTCTATTTTGTTCTATATAATTTAATGAAGTTTTAAGAACTTCTGTCATTAACCCTCTTATAAACAGACCTTCTGCTGAAGATCTCATTGATCGAGTATCATCTTGATCCGATGTAGGCCCTTCATATTCAACTAGATTTAATATCTGCCTCATATGTAAAACTCTTTCATCAATAATTAGATTTGTAGTTTCTGGTGGCATAAACTTAGAGAACAATAGCATCATTAAGAATTCAGATTTTATTTGATCGCCATAAGTTCCAGATCTTAAATACTCTAATGCTTCTTTTAACAAAACTTCTTCAAAGTAACTGGTTCCTTTTTTAGTAATAGTATAAACTTTTTTATCAGGTTTTTTATCTTGTGCATGCTGTTTGCAAGTAACATACTTTTCATCCATTAGTTTATTTAAAGCGGGATAGATTGATCCAAAGCTCAAGTTATATATTTGATTTAATGGTCCAGATAAAAGTTGTTTAATCGTATAGCCAGATTTTGGGCCATCTGTTAATAGTCCTAAACATAAAGTGCCTGTTTGCATAAGTAATCCTGTTATTAGATTTATATATATAACATTGTTCTATATCGTCAAGATCTATATCATATTGATATATGTATTATTATAGAGTTAAATATGAAGAAATATGATAATTTAAGCTATGCCAGCCATTAAAAACAAAAGTTTAAACCATCAGAGCAAAGAATGGCTAAGAAGACACTTGAAAGATCCCTATGTCTTACAGTCTCAAAAAGACAACTATAGGTCGCGAGCAGCTTATAAATTAATTGAAATTAATCAAAAATTTAATATCTTTAAAAATGTTAAGATGGCGTTGGATTTAGGTGCTGCACCAGGAAGCTGGTCTGAGGTTTTAGTCAAAGAGCTAAAATTACCAACTAAAATTGTAGCTATAGATCTACTTAATGTTGATCCAATATCACAGGTAGAAATCTTTAAAGATGACTTTACATCTGATAAATTTAGAGCGTACATTGAGAAATTAGAACCATTTGATTTAATTGTCTCTGATATTTCACCAAACATGACAGGCCACAGACAGACAGATTTTTTAAGATCAATGGAGATGTTAGAAGAGGCATTTGCCCTTGCTTTAGACCGCTTAAATAATGGGGGTCACTTTGTGGCAAAATATTTCCGACGTGGTGATTTAGGGGCACTTTTAGTTGAGGCTAAAAAAAAATTCACAAAAGTCTCATCTTTTAAGCCAAATGCTAGTCGAAAAAACTCAAGTGAAATTTACCTAGTTTGCTATAAAAAAAAATAGTGTAAAAATTGACATTATTATTTAAATAAACTAAAAACCAGAGATGGAAAGCAATAGTATTATTACTGCACTTTCGTTCGATGACGTCTTAATCAAACCTGCCCAATCTTCAGTTCTGCCTTCTGATACAGTTACTCAGGTCAACCTTACCAAAGAAATTAAATTAGCTATTCCATTAATATCTTCAGCAATGGACACTGTAACAGAATATAAAGTTGCAATTGCAATGGCTCAATCCGGTGGTCTTGGTGTAATTCATAAAAACATGACTATTCAAGAACAGGCCAACCAAGTGCGTTCAGTTAAGAGATATGAAACTGGAATGGTTGTTAACCCTGTTACTATTTCTCCTAATAAAAAATTATCCGATGCATTTTTATTAATGAAAACAGAAAATATTTCTGGCATACCAGTTGTCGAAGATATAACCGGAAAACTTGTTGGTATTTTAACCAATAGAGATGTGCGTTTTGCGACTGATGAAAATCAATTTATTCATGAGTTGATGACAAGTGATAATTTAATCACAGTCAATGAGACAATCAATACAACCGATGCAAAAAATCTACTTCATAAACATCGAATAGAAAAACTAATAGTAGTTGATGATGAATATAGGTGTACAGGTCTTATAACTGTTAAAGATATTGAAAAAAGTAAACTTTATCCAAATGCAACCAAAGATAGTAAGGGCAGACTTCGTGTTGGAGCGGCAATTGGAGTTGGCCCAGAAGCAACTGAACGAGCTAAACAATTAATTGAATCAGGGGTTGATTTATTGGTAATTGATACAGCACACGGTCACTCAGATAGAGTTATTGCAGCTGTTAAAGATATAAAAAAAATAAGTAAAATTGAAATAATTGCAGGTAACGTTGCCACTAAAGAAGCAACAAGAGCACTTATTGAGGCAGGAGCAGATTCTATAAAAGTAGGAATTGGTCCAGGCTCTATATGTACTACCCGTATAGTAGCAGGTATAGGCGTGCCTCAGTTTACAGCAATATTGGAATGTGCAAATGAAGCAAGAAAATCAGGGGTATCAATTATAGCTGATGGTGGCATTAAGTTTTCAGGTGATATTGCCAAAGCAATTGGAGCTGGTGCTAATGCTGTAATGATTGGCTCATTATTTGCTGGTACGGATGAAAGTCCAGGTGAAGTGTATTTGTTTAAAGGTAGAAGTTATAAGTCTTATCGTGGCATGGGCTCTATTGGAGCCATGGCGAGAGGGTCAGCTGATCGTTATTTTCAAGAAGAAATAAAAGAGATAATGAAGCTAGTACCTGAAGGTGTAGAAGGTCGCGTACCGTACAAAGGTCCCTTAGCACCAATAATTCATCAGCTAATTGGAGGATTAAAATCTTCTATGGGCTATACAGGCTCAAAAGACTTAGAGAGTTTTCAATCTAGAGTTGAGTTTGTTAGAATTACTAGTGCAGGTTTAAGAGAAAGTCATGTTCATGATGTTGATGTAACACGAGAATCTCCAAATTATCCTACTAGTATTTAAATTTATGAAAAAGTTAACGTTATTAATTATTATTAATATTTTAATTTCTACTTCATTTGTTATGGCTTCTAGTCAGATCTATCAAAACCAAGCATTAGAATATTATAATGCAGGAAAAACAGATGAGGCAACATTCTTGTTTGAGAAAAGTATTGTCTTTGATCCAAAAAATACAGAATCTTATATTTATTTAGGTCGAATTAATCAAGATTTAGAGAATCTTGAAAAAGCTAATCATTATTTTACAATTGCACTATTTTTACAACCAGACAACTTAGAGTTAAATTATTTAGTAGGTGAATATTTTTACCAAGAAGATAATAAGGATGAATATACAAAGTATGTTGAAAATTTAGAAATTCTATGCCCAAATAGCTGTGATTATTTAGAGCAAATTAAAAAATTAGAAGTTAAAGAGTAGTAGGGATTTTCTTGATTTATATAGTTGATTTTGGTTCGCAAGTAACTCAGCTGATTGCTAGAAGAGTTAGAGAAGCTGGTGTTTATTGTGAAATTGTAAGTAGTAAAAATCTTTTAAGTAAAATTAAAGATAATGTGCCAACTGGAATTATTTTTTCAGGTGGGCCTGCAAGTGTTCATAAGTCACGCACACCAAAAATTGATCAAAAAATTTTTACATTAAATATTCCAATTCTAGGCATATGTTACGGTATGCAATTAATAGTCTATCAATTAGGTGGCAAAGTTGAAATTTCTAATCAAAGAGAGTTTG
>CAJJBG010000004.1 GCA_905182345.1 Pelagibacteraceae bacterium AG-422-B15
CTCTAAGAAAAAATTTAATTAATTATTCTTTAAATAATTTTCATAATGATATTCTAAAAATTCAGACTCAATATGATGTTTCTATATGCTGAAAGCGTTGGAAACTATGGTGAGTCCGCTCGGGCTCGAACCGAGGACAATCCCCTTAAAAGGGGGATGCTCTACCAACTGAGCTACGGACTCACGAAGAAATCTTTATAAAGGAAATGATTTTAAAGTACAGCAAATTTAACAAAGATATTGTTAAACGCTGAAGGATTCTCCGCAACCACACCGTTCGGTTTCATTTGGATTTATAAAGGCAAAACCAGACTTAAACTTATCTTTTTTAAAATCCATAGTTGAGCCTAGTAAGAACATAATTGCTCCTTGATCAATATAAACCTTAATGCCCTCATGCTCTACTATTTCATCAGAAGGATTGATGTCTGTAATATAATCCATATCATAAGAATACCCAGCACAACCACCTGATTTAACTGCTATACGTAAGCCTAAAGTACTGTTGTCAGCACTAGCTATGATAGCCTTAATTCTTTGTGACGCTGTATCTGTAATTTCAATAATGTTCTTCATAGGTATAATTATAAAATCATTGTTACATCATGTCGAGTTCTAGTCGAGCAACTTCAGACATGCGGGACATGTCCCATGGTGGTTCCCAAACTATGTCTACAGTTACTTTTTTTACGCCCTCAACAGCTTCTACTGATTGCCTTACGCTAATTGGTAATTCTTCTGCAACAGGACAATTTGGTGAAGTTAATGTCATGTTGATTAATACATCGTTGTCTTTTGTTACCTCACACTTATAAATTAAGCCCAACTCATAAATATCTACTGGTATTTCAGGATCAAACACCGTTTTCAATGCGTTAATTATTTTATTGTCTAAGGTTTTCTCATTCATAATTATAAAAACAATTCTAAAAATTTATCATAGCCTTCTTTTTCTAAATCATCTTTAGCAATAAATTTTAAAGAGGCTGAATTAATGCAGTATCTTAGACCAGTTGTTTCTGAGGGGCCATCATTAAATAAATGGCCTAAGTGATTGTCTCCAAACTCACTTCTTACCTCAGTACGTACTGAGCCAAATGAAGTGTCAGACAGTTCTTTTATTTCAGCACCATTAATTGGGCGATCAAAACTTGGCCAGCCGGTGCCAGAGTCAAATTTATCTATTGAAGAAAACAGTGGCTCTCCAGTAATAACATCTACATATATTCCTTCAGCTTTATTATCCCAATAGATATTATCAAATGGTTTTTCAGTACCATCTTCTAAAGTTACTCTCTTTTGTTCATCAGTTAAGTTGCTTACCGCAAGGTCTCTTTCTTCAGGCGTCATAGAACACCAAAAAGGAGAGTCAATAATTTTTACATTAGTCATATCATAATCTTCTATATTATTTTCTGCATGAGTTAAATTAATTTGTAAAAAAGTTACAATCAATAATATTTGAAATAGTTTAATTATCATTTATTGCTGCTTTAAAGGCATGCCATGAAAGTGTTGCACATTTTACCCTCATAGGAAAAGCACTTACACCTTTCAGCGCATAAAGTGAATCTTCTTCATTTAGCATTTTTAAACTTGTTTCTGATCCAGTTACTAAATTAGAAAAGTCTTCAAATAGTCGCATAGCATAATCTAAGGAATTATTTTTAAGACTTTGAGTCATTAATGAGGTAGAGGCGATAGATATAGCACAGCCAACACCAGTAAATTTTATGTCCTTGATAATATCGTCGTCATCTAAGTGTAAGGTTAAATGAACTTTGTCACCACAAAGGGGGTTGTGCCCATCAGCTGATTTATTAAAATTTTCACACTCACCAAAATTACGAGGGGTATTGCCATGGTCAATAATAATTTCTTGATACAGCTCTTTTAATAAATCACTCATTTGACTGAAAAAAAACTATTACATTTAATCAACGCATCAATAAAATAGTCTACTTCATGTTTATTGTTGTAAATACCAAAAGATGCTCTTGCTGTTGCTGGTACATCTAAAATTTTCATAAGTGGTTGGCAACAGTGGTGACCTGCTCTTACTGCAATTCCCTCAACATCTAAAAATGATGCTACTTCATGTGCATGAATATTTTTTAAATTAAATGAAATGATTGATGTCTTATTAATAGAGTTTGAATATCTATTTACAAAATTTAGATCAGACATTTTTTGGCTAGCATAATCAGTGAGTTCTTTTTCATATAACTCAACATTCTCCATGCCAATGTTATTTATATAGTCAATAGCAACACCCAAGCCATAGGCCTCAACCATGGGTGGTGTACCTGCTTCATATTTTGCAGGCAGAGCTGCATACGTCGCTCCATCTAAGCTAACTTCGTTTATCATACCTCCACCACCTAAAAATGGTGGGAGTTCATTTAGTAGGTTTTCTTTACCATATAGAACACCAATACCTGATGGGCCATACAGCTTATGTCCTGAAAAAACAAAAAAATCACAATCAAGCTCTGTAACATCCACTTTAAGATGTGAGGCTGATTGACAACCATCTAACAATACATGCAGATTATTTTCTCTACTAATTTGAATTATTTTTTTATCTGTAATAGTTCCAAAAACATTTGAAAGATGAGTTATAGCCACCAACTTAGTTTTATCTGTTATAAGCGATTGAAAATGATCTAGATCTAATTGACCATCTTGATCAATATTAATGAATTTCAATATTACGCCATAATTATCACGAAGAAAAAACCATGGCAACAAATTGGAATGGTGCTCCATAACGCTTAAGATAATTTCATCACCACTCTGCATAAACTTTTTAAAATAAGTTTGTGCAACCAGGTTAATACTTTCAGTTGCATTTTTAGTGAAAATAATTTCATTTTCAGACTTAGCATTTATAAATTTTTGAACTTTTTTACGCGCATCTTCGTACTTAAAGGTAGCTTCAACACAAAGCGTATGCACGCCTCTACTTACATTTGAATAATGATTGGCATAAAAGTCACCTAGTGCCTCAATGACAACCGATGGTTTTTGAGCTGATGCTGCTGTATCAAAATAAACTAAATCATTACTAAGAATCTTTTTAGTTAAACTAGGGAAATCATTGCGTAAATTTTTTTTTAATTGTTCCTGATGCATAGGCTTAATTATTTAAAGAGATGTATTCTTTTGCCTTCGTCATCATTTGCGCATTATCAATTGTGTCAAAAAATTCAGATAAAAACCCTTTGATATACAAGTCTTCAGCTTCTGTTTTTGAAATACCTCTAGATGTTAAATAGAACAGTGTCTTTGCATCGGGCTGGCCCGAAGCTGCTCCATGTGAACACTGAACATCATCATTATAAATTTCTAATTTAGGGACTAGGTTGATTTTAGATTCCTTACCAATCAATAGTCCTTTACTAACTTGGTTAGATATAGTTTTAGAACAATGATTATCAACAAATATAGTGCCATCAAAGCTTATGGTTGAGTTGCCTCTAGCTACAGTTTTAAAAAAACAATCAGATGTTGATGATTTAGCATTATGTCTTATTTCAACTACATTGTTCGAATTTGTAGAATCACTAATAGCTACCCCACTACCTAAATAACTAGAATTAATGTCATTCAAATTGATTGTAGTTCTGTTTAGGTTTTCTTTTGAACCATTTGAAAAAATATAATCTTTAAACGAGCTACTCTCCAATAAAGAGCAGTCATGATAAAAATTATTTATTTTATTTTTATTAAATTTATTTAATTTATAAGATTCTAAGCAAGCATTTTTTTCTAATTTGGTAATAAGTTCAAAATTTGAATTACCTTTATATGTTGACTCATCTAAAAATTCTAATTTAGCATTTTCATTTATTTTTAAGAAAATTTTTAGATTAAATGTTTCGTCATCATGAGTATCAACATCTAAAACTATTCTCTGTGTTTGATCAGCAGGCGAAACATCTATATGTAATTCATTGTCTTTGTCAAAATTAATAGACTTTTCAATTTTTATCGAATTTGAAGAGTTTTTAATAATTAGATTATTATCTTTAAATGCTATTGAGCTTATGTTTTTATTCATAGCCTTCCTTGTCAATTCTTGATGCTAAGGTGTGATCGCCAGATTCAATGATTTGCCCATTTTGAAATATATGAACGTAGTCAGGCTTTATATATTCTAACAACCTTAAATAATGTGTAACTATAATAAGAGAGCGTTTTTCTGACCTCATCTGATTAACAACATCTGCCGTTAATTTCAATGCGTCCACATCTAAACCAGAGTCTGTTTCATCCATTATAATCAATTTTGGATTAAGCAAATCCATCTGCAAAACTTCATTCTTTTTCTTTTCTCCACCAGAAAACCCACTATTTACAAACCTACTATGCATCTCCATAGGCATCTTAAGTAAAGCTGATTTTTCTTTTAATAACTTTAAAAATTCAGCTGCATCAATCGGCTCTAAGCCTTGATGTTTTCTATGAGAGTTTAAAATTTGTCTTAAGTAGGATGCATTTGAAACACCTGGTATTTCAATTGGATATTGAAAAGCTAAAAATAAACCCTCTAGAGATCTTTCAGTTGGTTCCATTTCTAATAAGTTTTTATTGTTAAAGTTTACTGATCCAGATTCAACTATATAATTAGGGTTACCCGCTAAGGTATGTGCAATAGTACTTTTGCCAGAGCCATTGGGTCCCGTAATTGCATGAACTTCTCCAGTTTTTACTGTAAGGCTTAAATTATTTAATATTTTATTTTCTTCTACCGAGACATTCAGATTTTTAATTTCTATCATTTTAACCGATACTTCCTTCTAAGCTTATGCTTACTAATTTTTGTGCTTCAACAGCAAATTCCATAGGCAGCTTTTGTAATACTTCTTTACAAAAACCATTAACAATTAGACTTTGAGCTTCCTCTTCATTTAAACCTCTTTGCAAACAATAGAAGAGTTGTTCTTCACTTATTTTTGAAGTTGTAGCCTCATGATTAATTGAAGATGAGTTTGATGAATTCTCAGTATATGGAATCGTATTTGCTTTGCAGTTGTCGCCAACGAGCAATGAATCACATTGTGTAAAATTGGTAGCATTTTCTGCCTTAGGATGAAAACTAACTAATCCTCTATAGGTATTTGTAGAGTGCCCTGCTGAAATTCCCTTAGAAATAATTTTACTCTTTGTATTCTTGCCTAAGTGTATCATTTTAGTTCCAGTATCAGCTTGCTGATAGTTGTTTGTTATAGCAACAGAATAGAATTCTCCAATTGAATTATCTCCCCTTAAAATACAACTAGGGTACTTCCATGTAATTGCAGAACCAGTTTCAATTTGGGTCCATGATATTTTTGAATTTTTTCCCTTACACAAACCTCGTTTAGTAACAAAGTTGTAGATACCACCTTTACCATCCTCATCTCCTGGATACCAATTCTGCACTGTAGAATATTTTATCTCAGCATTATCTAAGGCTATCAATTCAACATTAGCTGCGTGTAGTTGGTTTTCATCACGCATAGGCGCTGTGCACCCCTCTAAATAGCTAACATAACTATCTTCATCAGCTATAATTAATGTTCTTTCGAATTGACCAGTTTCAGAGGCATTAATTCTAAAATATGTAGATAGCTCCATAGGACATTTTATTCCTTTTGGAATATAAACAAATGAACCGTCTGTAAATACAGCAGAGTTTAATGTGGCATAAAAATGATCTGTAATAGGGATAACAGAACCAAGATACTTTTTTACTAACTCAGGATGATTTTGTATGGCTTCTGAAATAGGACAAAAAATTATACCCATTTCATTTAACTTGCCTTTAAATGTTGTTGCAACTGAAACACTATCGAATACCGCATCTACCGCAACACCAGCTAACATTTTTTGCTCGGTAAGCGGAATGCCTAGCTTATTATAAGTCTCAATAAGCTTTGGATCTACTTCATCTAAAGATTTTGGCCTATCTTCATGTCCCTTGGGTGCTGAATAATAATACAGGGATTGCAGATCTATTTTTTTGAATTTTACTTTAGCCCACTCTGGCACTTTCATTGATTTCAATCTTTGGAAGGCTTTCATTCTCCATTCTAGCATCCACTCAGGTTCATTTTTCTTTGCAGATATTATTTTAATAATATCTTCATTGAGTCCACGTGGAATAGTTTCACTTTCAATATCAGTTACAAATCCATACTTGTAAGATTCTTGCTTAAAATTATCTTTACTAACTTTGCTCATAATTTCTTTCTTCTAAAAAACTGTTTTTATTACCTACTACAAGATCATGCAATGATACTGATTCTAAGTATCCTTCAATTAAAATTTCTAAGTCTTCCCATAAATCATGAGTTAAACAACGAACATTTTTACCAGTACAAAAACTTGTTGCACTATTATTACATCCTGTAGTTTTAATGCTTTCGTCTACTGCCGAAATAACATCACTAACTTTAATATCTTTTTTGCTACCCAGTAATTTATAGCCACCGCCTGGACCTCTATGACTTCTAACTAGATTAGATTTCTTTAATTTCAAGAAAATTTGTTCTAAATAATGTAATGAAATATTTTGACGCAACGCAATATTAGATAGCTTACAGGGTTTATCTTCGGCATACTTGGCAATATCGACCATAGCCATTACTGCATATCTTCCTTTACTACTTAATTTCATATAATTTAATTATTTTAATTTATCTTCAATATCTTGAATGCGTTTTTTTAATGACTCATTTTCATTCACTAAACTATCTACTATTGTTACACGACTATCCTTACCTGAAGTAAGTCCGTAAGGAGCAAAAAATTCTTCAGATTTATCATCAATTTTGGTTGTATACCTTGCTGGAATACCAACAACACTTGTGTTTAAGCTAACGTCTTTAGTAACTACTGAATTTGAGCCAATTTTGGAGTTTATCCCTACATTAATTGGACCTAATATCTGTGCACCTGCGCCAATAATAACATTGTCTTCTATAGTGGGGTGTCTTTTAGTGTTCTTTTGTTCATTGCTGTTTTCACTAGGAGATGTGCCACCAAGCGTAACACCATGATAAATAGTAACATTGTCTCCAATAATACTAGTTTCACCGATAACTACTCCCATACCATGATCAATAAATAGCGCTTTACCTATTTTTGCCCCTGGATGAATCTCAATTCCAGTTAAAAATCTTGCTAAATATGAAATGAATCTAGCTATAAGTTTTAATTTTATTGAATAAAAAAAACTAGAAAGCTTATAAAGTCCTATTGCGTGCAAACCTGGTGAGAATAAAAAAGTCTCAATTCTACCAGTGGCTGCTGGATCTCTTTGTATATAGGAGTCGATTATCTCAATTAGACTGCGCATTTAAAAAAAAGCCTTGAATTTATATGTTAAAGTTTAGTATACCGTCTTATACGTATTAACTATAATACCCGAGTAATACAGTCAACTATTAATATAGGAATATTTAATGAGCAATCAAGTCAAGGAAATACTTTTTACAGGGCCTGATGGTCGACTAGTTGGTAAGTATAAAAAAGGTCAGTCACTCAATCCACCTGTTGCATTATTATTGCATCCGCATCCATTATATGGTGGCACAATGAGTAACCCAATTGTTACTGAGCTATATAATATTTTTGATGCTCTGGGATTTTCAACTTTTAGATTTAATTTTAGGGGCGTTGGAAAAAGTGAAGGTAAGTTTGATAACGGATTAGGTGAACTTGCAGATGCTGCTGCGGCACTTGATTGGGTACAAAGACAGAATCCAAATACTAATCAATGTTGGGTAAGTGGTTTTTCATTTGGCGCAGTGATATGTATGCAACTTTTAATGAGAAGGCCTGAGATAACAAGATTTGTAAGTGTCTCACCCCAACCTAATTTATATGACTTTAATTTCTTGGCACCATGTCCAGCATCAGGATTAATTGTTCATGGTAAAAAAGATGAAATGGCTCCATTGGAAGATGTTCAAAGGCTAGCTCAAAAACTTCAAGCACAAAAAAATATTACTGTTCAGTACGAAGAGATCTCTGGTGCTAACCATTTTTATGACAATGAAATTCCAAAATTAAGAAAAGTTATAGAAAACTACATTGAAATAGAATTAAATTCACGTTTTAGATAATTTTAAAAATATCACCACCGGTTATTGATTTTTTTACTCCTGTCGTTCCAGGAAATGATATTGGCAATCTTTTTGCCGATCTAACCGCTAAGTACGCAAAAGCCTGTGCTTCAATTTGATCATCAAGAAGACTATAGTCATTTATTGAATATATATTTTTTTTTGTAATCTTATTAATTTGATCTAAAATAAATAAATTTCTACTACCTCCACCCATTACGATAATAGACTCAAATTTTTTACCCAACTGTTTAATCCCAAGGCTTATTGATTCTGCTGTAAACATAGAAATTGTTGCACACGCATCATAGAAATTTAAGTTTTTATATTTTTCTAAATCAAAGTAATTTTTATCTAATGATTTAGGAAATTTCTTTCTAAAAAAAGAATCAGAAATTTCATTTTTTAAAATTTTTTTATTAACAGTTCCATTGTATGAATACTTACCATATGGATCAAATTTCTCACCCTTAGTTTTATATATGTATTGGTCCAATAAACACATTCCAGGTCCAGTATCAAAAGCAATTAAAGAGTCAAAGTTTGAAACATAAGTGAGATTAGAAATCCCTCCTATATTAATAAATATTGTTGACGTAGATATATCTAAATATTTTCTTAATACTGCATGAAATATGGGGACTAAAGGTGCTCCTTGCCCTTCATTTTGAATATCATTTTGACGAAAATTAGAAGCTACCGGTATATTAAAAAAATTTGAAATACTTGATGAATTTACAAGCTGCAAAGAAACATGTTCTTTTGCGGAGTGAAATATTGTCTGTCCATGAGCACCTATTATATAAATATCTTTAGTTTTGACATTTGCTTTTTTTAAAAGTTTTTTAATACCTTCGATATATATAGATGTTATCTCATTTTCTAAAAATATTATTTTGTAGTGTAGGCTTTTTTTAGAAGAGAAATTTTTGGATAATGTGGCTATATCAGCTTTTAATTTTTTACCATAATTTATAGAATAATTACATACAGGCTCAAAATAATTCAGTCCATCAGTTTTAATTAGAGCTAGATCTACTCCATCAGCTGAAGTTCCACTCATTATACCAATAGCAAAAAAATAATTTCTCATATGATTTAATATATATTTCCTGTATTCTAGCTCAATATTGTATTATTAAAAACATATGACTTTATTTGAAGAACTTAAATTAAGAGGTTTTATTCACCAGTGCACTGATGAGCCCGCTCTAAATAAACTTTTAATGGAGAAATCTGTTAATTTTTATATTGGATTTGACTGTACCGCTAAAAGTCTTCACGTTGGAAGTCTTATTCAGATAATGATGATGCGCTTATTTCAAAAATATGGACATAAGCCTATTATTCTCATTGGTGAAGGTACAACTAAAATTGGTGATCCATCTGGTAAAGATCAATCTAGAAAAGTGCTTTCAGCCGATAATATAAAAGATAATGCCTCAAACTTAATGAAAGTTTTTAATAAATATTTAGATTTTAACTCTAACAATAAGGCTATTTATACTAATAATGCTGAATGGCTTGATAAAATTAACTATATAAATTTTTTACGGGATTATGGGAAACATTTTACAATTAATAAAATGCTTAGCTTTGATAGTGTTAAACTTAGATTAGAAAGAGAACAATCTCTAAGTTTTGTAGAATTTAATTACATGATATTACAAGCTTATGACTACCTTGAGTTGAATAAAAGGTTTGATTGCAAATTACAAATAGGTGGCTCAGATCAGTGGGGCAATATTGTTAATGGTATCGATTTAATAAGGCGCGATAGCTCTAACGAGGTTTATGGTCTCACTACTCCGTTGCTTACTAATGCAAAAAACGAGAAAATGGGTAAGACTGTTGATGGTGCAGTCTGGTTAAATGAAGACTTATTATCTTCTTATGATTATTGGCAATTTTGGCGCAATGTGGATGATAGAGATGTATTTAGATTCCTAAGACTCTTTACTGATATTAATATTGAAGAAATAAACATACAGGAAAAAGAAATTAATATTGATATTAATGCCATGAAAATAAGGCTAGCAAACCGTGCAACGGAAATGCTTCATGGTAAAGAAAGGACATTAGTAGCAGAAAAAACAGCTAGTGATATCTTTAGGAATGAAGGAAGTTCAGAAAATTTACCTCATCTTGCGATTGACCTTGTTAAAAATAGTAAAGTTTTTTTAAATGACTTGATTGTAGAAATTGGTTTTGCAACATCAAAGAGTGAAGCTAGGAAGCTCATTAAGAACAGTGGTGTAAAAATAAACCGCATTGTAGTGAGTGAGGAGCTAAGGCTACTTACTAAAGATGATTTTAATGCTAAAAATGAAGTCATGATAAGCGTTGGTAAAAAAAGACATTTTTTAATAAAATTAATAAATTAATTTATTAATTTTTATTTAAAAAATCAATAGTTCTTTGAAAAATTCGAGGTTTGAATATGGATAAAGGATTGGATTTAACATCTGGATGATCTTGATTGCCAGTCATATTAAATTCAACGGCTAGAATTCCATCGCCCTCGTCACCAATAAAAATATTTCCAATTAGTGGAATTTTTTGAATAATACCACTAATTAATTGTAGGGGTGATACCTGGCCAGTTAAATCCATTGTTTTATTTATTCGATCAATATTTCCACTTAAGATAAGCCCTATACCGTCATTAATTCCAAATGCATTAATATTTGAGTACATAAATTTATCAACATCATAATTTAATTGCCCATGATCAAATTGAATTCCACTCTCATCAGAAAGTGCTGCGCTAAGACCACTAAATGATGGCAGAGATAAGAGTTTAAGGGTTGAAGGACTATTGATTAGAATAAAATCTTTTAAATCAATATTAACATTTGTACTTAATGAGCCTATATCTCTATAAGAATAGATACTAGCCTCGCCTTTGCTAATTATTTTTCTTGCTGGATGGTTTGGGCCAACAGAGTCAATTAAATTACTTAATTCTATTTTAGTTTTATCATTCTTGGTGTTTTTTTCTCTTTCATAAATAAAATTTGAATCCAATGTGTCACCTCTAAAAGCAACCTTAATTTGATTTTTAACTTTCTTTATAGACCCTGAAAAACTATCTACAATTAAACCATCACTTAAAAAAGCATTATTTGCTGAAATAACATAGCTTTCAGAATTAAAATAATATTCTCTATTCTTATCATTAATATTAATAACATTTTTCGACAAATCTAGAGTTTCACCAATAACTGACATAATTAAATCTCTATTTGTTAATTTTGCATTTATAGTTAAATCGACATTATTTTTATTGCTCACATAAAGATTATCAACAATTAAATCATTGTTTTTAGATAGGGTTATTTTTCCCCTAAAATTAATATCATTAGGATTTTTACTACTTAATTTGAAATCAATATCATCTTTCAAATTAAGATTACTAGTCACTTCAAAACTAAGTATATCATTTATATTTTTTTTGAAATTTACCTGCCTAATAAAAGATTCAATTTTTGAAAGATCAATACCTGCAGAAATAGAGTATATTTGATCGTTTTGGTTGTCTTTAATAAGTGTTAAGTTATATGGAGCATTACCTTTTAAAAAACTTGGATTAGCATTGTCATCTAGAATATAATCAAATTTGGTTTTTCCATCCAGCTGCAATTTAACATTGCTTAATTCTAATAAATTGATGAGATTAAAGTCAAAAACTAGCAATTGATCTTCATGCAATACATTGGAAAGAATATTGAAAAACCTAGTATCATTTGAGTTTCTATAGCTTGAAAAATTTTTAACTATAGAGAGAATGTCTGATGTTGGTAAAGACATTTCAATGTGTGTTTTTATATCATATATATTTGCAAAATTAATTTTAGTAACAGGGTTTATTTTAAGTTTATTTTCTATTTTTCTTACAAATAATTCTTGATTATCTAAATTTAATTGAATGTCTGCAGTATATTTCAAGCTTTCATCAAATAAAATATCAAGTGAATCTAAGCTATATTTACTATCAATATCAACAATAAATTTGTTAAAATTTTTCTTAATAAATTTACTTGTAAATTCAAATTTGATTTCAAAGATATTAATTTCATTTTTAGGTATAATAATACTATCTATTAAAGAAATACTTTCATTTGATAATTTTTTAACCACATAATGATCGGGATTAGATTCAATGCTTAAATTAAAATTTTGATCATTAAAATTTATATCAGAGGATAGTTCAAAATTTGCTAAAGCTACTCCTTTATATAGAATATTTAAAAGATTAAAATCTACTGTTATATCTGTAGCTAAAAAATTTTTATTAGAAATAACTTCTAAAGAGGGTATTTCAATTACTAGCCCTTGTTGCTTTAAAAGCTTTATTTTCACTTTGCTGAGGTTGACGGTGTAGTTACTATTATTAATTTGATTAGATAAGTTTCTTTGCAAGTATTTTGATTCAATCCCAGCGGTTGATAATATATAAATAATAACAGCTGTGGCTGATATAAAAATTAATAAGATCGCTATTAATACAAATTTAATTCTATTCATTATATTTTAATATTTGAAAATAATAGTTTTTCAATTTCTCCATCCAATACTGCATCTGGATCACTATCCTCATAGTTACTTCTTAGATCTTTAACCATTCGATAAGGATGTAAAACATAAGAGCGTATTTGACTGCCCCAACCTATTTCAGCTTTACTAGCTTCTGAAACCTTCTTTTCACCTTCGAGTTTTTGCATTTCAAATTCATAAAGTTTAGATTTTAACATACTCATGGCAGTATCACGGTTTTTATGTTGAGATCTTTCATTTTGACACTGTACAACTATATTTGTTGGAATATGTGTAATTCTAATCGCACTATCAGTAGTATTGACATGTTGGCCCCCTGCTCCAGATGCTCTAAATGTATCTACCCGCAAGTCTTTATCTTGGATTTCAATATTTATATCGTCATCAATATGTGGCGTAATCCAGACACTGGAAAAACTTGTGTGCCTTCTTGAATTTGAATCAAACGGTGAAATTCTTACAAGTCGATGTACTCCAGATTCTTTTTTTAAATAGCCAAAAGCATACTTACCTTCAATTAATATTGTTGTAGATTTGATACCGGCTTCTTCACCAGATGACTCATGAATAATTTTTGTTTTAAACTCATTTTTTTCTGCCCATCTTAAATACATTCGCCTTAACATACTAGCCCAATCCTGACTTTCAGTTCCTCCAGCGCCAGCATGAATTTCTAGATAACAATTTTTAACATCAGTATCTCCATTAAACTGTAATTTAAAAACTTCTATTTCAATTAATTGATTTATTTTTATCAATTCATCAGAATATTCTTTAATTGCATCAATATCATTTTCTTGAGTAGCAATTTCATAAAACTCAGAAATGTCGTTTAAATTATTTTTAAAATTTATAATTAAATTTAAATTTTCTTCTAAACCACTTATCTCTTGCATAACTTTTTTTGCAGTATTCGTATCAGCCCAGAAATTTGTTTTTTCACTCTGTAACTTTAACTCAGTTAACTTTAATTTTGATTCATCGGTGTCAAAGATGCCCCCTAATACTCTCAAGTTTTTCTCTTGATATAGATAATAATTTTTTAAATTCTATTTCCATTTTAATATACTAAATAATCATTATCATTTTCTTCATTTATTTGGATTGATTTAAAGCCTTCTAATCCAATTAAAGTATCATTATATGAATTTATTTTATCATTTTTTCCATACGCTTCATAGATACTATTGTCATCCATAATTGTAGTTATTTTTCCTGTGTTTAAATCTGTCTTAATTAATTCAATTCCTTCGGGTATCAAAAAAGGTAAGCTTTTATTGGTTGCTAAATATTCTTCCATAATCATTTTGAAAATTGGAACCGCAACAGAGGAGCCTGTTTCTCTTCTACCAAGACTAATTGGGGCATCAAAGCCTGTATAAATACCTATAATTAAATCTGAGGTATAACCTATAAACCATGCATCCGTATTATTGTTTGTGGTTCCTGTTTTACCTGCAATTTCAATTCCAGTAAATCTAGTTTTTTTTCCAGTACCTCTATCTACAGCACCTTTTAGCATCGAAGTAATTTGAAATGAATGTGTTGCAGAAAAAATACTCTCAGAATTATTAATTAAGTTAGGTTTAAAGTTAGTGGATGAATATTCGCTGTTACAATTATTACATGCACCAAGTTCGGCTTTATATATTGTTGTACCTCTTCTATCTTGAACTCTATCAATAAATATTGGGTTAATTTTTTTTCCACCATTAACAAAAGATGCATATGCCTTTGTTATATCGATAAGGGAGGTTTCGCCTGCTCCTAGTGCCATTGATAAAATTTCTGGCATATCTTCTACAATTCCAGATCGATTGGCTACCTCTGAAATTTTATTCATACCTAAATATTGAGCGATTCTTATTGTCATTAAATTTCTTGAGTTTTCAATTCCCTTCCTAAGTGGAGATGGTCCATAAAATTTCTTACCATAGTTCTCAGGCTTCCATTTTCCAAGTTTCCCGCCCTGATCAATTACAAAAGGTGCATCTAATATCATCGTATTAGGTTGAAATCCCTGTTCTAAAGCTGAGATATAAACAAAAGGTTTAAAAGCTGACCCTGGTTGTCTCTTTGCTTGTACGGCCCTATTAAATGAGCTAATTTTAAAGTCAAACCCACCCGTCATTGATAAAACTCTTCCTGTATAAGGGTCCATCGCAATAACTGCCCCGTTTATTTTTGGATACTGTTGAAGCATATAGTCATCATTGCCGTCATCAGAAAAATAAACAATATCATTAACTTTAAATATCTCTTTAAAGTCAGTTATCTTAGGGCCAACGTAGTTATTGTTAATATGTTTTCTGAGCCACAAACTATTTTTTAATAAGATTAAAAATTCTTCTTTATTTTTTTTCTCTAAAACTAACGTATTAGAATTGACTAATTTAATACGTGCAAAGTCAAATAGACTTGGTTTCATGTGTTTTGTTGATATTGACTTATACCACTTATCATTACTGGAATTGTCTAACACACCTCTGTAACCATGTCTTTTGTCATAGTTCATTAGGCCTTCTTGAAGGGAGCTAGTTACTAATGTCTGTAAAGTTGAGTTAAGAGAAGTTCTTACAGAGAGACCACCATTATAAAGTTTTTTTTCGCCAAATATATCTATTGTCCTTCTTCTGATTTCTTCGCTATAATAATCTGAAGAATATTTTGTATTTAAAACATTAATGCTTGTTTCTAATTTTTTCTTACTAGCAATTTCAAAATCTTGTTTTGATATGTAGTTGTTCAAATACATTCTTTTTAGGACCCAGTTCCTTCTATTTATAGCATTTTTGTTATTTTTTATTGGATGGTAGTTACTTGGAGCCTTTGGAAGTGCCGCTAAATATGCAGCTTGATTAAACGTTAAGTCTTGCAAAGGTTTATTAAAGTATTTATTTGATGCAGCTGCAATTCCATACGTTCCTGATCCAAGGTATATTTGATTAAGATATAGCTCTAATATTCTATCTTTAGAAAATGCTAATTCAATTTTTATTGCAAGTATAGCTTCTTTAATTTTACGAGTTAAAGAAAGTTCATCTGTTAATAAAAAGTTTTTTGCAACCTGTTGTGTAATTGTAGATGCGCCTTGTGGCCTTTTATTTGAAGAAATATTTTTTATATTATTAATAAATGCCCTAGCTATTCCAGTAGCATCAACTCCGATATGATTATAAAAATTTTTATCTTCAGCGGAAATAAAAGCATTCTTTATAATCTCAGGAACAGCATTAATTGGAATAAAAATTCTGTATTGGTTGGAATATTCTTTAACTAAAATGCCCTCTGAATTATGGACTCTAGTCATTACTGAAGGCTGATAATCTTTCAAGTCATTGTAATCCGGAAGGTTAAATGAGAGAGAAATTAAAATTAAGAGAGGTAATATAAATAAAGCGGTGCTTAAATACAAAAATATTCGAACATAATTTAACTTTTGAAACATATGATTTAACTAAGCTTAATTTGTGTCAAACTTGTGGTATGCAAAATAGGCAGTCAAACAAGCAGTTTATTCATTAATATTAAACTATTATTACCCCAAATATAGTGTATAAACTTAAAAATATCATTATTGATAAAATTATATTCTAAGTATGAAAAAAAATAACTTCATAAATAAATATTGTAATAAAAATTTTTATGCATCACTGCATTTGAAAGGTTTAAATAAATGGCAAGTAAATTACTTATTGATGGATCTCAGGTCGATCAAACAAAGGTTGCTCTCGTTGGCGACTTCGGACTTGAAGACTTTGAATTTGAATCAAGTTCTGTAAAGCACTTAAAAGGCAATGTATATCTTGGTAAAATATCAAGAATAGAGCCCTCTCTTCAAGCTGCATTTGTTGATATTGGGTCAGAAAAAAATGGTTTTTTAGCCTTTGGCGAGATTCATCCAAATTATTTTCAAATACCTATAGCTGATCGTGAAGCCTTACTTGCTGCAGAAGCCGAACATCAAGAGACACACAATCAAGACGATGATATTATCGATTCTGCCACCTCAGAAGACTCTTCTGAATTACAAAGAAATGAATCAGAATCAGAATCAGAATCAGAATCAGAATCAGAATCAGAATCAGAATCAGAATCAGAATCAGAATCAGATAATTCTACTAAATCTAAAAATAATAATATTAACAATTCAAAGTTTGAAAAATCTAAAAATAATAACCTCAGAAAAAAACTTTTTAGATCATATAAGATTCAAGAAGTTATGAAAAATTCACAATTAATCTTAGTTCAAGTTGTTAAGGAAGAAAGAGGAAATAAAGGTGCCGCTCTTACTTCATATATATCTTTAGCAGGCAAGTATACTGTGCTTATGCCAAACTCAACGAAAACTAAAGGCATATCAAGAAAAATAGCTTCTTCGGAAGAAAGACAGAAATTAAAGATTATGATTAATGAATTAAATTTACCAATTGATATGGGTTTAATTGTAAGAACTGCAGGCTTAAATAAGACAAAGATAGAGATAAAGAAAGATGTCGAAACCTTAAAAAAACTTTGGAATAATATTGTCCAAGATACAACTAAGGATACTACTATTGCACCCGCACTAATACATGAGGAAGGTAATTTAATCAGAAGAGCTATAAGAGATATTTACAATAAGGAGATGAAAAATATTTTTGTTGAAGGTACAGAGGCATTCAATGAAACAAAAAAATATGTTGCTCAGTTACTGCCTAATTGCTCAAAATATGTAAAAGAATACAAAGGTAAAGAGCCTATATTTGCAAAACACCAAGTTGAAGCTGAACTTAATAAGATGTTCGATACAACTGTTCACCTAAAATCCGGTGGATACTTAGTTATAAACCCTACCGAAGCATTGGTAGCAATTGATGTTAACTCTGGTAGCGCAACAAAAGAAAGGAATATTGAAAAAACAGCTGTAAAGACAAATCTTGAAGCTGCTGAGGAAATTTCAAAGCAAATTAAGATTAGAGATTTATCTGGGTTAATTGTAATTGATTTTATAGATATGTATGAAATGAGAAATAATCGCCAGGTAGAAAAAAAGATTAAAGAAGCAATTAAACTTGATAGAGCTAGAATACAAGTTAATAGAATTAGTCAATTTGGATTAATGGAACTATCAAGACAAAGATTACGTCAAAGCTTTATTGAGTGGAAATGCACATTATCAATAGAATCATGTGCTCAAAAAATTATTGGTTTAATTAAACAAAATATAATTAACTCAAAAACTAAGGTAATTAAATTTGAAATAAATCCATCTTTATCAAAATATCTAGAAAATAATCATGAAAAAGAAATTGATATGATTAAGAATAAATATGGAATTAAACTAAGTATTACTGAAAACCCTCTTCTGGAAAATGATGTCATTGTATTTGCAGATGACGACAAATCAAATATTCAAAAAAAGAAAAAGAAGCAGGTGCACACAAAAAGACCTAAAAGCTCTGAAAAAAAATTGCAAAATAAGCCGACAAAAAAATACAGAAATACTACAAAAGATAAAAATGTTACTCATGTAGATAATAAAGTAAGTGACACTAAGTCTAAGGATAGTTTAAAAAAAGATACTAAGCCTAAGGAAGATTTAAAAAAAGATACTAAGCCTAAGGAAGTACCTGCTAAGCCTAAAAAAAAGAACTTCTCTAAAAAAACTGGATGGTGGAGTCAATAAATAATTTGTCTATTTTAAAACACATTTAAGTTTAATGTTATCAATATGAAGTGTTTTTATATATTTATAATATTGTCTTTGCACATATTGACTACATCTAGCTTTTCTATGCAACTTATTAGAGATGTAGAGCTTGAGGAATTTAGCAAAGAACTACTACTACCTCTTACAAAGACCTCAAATCTAGAAAAAGACAGAGTTGATTTATATTTCATTAATAGCAATGATGTTAATGCATTTGTTACGTCTGGACAGCATATTTTTACAAACACAGAGTTAATAATTCAGTCAAGTACGTACGATGAATATCTAGGTGTCTTAGCTCACGAGCTATCACATATAAATGGAGGTCATGTATCCCGAACAAAAGAAAAAATCTCTAAACTAGGTGATAAATCTTTACCAATTTACTTGCTTGGAATTCTTGGAACTTTAACTGGGCAGGTGGATGTTGGATTAGCTGCAATTATGGTTGGATCTGCCAGTGTTCAAGATGGCTATTTATATTATTCAAGAACACAGGAGGCAGCAGCGGATCAGGCAGCCGTTGCTTTATTGTGTAAAAGTGCCCAGCCTGTACAAGGATTAGAAAGTTTTTTAAAAAAACTAGATCGTTCATCACTTGAGAATGCGGAAGACTATAAATATAAGACAACTCACCCTCAAACATCAGATAGATATAACTGGATTATCAGTAGCTATAAAAAATATCCAAACTGCAAGTATAAGCTAAATGATGATTTGCAAAGACGTTTCGAACTAATTAAGGGCAAATTATTTGCCTATACTCATAGTGAAAAAGAAACTTTAGCTATTTATAGTGGAAAAAATACAGCTGAAGCTCAATATGCAATGGCTACAATTTATTTATTAAATGGAAATTATAACAAAGCAATTAAATCTATAGAATCATTAATTTCAAGTGAAGAGAACAATCCCTATTTTCATGAAATGCTAGCTGAAATATATTTTTCTATAGGAAAACACAATCTAGCTATTTTAGAACAAAGAAAAGTTATTAGACTGATGTCTGTTGAAAATGATTTACAATTAATGATCCTAGCAAATTACTTATTAGCAGAAGCTAGCAAAGAAAGTTTAATTGCTGCTATTAAGGCACTTAATAAATCACTGTTTCTTAACCCAAATAATTCCTACGCTTGGTTTTTGTTAGCGAAGGGATATGCTTTAACTGGTGACCTTGCTTTAGCTCAATATGCTAGTAGTGAAAGATACTATTTGAGAGGAGACAAGGCCCTTGCGCTTTCAATGCTTAAAAAAGCTATAAAAAATATTGATAATAATAGCGTAGAATGGTATCGAGCAAATGATCTTCTTTATATACTTACTGATAAGGTCGAAAATGCAGATGATAAAAAAAGATAAATCTTATATTGATTAATAATTATGTTAAAAAAACAAATATATATAATTAACGGCCCCAACCTAAATCTTTTGGGTGACAGAGAACCTGATATTTATGGAACTAAAACTTTAGCGGACTTAGAAACTGATCTTAATCAGATAATTATTGAAAATGAATTAAATATTTCTTTACTATTTGTGCAATCAAATAGCGAAGGTGAAATTGTAGACCAGGTTCAAAAGGCTGGTAAAGAAGCGGCTGGCTTAATAATTAATGCAGGTGGACTATCTCACACTTCTATTTCTATTCTTGATGCAATGCTATCAATTAATATTCCAAAAATAGAAGTTCATATCTCTAATCTCTTCTCAAGAGAAGAATTTAGGCAATATTCATATTTAAGTAAAGGCGCCGATGGGTTTATCTGTGGTTTTGGAATAAATGGATATGCACTAGCTATTCAAGGATTATTAAAATTAATATAATGTTGAAAGGTAATAACTATGGCAACTAAAGATACTAATATAATAGATAAAAAGGCTATTAAAGAGTTAGTAGATATTCTAGATGAAATGAAACTTACAGAAGTTTCTTATCAAAAAGGTGATATGGCAATATCTGTTTCAAAGGGAGCAATTGCAACCAAAATTCAGCAGGAAATTTCTCAGTCAAATGAACCTGATTCTAATAATTCAGATACTGATTATAAGAATGATCCAAGAGTAATAACTTCACCAATGGTGGGTACTGTTTACCTTCAAGCTGAACCTGGGGCCAATAAGTTTGTTAATGAAGGTGATCAAGTTAGAAAAAAACAAACTGTGGTTATTATAGAAGCAATGAAAACAATGAATCCAATTGAATCGACTCTTCAAGGTAAGGTTTTAAAGATTTTTGTTGAAAATGAAGAAGCTGTTGAGTTCGGCCAACCAATTATGCTTGTTGAATAGTCATTAAGATAAATGTTTAAAAAAATCTTAATTGCCAATAGAGGTGAGATTGCCGTTAGGATTAATCGTGCATGTCAAGAGCTTGGAGTTGCAACTGTTGCAGTTTATTCGCAGGCTGACAGTGAATCAATGCATGTAAGAATTGCAGATGAAAGTGTTTGCATAGGCCCAAATCAAGTTAATAAAAGTTATCTTAATACTCATGCATTGATAGCCGCCTGTGAAATTACCGGAGCCGAAGCTATCCATCCAGGGTATGGATTTCTATCTGAGAATGCAAGTTTTGCAAAAATGGTATCTGATCATGGATTGACATTTATAGGCCCTAAGTACGAACATATAGAGAAAATGGGTGATAAAATTCAAGCCAAAAAAATTATGCAGAAACTCGGGGTCCCTACTATTCCTGGTTCGGAAGGCAAGATTGAGAACTTGTCTGATGCATTAAAAATTGGAAATGAGATAGGTTTCCCTATCCTATTAAAAGCTGCTGCGGGTGGTGGTGGTCGTGGCATGAAAGTTATTAATAGTGAAAAAGAAATGAATGAAAATTTTTCTATAGTAAGACAAGAGGCCTTATCTTTCTTTGGAAATGATGATGTCTACATAGAAAAATTTATCGACGCTCCTAGACATATTGAAGTTCAGGTTATTGGAGATGCTTTTGGGAACTTTGTTCATCTCCATGAAAGAGATTGTTCAGTTCAAAGGCGTAATCAAAAAGTTATTGAAGAAGCAACTGCTCCAGGAATTAGTCCTGAGGACAAAGCTCAATTATTTGAAACTGTAATAAGTGCTATAAAAGAAATGGGCTATTTAGGACTTGGTACATTGGAATTTCTTTACCATAAAGGTAAGTTTTATTTTATGGAAATGAATACTAGATTACAAGTTGAACATCCAATCACTGAAATGATAACTAGAATTGACCTAGTAAGAGAACAAATATCTGTTGCTGCTGGTGAGCCGTTGAGTTTTGATCAATCTAAAATTAATCCTTTAGGTCATTCTATTGAATGTAGAATTAATGCAGAGGACCCACAAACATTCAAGCCAAGTGCTGGTACAATTAATTTATTCCATCCACCAGCAGGTAATGGAGTTAGGTTTGATACCTTTATATACTCTGGCTATAAAGTTCCTCACTATTATGATAATCTGCTTGCTAAATTAATTGTTACTGGCAGAGATAGAGAGCATGCCATAAGACGTGCTTTGAGATCTTTAGATGAAATTATTATTGAAGGTACTGTAACTAATATTGAGTTACACAAAAAAATACTGTCTTCTGAGGAATTTAAAAAAGGATCCGTATCAATTAAATGGCTTGAAGAAAATATCTCATCTCTTACTTAGTAACAGTCATTAAGCCATACATCGTATAGTGAATGCTCCATTGATGAAACGGAAGGTAATGATTTTATCATCCATCCAGAAAAATCATTTTCACTATTTAGGTCATCTATTACTAAATACGCTGCTGTCATTCGCTTTTCTTCTGGTAATGAAACATAGCAGGCTTTTGCAAAAATTTTTAAATCATATGAAAGAGCATAACTTCCAACTGAAACATCAACTAACGAAACTTGCGCCGTAACCTTATTAAGAACTCCTATTGAAACAAACTCCATATCACCATCGGAAATTTCTTCAGCAATTATTTCAGGGATAATATCTGGAACATTAATTTCATCTTCCTCTTCCGATTCATCGTAGCTTGGAGCAATATCATCTAGATTTAATAAAGGTGCAATATCAATTTCAATCTCATTTGCATAAGCAAAATTATTTATTGATAAGGCTACAAATAACAAGATTAGCTTATTAATTTTTTGGCGTCCATTTTCCATACTCAGATTTTTTTTTATTCTCTGGATTTCTAACTATTGACAGATTTGGATAGTAAGCATTGGCAGTTCCTGTCTGATTTTGAAGATGTTCTTTTTCCCAGTCATATTTTTTTTTCAATGAAGGTACTTCATTTGAAGTATACCTGAGCCAACCATTCCATTCAGGGGGGACTTTTGTTGAATCTATCTCACCTTTATAGATAACCCATCTATGCGAATCAGATTTATTTTGCATATATACATTACCAAATTTGTCATCTCCGATTCTATGGCCGTTAAAAAAAGTCCATACTCTGGTACCTATGGTTTGATTATACCACCATGTAAAAATTTCTTTAAATATCATATCCACCTAATTACACACTTTTTCAACAAATTACAAATTATCAAATTTGTATAAATCGTTGATATTGTTAATTTTTTTAAAGTTAGTCACATAACCACAACACATCATCTAGTATATGTTAAATATATTCAATACTAGATATTGACTTAGGATTTCAAATCATGAAATATGACTATTCCAACTTACAGATTTATTTGTTTTTGGATCGACCGGTCGAGTTATTTAAAATTAAGTTATTTAATTCTCGAATGTCTATTATCGAAGTTAAATATTAAATTTTAAAAGGGAAAATATATAAATGAAAATAACACGTCAATTCACTAGTCCAGAAAAAACTCCATACGATGAAATTGAATTCAAAGAAGTAAAAAGTGAGATACTCAATCCAGATGGGTCTGTTGTTTTTAAGCTTGAAAACCTACAAGTGCCGTCTAAATGGAGTCAGGTTGCAAGTGATATATTGGCACAGAAATATTTTAGAAAAGCTGGTGTTCCCAATAAAACAATAAATAGATCAGAAAAAAATATCCCTACATGGCTTCTAGCTCAAAATGCAGACACTGAAGCAGAAGATTTATCTTTTGGCTCTGAAACCAGCTCTAAACAGGTTTTCGATCGCCTTGCTGGAACATGGACATATTGGGGCTGGAAAGGCGATTATTTTACTACTGAAGAAGATGCTAAGTCTTTTTTTGACGAAGTGAGATTTATGCTTGCAAATCAAATGATTGCCCCAAATAGTCCTCAGTGGTTTAACACTGGTTTAAACTGGGCATATGGAATAGATGGTCCGTCACAGGGACATCATTACGTCGACCACACAACTGGTAAACTAACTAAATCAGCTAGTTCATATGAACGACCTCAACCACACGCATGCTTTATTCAAGGAATCAATGATGATTTAGTTAATGAAGGTGGAATAATGGATTTATGGGTTAGGGAAGCTCGTTTATTTAAATATGGTTCTGGTACTGGAACAAATTTTTCAAACCTTCGGGGTGGCTCTGAGGGCTTGTCCGGTGGAGGTAAATCTTCGGGGTTAATGAGTTTTCTAAAAATTGGTGATAGAGCTGCGGGTGCTATTAAATCTGGAGGAACGACAAGAAGAGCTGCAAAAATGGTAGTTGTTGATATAGATCATCCGGATGTAGAAGAATTTATTAAATGGAAAGTAACTGAAGAGCAAAAAGTTGCTGCACTAGTTACCGGATCTAAAGTTTGCTCTAAGCATTTAAAACAAGTTATGAATGCCTGTCACAACTGCGAGGGAGATGGTGAGAGCTGTTTTGATCCAAATCAAAACCCAGCTCTTAGAAGGGAAATTGTAGCTGCAAGAAAATCAGATGTATCAGAAAATTATATACAAAGAGTTATACATTTTGCCAAACAGGGCTATAAATCAATTGAATTTCAAACCTATGATACTGATTGGGATTCTGAAGCATATCTAACTGTATCAGGGCAAAATTCTAATAACTCTATAAGAGTAACAGATGATTTTATTAATGCTGTTGTTAATGATGAAGATTGGAACTTAATTAATAGAACTGATGGGGCTATAAATAAAACTATTAGAGCAAAAGAGCTGTGGGATGAAGTTGGCTATGCTGCTTGGGCCTGTGCGGATCCGGGTATTCAGTTTCACACAACAGTTAATGACTGGCATACGTGCCCAGCAAGCGGCGAGATTAAAGCTTCAAATCCTTGCTCAGAGTATATGTTTCTGGACAACACTGCCTGTAATCTTGCCTCTTTAAATTTAATGACATTTATGGATGATAATAAATCTCTTGAAATAGGATTATTTAAGCATGCGGTAAGGATATGGACATTAATTTTAGAAATATCAGTAATGATGGCTCAGTTTCCTTCAAAAGAGATTGCTAAACTTTCTTATGAATATAGAACACTTGGCCTTGGTTATGCTAACTTAGGTGGATTCTTAATGTCTAAAGGTATTTCCTATGACTCTGATGAAGGTAGATCTATATGTGCAGCGATAACTTCTCTAATGACAGGTACTTCATACGCAACTTCGGCTGAGATTGCTGGTGAGCTTGGCCCCTTCCCTGGTTATGCTCAAAACTCAAAACACATGCTAAGAGTAATTAGAAATCATAGAAGAGCTGCTTATGGTCATGCGGATGGTTATGAGGATTTACACACAAACCCTGTTCCTCTTGTAATTGAAAACGTACGAGATACAACCCTTGGGATTGAAGCTCAAAAATGCTGGGATCTTGCTTATGAACTAGGTCAAAAATATGGTTACAGAAATGCTCAGACATCAGTGATTGCGCCAACTGGTACCATAGGTCTTGTTATGGACTGTGACACAACTGGTATTGAACCTGATTTTGCTATGGTTAAGTTTAAAAAACTTGCTGGTGGCGGATACTTTAAAATTATTAATAGAACAGTTCCAGATGCCTTGAATCAGCTTCAATATACTGAAAATGAAATCACAGAAATTATTGATTATGCAGTAGGTCACGGCACACTTAAAACGGCACCATTTATTAATCATGAGTCATTAGCTGCAAAAGGATTTACTAATAAAGAGTTTGATATTCTTGAAGATAACTTAAGAAATGTTTTTGATATCCGATTTTCTTTTAATATTTTTAATCTTGGTAAAGAGTTTTGTACTGAAATTTTAAATTTTACAGAAGAACAATTGAACGATTTCAATTTCAATATGCTTTCTGAGTTAGGCTTTTCAAGTCAAGAAATTGATGAGGCAAATACTTATTGTTGTGGAACTATGACACTTGAAGAAGCTCCACACATAAAGGAAGAGCATCTTAGTGTTTTTGATTGTGCTAACCCCTGTGGTAAAATTGGTAAAAGATTTTTATCAACTGAAAGTCATATTAAAATGATGGCTGCAGCTCAACCTTTTATTTCAGGTGCAATATCTAAAACCATTAATATGCCAAACGATTCGAGTGTAGAAGACTGCATGGAAGCTTACTTGATGTCATGGAAACTTGGTACTAAAGCTAATGCTCTATATAGAGATGGCTCTAAGTTAAGTCAGCCGTTAGCTTCGAAACTAGTTGAAGATATTGATGAAGACGAAGATGAAGTTATGTCCAAACCAACACCAATCGAAAGAACTATGGCTGTAGCTCAAGAAGCTGCTGAAAGAGCTGTTTACGGAGCAAGAAACAGGGTTCCCGATAGAAGAAGAGGCTATATTCAAAAAGCTATTGTTGGTGGTCACAAGGTGTACTTGCATACTGGCGAATATGAAGATGGCACTTTAGGCGAAATATTTATTGATATGCATAAAGAAGGTGCCTTCCTTAGAAGTCTTATGAATAATTTTGCAATTGCAATATCAATTGGACTTCAATATGGAGTTCCTTTAGAGGAATATGTAGAAGCATTCACATTTACTAGATTTGATCCTTCGGGCGTAGTTCAGGGCAATGATAGAATTAAAAATGCTACCTCAATTCTAGATTATGTATTCAGAGAGCTTGCTGTTTCTTATCTTTCTAGAAATGACTTGGCTCATACTGATAATTCAGATGTTGATTTCTCTCTTGGTTCAGGCGCTGAAGAAGGGACTTTAAAGAAAAACCAAATTCCATGGAAAATTGTAAAAAAAATGAGTAGCCAAGGTTTTTTAAGGAGTCAGCAATCGGATAATCTTATGGTTGTCAATTCTTCCAGCGAAGTCAGCTCATATAACAAACCATCTGATGTTGGAGAAAGTAAAGTTCCAGACGCTGTTAAATCCACTAGTTCTTCTGGGGATGCTATGGCTAGCAAGGTTCAAGTGGCAAGAATGATGGGTTATGAAGGAGACTCTTGTCCTGAATGTAGTGCATTTACTCTTGTTAGAAATGGTACTTGCTTAAAATGTGATAGCTGTGGTGCAACAACTGGTTGTTCTTAATCAAGAGAAGGTTCAATCTTAGATAAGGATAATTCAGAGAGAACCTCTTCTGATACTTCAGCTGGCGCATTCATCATAAGATCTTGTGCCTGCTGATTCATGGGAAATAAAATCACCTCTCTTATATTCTTAACATCAGCTAAAAGCATAATAATTCTATCTATTCCAGGAGCTATTCCACCATGCGGTGGAACACCATAACTAAAAGCATTTATCATGCCTCCAAACTTATCTGTAACTTGTTCTTTTTTATAGCCAGCAATTTCAAATGCTTTAAACATAATTTCTGGTATGTGATTTCTTATTGCGCCAGATGACAACTCAATTCCGTTGCAAACAATGTCATACTGATAGCCCAAGATATCTAGTGGCTCCATGTTATTAAGGGCTTCAAGCCCACCTTGTGGCATAGAGAATGGATTATGACTAAAATCAATCTTCTGAGTTTGCTCGTCAAGCTCATACATTGGAAAGTCGATGATCCAACAAAATCTAAATACATCTTTTTCAATTAGATCTAATTCTATTCCTAATCTATCACGAGTTGCTGAAGCAAGTTCATAGGCAGTTTTAGGTGCTGAGCATGAAAAAAATATTGCATCACCTGATGCAAGTTTGGCATTTTTATACATTTCCTGAAGAGATTCTTCGGGCATAAATTTAGCTATAGGACCCTTAGCATTCAATTTACCATCGAGCTCTTCAAAAATTATATAGCCTAAGCCAGGCGCATTCATTTCTTTAATTGCCCACTTATTCATAGAATCAAAAAAACTTCTTGCTTGTCTAGCTCCGCCTGGACAAGGAATACCAATGACTTCGGCACCATTAGTAATTAATTTTTTAAAGGCCTCAAAAGACACTCCTGAAGCATTAAAGATGCTAGTTAGATTTGATAATATTATAGGATTTCTTAAGTCTGGTTTGTCTGTTCCATATTTTTTTATAGCTTCAGCATAGGTAATTTTAGGAAAAGGGCTCTCACCTACTTTTTTATCAGAAAATTTTTCAAAAACCTTATATAAAACAGGCTCTATAGCATTAAAAATATCTTCCTGATCAACAAATGACATTTCCATATCAAGTTGATAAAACTCACCTGGACTTCTATCTGCTCTTGCATCCTCATCTCTGAAGCACGGAGCTATTTGAAAATACTTATCAAATCCAGCTGCCATAATTAATTGTTTAAATTGTTGTGGCGCCTGAGGTAGCGCATAAAACTTGCCTGGGTGTACTCTGCTTGGAACGAGATAATCTCTTGCTCCTTCTGGACTTGAGGCCGTTAATATTGGAGTTTGCATTTCAAGAAAGCCGTCTGCAGTCATTAATTCTCTAATATAGGCTATGACATTTGACCTTAATTGAATATTTTTATGCAAGCCTTCTCTTCTGGCATCTAAGAATCTATATTTTAATCTAATATCTTCAGGATAATTAGAATCTCCAAAAACAGGCATTGGTAATTCATCGGCACTAGATAAAACTTCTACTGAAATAATTGCTATTTCTATCTCACCAGTTGATAATTCTTTATTTACTGTTTCAGGAAGTCGTTTAATTACTTTTCCAACAATTTTAATTACAGATTCAACTCTTAAACTCTCTATTAACTCAAGGGTTGTCGTATTGCTATTATCAATTACACATTGTGTAACCCCATAATGATCTCTTAAATCTAGAAATAATAAATTGCCATGATCTCTTTTTCTATTTATCCATCCTGATATAGATACTGTTTCATCAATATTATTGACAGAAATCTCATTGCAATGATGTGATCGATATTTATTCATACTAATAATTTTAAGGTACTATATAGTTAATTATATGGAATTAGTCCAAGATAATAAATCATTATTAAAAATAGCCAAAGTTCTAAAAAAAAATGAAGTATTATTTGTTGATACTGAATTCTTAAGAAACAACACATATTGGCCCAAGCTTTGTCTTGTACAAATAAAAGCTAAGAAAAATGTGTATCTAATAGATACCTTGGCAATAGGTATGGACTTAAGTGTTCTTACTGCAATTTTTATAAATCCTAAAATATTAAAAGTATTTCACTCAGCAAGACAAGATATGGAGGTTCTAATGAATATATTTAATGAGATACCTTGGCCTATATTCGATACACAATTAGCTGCAAATTTAACAATCAAAGAAAATGATGTTGGTTATGGTAATTTAGTAGAAATAATATGTAAAAAAAAACTTAGTAAAAAATATCAAGTCTCAGATTGGAGCAAAAGACCATTAAAAGATAAACAGATTGAATATGCTGCTCTAGATGTTGAGTACTTACCTGCCTTATATAAAGAGCTATATAGAAAAATTAGATCTAAGAGAAAGGTCAGATTACTAAAGGTTGAAACTGAAAAATTAAAAGCTGTATCAGAAATCTATGATATTAAATTAGCCTATAAAAAAATAAACTTAAGAAAAAAAAATGTTATTAAGTCTAAAGTAAAATTATTCACTGAATGGAGAGAAGCCTCAGCACAGGAATTGAATCTTCCAAGAAATTGGGTCATATCAGATAAAACTATAATATCAGCATCAAAAAAATATTTTGAAATAAATAATTTAAAAGCAAGTAATAAAAATAAAAGATTTGATCAAAAAATAAATAGCTTTAAAGAATTCTTACTTAAAAAAATTATCTCTTAAGAAAGGGATTGTGATCTTTTGTTTATTTTTAAAAGATAAGTCATTGATGTTGTTCAAAGTGATACTAATACCGCTATAGTTTCTAATAATTCTTCCAACCAAATATTTTATAACATCTCTTGCAATTGTGACTTGATTATCTGAAAAATATTTTACAACAATAACCTCTATAACCTGGTCATCAGGATCTCTAATAGATGTAGATAAAAATGAGTTAAAGCGCGATTCTAAATCTTTAAATTTAAATTTTATTCTATTTTCAATATTACACAAAAACAAAACGTAGTTATTATTAAACAGTGCATCGTTATACATATCTAAAATAATGTTCTCCTGCTCTGGTTTAATGTATGAAAAATTATCAATTAAATAACAATGGTTAGTAAAATTATCACGCGTGATATCCATTGTTTTTATGTCGATAAATTTAGCATTAGATTTTTGTAACCAAATATTTCCTAAATGAGATTTGCCAGATTTTCTATCGCCGTAAATAATTGCAGCTTTATTATGCCAATTAGGCCATAGTTCAACTAGGTTTACTGCTTGCTTATTTGTGCTATTAACAAAAAAATCACTTTTTTTAAAACTTTCTTGTAATTCAAGATTAAATACAAATTGGCTCATATTAGACATTATCAATTTTTTTAAACCACATAACCATATAAAGAAAAGAAGAGGATATAGTAGTAATAGATACAAGGATAATCAGCGCTGGTTTAAACAGATTAACAAAACTTAATATATTAAATTTATCAATTGCCAATAAACATACCGTAACTATTAATAATATTTGTAAAAATGTATTAATTTTACTAATAAATATTGGCTTTAAATCAATTTTTTTACCTAAAATCAGTCCGAATATGTAAGAACATGAAATAAGCACTTCTCTAAAAATTATTAATATTACTAAATATACTGGCAACATTAATTTAATTCCAATGACAAAGTATATAGTTACTACTAAAGATTTATCAGCTATAGCATCTAAAAAGAAGCCTATTTTTGATACCGCATTATATTTCCTTGCTAAGTAACCGTCAAAAAAATCAGTTAACCCTACGATTGTTACAATTAAAGCACTTGCTAAATACCTGTCTAGTATTAGTAGCCAAAGGATAAATGGAACTGAGAGTATTCTAATTATAGATAGTATATTTGGAAATGATTTCATTCTGATATCAATTTTATATCTGAATATTTACCAAGAAAAGTAAGTGAAATATTATTTTCTGATAAAATTAGTTTTAGTTTACTTAGATTGCCATCAAAATAGATTGTACCCATTAAATTATTAATTTCATAATATTCAATGTCTACTTTTTTTATAGTCTTAATATTAGACATTTTTTTTTCAATTGCAGACCAAGTTTTTAAATCAGTGTCAATCACTCTAATTTTGTAAGGAGTAGTGATGTCAAAAGTAGAAGTGCTTTCAATCCATAAATTAAACAGTTCCTTGCTTAATTTAACAACTGAATTTTTTATCAAATCAACACTTACTTCGTCTTCTTGAATAATATATTTTTTTGTAAGTGTAAAAGTTCTTTCCTTGAATATACATTTAATTATAACATTAATTTCGTCATTATTTTTATTTTGAATATAGTTTGCCCATAATAAAATGTTGTTACTTTGGCCATTTAAAAACATTTCCTCACTAATGTTTAGGCTCAAAAATTCATCTAATGATAAGCTTGGATTATTAAGATTAAGTCTTTCAGTAATTTTAAGATTAAATAAGCCATCATTTTTATTTGATTCTTTCCAAGTATTATTCCAGATATCTTCAAACTCTATTTGATTGAAATTTGATGAAAGTATAGGGACAAGGTTGACTAGTCTAGATTCAGTTTCAGAGTAAATAATTTTATTTTTTTCAAAAAATTCTCTAACACGTTCTGGATTAAAATTTATTGTAAAATTTGCCTTATACCCTGTATCAAGAATCAGCTCTTCTTTAAGCTCTACCCCACTAACAAGTTTATTTAAAATATTATTATCTATTGGAAACAACTTATAAATTTCTTCCGGGTGAACAATTGGCTCTATCATTTTTTCAAAAGCTTCATGCTGAGCTTTTGTTATTGCTTTGTTTCTTATATCAGCGGTATTGGCGCTATCAATTTTAATTAATATATTTGTAATAATATATCTTGATTTGCTAAAAGCATTGTTTATAGAAAAAAAAGATATGCAATATAGTGCTAAGAAGATTATAATTAGACGATTCATTGTATATTTCATAAAGCTCTTATATAAATTAAATATGTCAAAATATAGCTATAGTAAGTCCGGTGTCGATATAGATAAAGGTAATAAATTTGTCGAAAATATCAAAAAAACTATTAAAAATGATAAGAAGAAGACTACAAATGAGTCTGTTATAGGTGGTTTTGCTGGGCTTTACAAACTTAGTAACATTAAAAATAGTCCGTATTTAGTTGCTGCAACAGATGGTGTGGGAACAAAGCTTGAGATTGCAAATACCCTAAATAACCATAAAACTATTGGAATTGATCTTGTTGCCATGTGTGTGAATGATATTATTGTAAGTGGCGCCAAACCATTATTTTTCTTAGATTATATAGCTACTGGTAAACTCGATATTAAAAAAAGCACTGATGTAATTAGAGGAATTCTAAACGGCTGCAATCAATCAGGCTGTCAATTGCTTGGTGGTGAAACTGCTGAAATGCCAGGATTTTATGCGTCTGGTAAGTATGACATTGCTGGATTTGGTGTTGGACTACTTGAAAGAAATCTTATTAAAAAGGAAAAAGTACAGAAAAATGATATTATTATTGGTGTAAAGTCTTCTGGGCTTCATTCTAATGGCTACTCATTAATTCGAAAAATAATTAAAGATAAAAAAATTTCATTAAATAAATTTTTTTCTTTTGATAAAAAGAAGACGATTGGAGCATATCTTTTAGAACCAACTTTAATTTATGTTAATTTAATCTTAGAGCTTTATAAAAAAAATCTTATTAAGTCTTGTGCGCATATAACTGGTGGGGGTGTAATTGAAAACTTGCCTCGTGTTCTTGATTCAAAATTTCAAGCAAACATAAATTTAGATAATTGGGAATTAAGTAAATTATATAAATGGATACTTTCTTGTGGAGTTAATGAAAATGAACTGCTAAAGACTTTCAATGCTGGCTATGGCATGACATTGATTGCTAAAAAAGATAATGAAGAAAAAATTGAAAAAATTATAAAAAAATATAAATTTAAATCATCTTCACTAGGATATATATCACTCAAAAAAAATATCAAAGATAGGCCTGTCTTCCTATTTGGTACATTAACTAAATGAAGAAACAAATTGTTGTTTTAATTTCTGGTCGTGGCTCGAACTTGCAATCAATAATTTCTAATTCACTGAATGAAGATTTTCCAGGAGAAGTTTCCTTGGTAATTTCTGATAATAGAGATGCTTTAGGTTTAAATATAGCTATTAAGAATAATATCCCCTATTGCATAGTGGAAAGAAAACAATTTGATTCTAATATCACTTTTGAAAGATGTATTTCAGAACATATTAACAAGTATAATGCATCACTAATATGTCTTGCTGGCTTTATGAAAATATTATCAAATGAATTTATTGCTTTGTTTAAGGATAAAATCATTAATATCCACCCTTCACTACTTCCAAAATACAAAGGGCTTAACACGCATCAGCGAGTCTTAGAATCTAAAGATGAAATTTCTGGCTGCACTGTGCACTTTGTTAATGGTGAGGTTGATAGCGGTAATATTATACTTCAAGAAAGTGTGCCTATAAATAATAATGAAACCATAGAAACTCTAAGTAAAAAAATTTTAGAGGTCGAACATAGAATCTACCCTGCTGCAATAAAACAATTGTTAAGTTAAAGTATTTAACTAGGGGTGAATTTGATCTTCTGTAAAAAAGTGAGCTATTTCTATGGCCGCATTTTCAATGCTGTCTGAGCCATGAACTGAGTTTTTCTCTAAAGATACAGCGTGTACTTTTCTTATCGTTCCGTCCTCAGCTTCTTCTGGATTAGTAGCTCCCATAAGCTCTCTATTTTTTTTAACAGCATTTTCTCCCTCTAACACTTGAACGATAATAGGACCTGAGCACATAAAATCACATAAACTTTGAAAGAATGGTCTTTCTGAATGCACACCATAAAATTCTGCAGCTTTTTCTTGGGTCATCCTAACTCTTCTAGAGGCGATTACTTTTAAGCCAGCTTTTTCAATCATAGCTGTTACAGATCCAACTAAATTTCTTTCAGTTGCATCAGGTTTAATCATAGAAAAAGTTCTTTCAATAGTCATTGTTTATTTTCCTTCATAATATTTGTTAATAAATCGATTTAATAATTTAACGCCAAACGCTGTAGAGCCTTTAGGTGAAGTTGGAAGTCCAGTCTTAGTCCATGTCGTTCCAGCAATATCTAAATGTGCCCAAGGAGTCTTATTGACAAATCTTTGTAAGAATTGTGCTGCAGTTATAGATCCGGGCCCTCTTCCACTTGAGATATTTTGCATATCAGCGATCGGAGAATTTAACATCTTGTCATATTTGTCATTAAGAGGAAATCTCCATAATTTTTCATCCTCAATTTTTCCAGCCTCTTCTAGTTGTTTGCTCAGCATGTCATTATTTGAGAATAATCCAGCATACTCATCACCTAGCGCTACAACAATAGCGCCCGTCAAGGTTGCCAGATCAACCATAAATTCAGGCTTATATTGCTCTTGCGTGTAATAAAGAGCATCAGCAAGGACTAACCGACCTTCAGCATCCGTATTTAAGACTTCAATAGTTTGCCCTGAATACGAAGTTATAACATCACTAGGTCTAGTTGCCATGTTTCCAATATGATTTTCAACGAGTCCTACGACGCCAATAACATTAACTTTAGCTTTTCTTAGTGCAAGGGTTTTCATTAATCCTATTACAACACCAGAGCCACCCATATCATATTTCATCTCTTCCATTCCATTGGCAGGTTTTAATGAAACTCCACCGGTATCAAATGAAACACCTTTACCTACAAATGCTAGCGGTTTCTTTTTTTTATTTTTATGACCTGTCCATTTCATAATAGCTAATTTTGATTCATGCTCACTACCTCTTCCAACACTTAATAACGACCCCATACCAAGTTTTGTCATTTCTTTTTCACCTAAAATTTTCACATCAACCCCTAATTTTTTAAGCGATTCTGCATTTTTAGCGAGCTCTGGAGGGGTCATAATGTTTGGTGGCTCAGTAACAAGATTTCTTGTCATGGTAACACCCTCTGATATGGCTGTAATATTAGAATAATTTTTATCAATTTTTGAATAATTGCTTGAATATATTTTTACTTTGGTAGCTTTAACTTCTTTTTTATTAAGTGTTTTATATTTATTAAATTTGTATGAAGCCAATAAAGAGCCAAGTAACATTTCAGAAATCCCGTTAACTGAACTTATGTTTCTAGAAACTATCCCATCAGGATAAATACCCACATTATCTTCTTGATAAAATGAAATTAACGAATGCAAGTAACCTCCTAAAACTTGAAAATCTCGAATCGTAAACTTAGTGAAATCTTTTAGCCTAAAAACATACACTTTACTCAAATTCAGATTTGCAGGGGCATGAATGACAGCATAGTCAAATATTTTTGATTTTCGTTTTAAAAAAGAGGAGTCATTATTAATTGTATTAGATAGCTCTTTTTTTGATAGTTGATCTAATTTTTTTGCAAATCCTAATAATTTGCTTTTAGCGTCACAAAAGACTATTGCTACATGATCTTTTTCTATGACTAGCTTTTTAAACTGAAAATCCATTGTATTATGTACCTTTAAAAAAATATTGATATAATTGAAAAATAATATGTCCCGAATATCAATATATGTAATTAAAGAGATTACTTCAAGTTTTCTGTTTATTTTTTCACTTTTGACAGTTGTTATTTGGCTTAGCCAAGCTCTAAGACATTTAGACTTACTTTCTAATGACAGCGTTTCAATATCTACTTATTTTACTTATGCAATTTTACTTCTACCAAAACTATCATTGATCACAATTCCTATATCTATATTTTTAGGCATAATATTTGGTATTAACAAACTAAGATTAGACAGTGAGCTGATTATATTTGGATCTACTGGAAACTCTAATAGAGATATATTATTTAAGCCACTAGCATTTATTAGTATAATATTTTTTTTAATTGTTTTATTTTTAAGCACATACTTAGTTCCAATTTGCTCAGCGGAAATCAGAAATAAAATAACTGAGATTCGAAATTCTAACATTGATACTTCCATACTTAAAGAACGAAGGTTTATTACACCTGACAGTAATTTGACTGTTTTTTTTAAAAAAATAATAGATCAAGATATATATGGAATACTTTTGCACGATCGTACTGAAGAAAATAATGTTAAAACATACTTAGCTAAAAGCGGTTATTTAAATAGTGAAAATGGTAATAGTTCAATTCTCTTGTACAATGGAACAATGCAAATCTATGATTCAAAGAGTCAAAATATATCTGAAATTGACTTTGAAAGCTACTCTGTGGACTTAAGAGCATTTAATAAGGCTGAAAAAAAATTTTACTATGCTGATGAAAAATCAACTTCAAGCCTATTAAATAAAATTTTAAATAATGAAAATAATAGAGAAGAATATGGTATTTTTCACAGTAGATTTGTGAAGGCTTTATATGTATTCGCACTAGTCTTCTTACCGCTCATTATATTTAAGTTAATAAAAAAACCAGATGATAAGTCAGGTTTCATTATAGCATTAATTTTATTTAGTGGCCTATTTATAAAATTTTTTGAAATTACAATGGAGAGTCTGTTAATTGAAAATAATGATCTCATATTCATGAGCTACCTATCTCCAGTTGTATTCATAATAATAATATTTTTTACCCTCTTCATAAAAGCTAATATATTTAAAAATTTTACCAAAGTTAACTAAAAATGTTTTCAAAACTAAATATCTATTTATTAAAAAATTTTATATATACTTTTTTTATTATTTTTATTTTAATTACTTTATTAGTACTTTTTTCAGATTTAATAGAGCAATTTAGAAAAGCTACTAATAAAAATGTGCCAATAGAAATAATATTTAAATTAGCTATATTAAACATACCGTCACTTAGCTTTACCACGCTACCTATTGTAATATTTTTTTCTACAATCATTTGTTATTTGAAGCTAATAAGGAATTCTGAATATATAGTTATGGGCTCTTCTGGGATGTCTTCTCTTCAGCTTGCTAAAGCTCCCATCTTAATTTTCTTCTTAATCTCAATATTCTTTGTACTTATTGTAAATCCTATTTCAGCTGTATTTCAAAAAGAGTTTCAAGAATTAGATTATAAGCACATTAAAAGAATGGACAGAATGACTTCAGTTTCCAAAAATGGAATATGGCTAATGCAAGAAAATCAAAGCGGTATAACAAACATTATATACGCCAAGAACATTAAAGATGAGGGCGCCACATTAATTAATTTTATGCTCCTTGAGTATGATCAAGATAATGATTTTAAGGGTCGTATTGATGGAAAAGAAGCAAAATTAGCTAATAGTAAATGGCTTATGTATGATGTTTTATACACAAAGGATGAAGATAAGCCAAAATTTTATAGTTATTTAGAATACAGCGCTTCAATCAACAGGGAAGATATAAAGAATAGCTTGTCCGCCCCTGAGATGATGTCATTCATACAACTTGGCTCATTCATATATATACTTGAAAAACTTGGCTATTCCGCCAATGATTATAAAGTATATTTTTATAATATAGTATTTATGCCATTAACTATTATTGGACTAGTTCTTCTTGCTACCACCATAATAGTAGATATTAAACAAAATGATAAATATGCAAAAGTTGTAATATTTTCTTTTTTGATAATTTTTATCTATTTTTTTACCTCCAACTTGATGAGTGCTCTGGGCGAAAATTCTAAAGTCAATCCACTTATTTCATCTTTAATTACCCCACTTATGATTTTTATAATGTCATTTGGAATAAATAAATATAAAAAACTAATTAGAAAATCATGACACAACTAATCAACTATAAATTTTATTTTTATCTTACGTTCTTACTTTATTGTATAGCTCTTACTTTTGCAACTTCGCTAGTTTACTCTGAAGACTCTGGCGAAACTTTATTGAAAGCTGATAAAATTGAAGTATCAAATGATGGTAATAAAATAAAGGCAGAGAGTAATGTAAAAATTAAAAACTCTGATCTAACATTGGTGTCTGATAAGATAGAATATGATAAAGAAAAATTGGAGTTTGTAGCAAGTGGTAACATTAAATTATTAGATAAATTTAATAATAATTATTATTTTAATAAACTTTTAACAGGTGATAAATTTAATAATGCAATTGGTTCTAATGTTAAAATAAGATTAAAAGATGGGGCTAGAATTGTTGGGAGCTCATTTAACAGAACAGAATCAAATGTAAATAAAATAGATAATGCAACTTATACTCCATGCTTAAAAGAAAACTATGTGATTGAAAATTGTCCTGGCTGGAAACTTGATGCTAAAAGAGTTTATCACGATTCAAATAATAAAAATGTTTATTATGAAAATGCAACATTAAGCATATTAAACATACCTGTTCTATATGTTCCTTATTTCTCTCATCCAGATCCAAGTGTAAAAAAAAGATCAGGCATATTAATGCCTAGTGTAGCAGATGATAACACCCTTGGTACCTCTATTTCTGTGCCTTTTTTTTACAATATTAGTTCTAATAAAGATCTTACAATTACGCCCTATATATTCTCTAAGGCAGACAACTATTATAATCTGAACTATAGGTACTTATCAAAAAATCATCTTGTATCTATAGACACTAGTATTACTGACAATGAATCTGGGCAAGGGACTAGGAGTCACACTAATATTAATGGCGATGTCAGTAATCCCTACGGAGTATTTAACTATAAAATTGAAACAACTAACAATAATACTTACCTTAGAAAATACTACATTAATGATCTAACTGTATTAACAAATAGTTTAAATTTTACAAAAGAAACAGATCATAGTTATCTTAGTTTTAACTCCTCTGCTTATGAGCATCTAAATAATAGCAATGAAAAAAAATGGGAATATATATACCCTAATGTTAAATATAATATCAACGCAACCGATCCTATATTAAAACGTAATTGGACAGTTGAATCAAATTTCTTAAACTACAAGGATATAAACAAGAAAACGAAACAACAAATTTCTACTGAGATTCAGTCTATCAAAAAACATACCTCTTATGAAACTGGATTAGTTTTTGAAAATTACTTAAATAGTAGACTTGTCTATATTGATCAAAAATCAAATAATTATAGTCAGTTAAGAGTTTTTCCTCAGATAGGATCAAAAATATCATATCCTTTAAGCAGAGTAACGACAGCTAGTGTGCAAACATTAGAGCCGATTATTATGCCAGTAATAGCTCCATATAACAATTATACAGGCAGCGTTGATATTAATAACGGTAATATTTTTTCACTAAATAGAGCTACAGGCTATTCACAGTGGGAAGGTGGTCCAAGAGTTAATTATGGAGTAAACTGGCTAATAAGCAAAGACACTTACATAATAAACACTTTAATGGGTCAATCTATTAAGCTAAATAAAAATAAAACTGATACAGGTGATGAGATCTCACATTTCTTTATTGGCAACTCCTTAAATATATCCACTATTGGATATATTACAACCGACCTAATGATAGATAAAGATGATTTTTATATTAAAGATAATAATATAAATTCGTCTATTGAGCTTGGTAAAATTAAATTTGCTTTTGATTATGATTATGAGGCAGCAAATAAAATTAAAACTTCTGAACAAATTTCATTTGGTGCTAAAATTAGAATACTAAAAGATACACATTTAATAACGTCTATTAGAAAAGATTTAATATCTGATAAAAGCATTGGTAATTCTGTAGGCTTATATTTTGAAAATGACTGTCTTGCTATAAACTTCGATCACTACCGAGATTTTACATCAATAAGTGATATAAAAAATTCACGTGGTTATAGCTTTACTATTACTTTAAAACCTTTTGGTACCAGCAAACAAGCTGGTAAGGTAAGAAATTTTGGACCAGAGCTATAAATGAAAAGATTATCAAAAATTATATCCTTATTTTTTATGGTTTCTTTTTTGATTGGCATAAATTTATCTATAGCTGAAGAAAAGAATTATAAAATTGTGAAGCTTGTTAACGACAAGGTTATAACAAGCTACGATTTAGAACAGAGAGTTAAGTTATTTGCAATTATTAACCAGGTGAATATTGATCAAAACAACTACAAGGGTATTGCATCAAAAGTTTTGAATAATATAATTGATGAGTTATTACAGCTTGAAAAAATACAAGAATATAAAATCATAGTTTCAGAAAAAGAAGTTAATAATTATTTACAACGTATGTACAATAATAATGATTCTAATGTAAATGAGCTTTTTAATGTTCTAAAGGAGAATAAAATAAATTCTAATATCTTAAAAGATTATATTAAGGTGCAAATAGCATGGCAAGATCTTACAGCGCGACTCTACTATAGATCATCCAATGTAAATGAAGATGATTTAATAAAATATCTACAAGACAACCCAACTTCATCTAAAGAAGATGCTACAAATATTATGCTTCAAAATCAAATTCAACTGAGGGCTGAAAAGTACCTTAGAGACATTAGAAGTGAAGCAAATATAGAAAACAGGTAGCTTTTGAAAATTAATGTTAAAAAGTCTCTTGGACAAAACTTTATCTTTGATAAAAATATTTTAATTAAAATATCAAGCTTTATTAAATCAAACAAAGACACTACCATCATAGAGGTCGGCCCAGGTCCTGGAACGTTAACAACTTATTTGCAACAAAAAAGTTTTAAGAAGCTTTTGTTAATTGAAAAAGACGATAGACTAATAGGTAATTTAAATAATGAATTTCAAGAAAAAAATATAAAAATTATACATCATGATGCATTGAATTATAATTATCAGCAGTCTGAAAACAATAATTCAATAATTGTAGGAAACTTACCTTTTAACATTGCAACAGAATTACTTTATATTTGGACAAAAATTGATAATTGGCCGCCTGTACAAACAAAGATGGTTTTAATGTTTCAAAAAGAGGTCGCAAATCGAATTATAGCAATTCCAAATAATAAATCTTATGGAAAATTATCTGTGGTTATGCAATCTAGGTATAAAATTAAAAAACTCCTTGATGTCCCAGCTAAAGTATTTTCTCCACCCCCAAAGGTTGATGGAACTGTTTTAGAGTTTATTCCTCATAATGAATTTAACTCAGTTCACATAGATAAAATTGATCAAATAGCAAAAATTGCTTTTTCCCAAAGAAGAAAAAAAATAAAAAATAACTTAAAAGATTACTTAAGTATATTAGATAGACTAGAAATTGATGTAAATTTAAGAGCAGAAAACTTAAGTGTTGAAAATTATTATTCTATAGCTAGATTAACTTAAGTTAACTCGTCAAATCACGAATTGTATCAAATAAAGATGTTTGTCTACTTCTTTTTTTTCTCTCCGCACTGATAATATCTATTATTTCACTTATACATTTATCAAAGTTATCATTCGTAACTACATAGTCATATTCTTTCCAATGACTTAATTCATCTTCAAATTTTGACATTCTTTCCTTTATAATATCAGTATTCTCAGAATTTTTACTTTCTCTTTCTCTCAATCTTTTTTCAATCTCTTGTTTATTTGGAGGAAGTATAAAAATTGTTAAAATATTATCATTATTTTGTGAGAGTTGTTGTGTTCCTTGCCAATCAATATCGAACAAAACATCAAACTTTTTATTTAACAATAGGTTTGTGGAGCTTATTAAAGTTCCATATTTATTATTAAATACTGTTGCATATTCTAAAAATTCATTACTCTCAATTTTTAGATTAAAGTCATTTTTTGTGACAAATATATAGTCTTCACCATTTATTTCATTTTTCCTTGGTTCTCTAGTGGTGACAGAGATTGATGGTTTTATAGTTTTATCTATCTCTAGTAGTTTTTTGCATAGCGAAGTTTTACCAGCCCCAGATGGTGAGGAAATAATAATTAACATGCCTTTATTTTTTAGATTTTCGCTCAATTTATATTTGTAAATATTAATGAAACATTAGTTCCGCCAAATCCAAAAGAGTTTGAAAGGACGTTTGTAATTTTTTTAGACTCGGCTTTATCTTTAATTAACTTTAATTTATGATGTTCTATTGGATTATCAATATTAATGGCTGCAGGCATAGTTTGGCTTTTAATGGTTAATATCGAATAGATAGCCTCTATTGCCCCTGCAGCACCTAATAAATGACCAGTTTGTGATTTTGTTGATGACAGACATATATCCTGGTTATTGTCAGTAAAAACATCTTGAATAGCCTTTATTTCAACTTGATCACCTGCCTGAGTAGAAGTTCCATGGGCATTGATGTAGTCTATTAATGCTGGTTTCATTTTTGCATCTTCAAGAGCGCCTAACATGGCTCTTTTGGCACCATCACCAGTTGGTTCAGGCAGTGTATAATGATAAGCATCGGCTGACATGCCATAACCAGTTATTTCACAATGTATATTGGCGCCACGATTAATAGCATGCTCGTATTCCTCTAAAATTAAAATACCAGCTCCTTCACCCATAACAAAACCATCTCGATCTTTATCAAATGGTCTTGAGGCTTTTGCAGGGTCATCATTGTAATTTGTACTCAATGCTCTACATGCTGTGAACCCTTCTATACCAATAGGTGTAATTGCACCTTCTGCACCACCTGTGAGCATCATATCCATTTTACCTGATTGAATTAATCTCATAGATTCACCAATTGCGTGGGCACCTGAAGCACAGGCTGAGACAGTTGAATAATTGGGGCCTTTAAGATTATATTTTAATGACGCATATCCAGATGCCATATTTATCAATCTTCCTGTAATAAAAAATGGGCTTATTCTTTTTTTATTTATATGAAAATCTAAGGCAGTTTTTTCTATACCTTGAAGACCGCCAATTCCTGAGCCGATAATACACCCTGATCTTAAGGAAAGTTTTTCTGAAATAGATATATTTGAATCTTTAAATGCTTGTTCAGAGGCAGCCATCGAAAATTGAATAAAATCATCAATTTTTTTTATTTCTTTTTTTTCTATCCATTCCTCAGGGTCAAACTTACCATCAGACGAAAGACCTAATGGTACCTCACATGCAACTTTACATTTAAAATTTTCTGGATTGAACTTAGATATTATTTTTGCACCAGAAACTCCAGCTAATAAATTTTTCCAATTATAATCGACACCACAACCTAGTGGTGTCACCAAGCCAAGCCCAGTGACAACTACTCTCTTCATAATAGATATGTATTAATCTTTAGCTCTCTAGATGACTGATTGCATCGCCTACAGTTAATATCTTTTCAGCTTTTTCATCAGGTATTTCAACGTCAAAAGCTTCTTCAAAAGCCATGACTAACTCTACTGTATCAAGGCTATCTGCACCTAAATCATCAATAAATTTTGCGTCATTTGTAATTTTTTCAAGATCATCAATTCCAAGATGTTCTGCTATAATAGATTTTACTTTTTCAGCTACTTCACTCATAAATACTCCTAGTTATTATTAATAATGCCTTTATCCTTATATTGCTCACAATGTCAAGCCGCCATTAACGTGCAAAACCTGTCCTGTAATATACGCTGATTCGTCTGATGCAAGGAAGGCTACAATCTTGGCAATATCCACAGCGTCACCTATTCTTCCTATTGGTATATTTTTTGCCATAGCCTCAAGTTTACTTTGTTCTATTGTCTCTAATATTTCAGTTTTAATAAAGCCAGGAGCCACAGCATTTACAGTAATCCCTCTAGAAGCAACTTCTAACGAAAGTGACCTAGTGAAGCCTTCAACTGCTGCTTTAGACGCAGCATAGTTTGTCTGGCCTGCATTACCCATCTTAGCTACTGCAGATGAAATATTTATTATTCTACCCCAACGGCTCTTGACCATCCCTTTAACAACCCCCTTAGATAAGCTATAATTTGCCTTTAAATTAATATCTATTACATCGTCCCAGTCTTCTTCTTTCATTCTTAAAAATAAATTATCTTTAGTAATTCCAGCATTATTAATAAGAATATCTACATTTCCGTATAGTTTTTCTATTTCTTTAAATAAATTACTAATTTCCTCTGATTCAGACAAATTACACTTAATCACCTTAGTATTTTCTATAAATTTTAACTCTAAAGACTTAAGCTTTAATTCATTGGTTCCAGTGAGAATTAAATTAAAGTTTTTTTGATAAAACTCTTCAGCAATAGCAAGTCCAATTCCTCCTGTTGCACCGGTAATTAAAACTGTTCTATTTTCACTCATAATAAGTCTCCTTTTAATTTTTCTAGATCATCCACTTTAGAAATAGAAATGGCATTTAATGACCTGTCTAGTCTTTTTACAAGATTTGTAAGTACGTTTCCTGGTCCTATTTCTATAAAATTTGTTACGTTATTTGCAACCATATATTCTAATGTTTCTCTCCATCTAACTCTACTAACAACCTGACTAACAAGAAGTTTTTTTATTTCTTTTGAAGTACAGACAGATGCTGTTACATTTGATATCAAGGGTCTATCAAAGTTATTAAAATCATAGTTTTGAATTTCATTTTCTAATTTTATTGCAGCACCTTTAATCAATTCACAGTGAAATGGTGCACTTACTGGAAGTTTTATTGCTCTTTTGATTTCATACGACTTGCTTTCAGAGCAAATATGATTAATTGCTGACATTTCACCACTAAGAACAACCTGCCCATCAGCATTATCATTCGCTATATAAATTTTACCATATTTATTTAGTTCAGGCATAATTTCATTTACCTTTTCAAGTGATGCTCCAATTAAAGCCACCATTCCTCCAGTGCCTAAAGGCATGCTTTCTTGCATAGCCTCTGACCTAGCTTTTAATAGTTTAGCTGCTGATTCTAAATTTAGAGAATTTATCGCTACCAGAGATGAATATTCGCCAAGCGCATGGCCCGCTACAAATTTGACATTATTCATATTCAAAAAGTCTTCTTCTTGAATAGCTTTAAAAATAGCTATACTAGTAGCCATGATCGCTGGCTGAGAATTGGTAGTAATAGCAACTTCATCTTCTGTTCCATTGAAGATAATGTCTGATAATGGTCTATTTAAAGCCCTATCTAGCTCTTTATAGACTAATTTTGAAGATTTATAAGTATCATGGAAATCTCTCCCCATCCCTATGGATTGAGAGCCTTGTCCTGGAAAAAGTAACGCAATTGTCATAAAAACATTTATAAAGTAGTTCTTGCTAATAGATTCATAATAGAATATTTATTCTTTTTTTAACAATTATTTAATAGAAATAATTTAATAAATTATGTCACTATACGAACATGTTCTTATTTATAAACAAGATCTAAGCACCTCTCAGCTAGATTCAGAAATTAACAGCCATAAAGAGCTAATCAAAGATCTAGGTGGTGAAGTTGTTTATGAGGAAAGCTGGGGCCTAAGAAACCTAGCTTATATGATCAATGACAACAAAAAAGCATTTTACCAATTCATGAATGTCAATATGCCTGGAGAAGGTATAGATAAAATCAACTCTAAGTTAAATCTTAATCAAAATGTCTTAAGATATTTGTCAGTAAAAGTTAAAGAGTTTGATAAGACCCCTACCCAATTAGCTAAGGATCCAGAATAATATGGAAAAACAAGATTTCCCCTCAAAAAAAGATCTTAAGTTTGACTACAAAAACTTATATCCTTTAAAGAAATATATTTCTGAAAAAGGAAAAATTACTCCTAGAAGAATAACTTACATACCTATTCAAAAACAAAGACAGCTTACTGAGGCGATTAAAAGAGCTAGATATTTAGCTTTACTCCCTTACGTTGGCAAATAAGAGGCCTCTAATATGCAAATTATACTTCTTGAATCAATAGACAGAGTTGGAAAAGCTGGCGAAGTAGTAATAGTTAAAGATGGCTATGCTAATAATTTTCTATTCCCTAAAAAATTTGCAATAGCTGCTAATAAAAAAAATAAAGCTAACCTTGAAAGTAAGCTTGTTCATATATCTCAACAAAATGATAAAAAAATTACTGAAGCAAATTCATTAAAAACTTTACTTGATAATTTAGAGTTAACTATGAGTGTTGAGGCAAATGATGAAGATGGACTATATGGTGCTATCACTCAAAAGCAAGTTTCTGATCTTTTAAAAGCTCAAGGACACAGCATTCTTAATGAAAATATTGTCCTTGGAGAAATAAAGAGTATTGGTAGTTTTGATATTACCATAAAAATCTACGAAGATATAATGAGTGTTATAAAGCTATCTCTTAGCAAAAGATAACATACCTACTTTATCTACAAATTATCTGTTAATTAACGACTTAATTTCATGCTGATTTAAAATGATCAACATTGGACTTACAAATGTGAGTATCTTTTATTTATTATAACTTACAAAAAAAAGTTATTTGTTTAGTTTAATAGTATGTCTTCCACTTTTCAAGTCTCATCAAATTTACCAAAAGAAACTAAAGAGCTTCCACATAACATTGAAGCTGAACAGGGCTTATTAGGTGCAATTCTTTTAAACAACGATATTGTTGATGATGTTAGTTCAATTATTGATGATGATCATTTTTATGAAGAGGTGCATAAAAGAATTTACTCAGTTATAACTAGATTAATAACTAAAGGACAACTAGCAACACCTGTTACATTAAAAAGCTACTTTGAGGTTGAAAAATCTTTAGAGGAAATTGGCGGTTCTTCCTATTTAGCACGTTTAGCTAATGCCGCCGTCTCTCTTGAATACGCTAAAAATTACGCAGGTATAATTTATGATCTTGCTGTAAGAAGAAGCCTTCACCGTCTTGGTGGGAAAATTGAATACGATGCAATTCAAAGTGATATTGATATTCATCCTTCTGAACTAATAGAAAATGCAGAAAAGGAGCTTTATCAAATTGCAGAAAAGGGAACTCAGCTACATTCTATGCAAAGTTTTGACATCTCACTTGAGGAGGCGGTAGAACAAGCGACCAAAGCATTTAAAAGTGACTCAAGTGTTACTGGTATATCAACAGGATTTATTGATTTAGACCAAAAATTAGGAGGCCTACACCCTTCAGATTTATTAATACTTGCTGGAAGACCATCGATGGGAAAAACTTCTCTAGCAACCAATATTGCGTTTAATATTGCAAAAAAAGCTTATGAAGATGGAAATAAGGATCAAAATGTTGCTTTCTTTTCTCTTGAAATGTCATCAGAACAACTTGCAACGCGCGTACTCTCTGAGCAGGCAAAAATAAGCTCTAATGAGATAAGAAAAGGTAATTTATCTCAGAGTGATCTTGATGCATTGGTGGCAACTTCACAAAAAATAGTTGAGATACCTTTATTTATTGATGATACACCAGCAATCAATATTGCCACATTGGCTTCTAGAGCCAGAAGGTTAAAGAGAAAACATGGGTTAGGTGTTATAATTATAGATTATCTACAGTTGCTCCGACCTCCAAAAACTTCTCGAGGAGAATCTAGGGTGTTAGAGGTTTCTGAAATTACTCAAGGGCTTAAGGCTCTGGCTAAAGAATTAGATATTCCAATATTAGCTCTTTCTCAGTTATCAAGACAAGTTGAAAATCGTGAAGATAAAAAACCACAGTTATCAGACTTAAGAGAATCTGGATCGATTGAGCAAGATTCTGATGTAGTAATGTTTATATTTAGAGAAGAATATTATGTAGAAAGAACCGCTCCATCACCTGGAACATCAGAGTACATTGACTGGCAACAAAAAATGAGTGAAATACATGGCCAAGCTGAGCTATTAATTGGTAAACAGAGGCATGGTCCTACAGGCAATATAAGATTGAGTTTTGAGAGCAAATTTACTAGGTTTGGTAATTATATAAGTAATGAACAATCTCAAGATTATGATTAATTAATCCTAAGCTATCAAACTAATGTTAAATCATTTTCCAAAAGATAATAATGCTATTTTAGAAATTGATCTTAAAGGTCTAACTAGTAATTATAATACTCTTAATAAAAAATTATCAGATGGCACTGAGTGTGCAATAACTATTAAAGCGAATGCTTATGGCATAGGTGATAAGAGTGTACTTTCAAAGTTAATTAAATCTGGTTGTAAAACTTACTTTGTAGCTCATTTATCTGAGGCAGTTAGATTAAGAAGTTATTCTAAAAAAATAAAAATTTTTTCTTATCATGGAATAAATAAAGATAATTTAAAATATTTTAAAAATTACGATATAATACCTGTCATAAACAATTTAGAGCAACTACGGTTGGTTAATAAATTTAATTTAAAAAACAAAATTTATAAAGGTGTTGCAATACATTTTGATACAGGCATGTCACGACTTGGCTTGGATGAAGAAGAAACTGATTGGCTAATAAAAAATATTAAAAAATTTAACCATATAAAGTTAGAATTAATAATGAGCCACTTAGCATGTGCCGATAAGCCTAAGCATCCTATGAATTTAAGACAGTTGAAAAAATTTACTGCAATAAGTAATAGTTTTAAAAATATAAAGGCTAGTTTAGCGAATTCTGCAGGTATATTTCTTGGCAAAAAATATCATTTTGATATGGTTCGTCCAGGCATAGCTATTTATGGAGGCAACCCACTTTTAAGTAAAAAAGTTGACTTAAGAAATGTGGTCAGCTTAAAAGTTAAGATAATTCAAATAAGAACAATTAAAAAAAATGATACGGTAGGATATGGTGCTAGTTATAGGGCTAAAAAAGAAATGGTAATTGGTACAATACCAATTGGATATGCTGATGGGTTTAATAGAAAGTATACAAACAACTTATCTGTACGTCTAAATAATAAGCCTATTAATATAATTGGAAGAATTTCAATGGATTTAATTACAATTGATTTAACTAAATTCTTAAATTTAGCTAAATCAAAAAAAGATACCTATGTTGATGTATTTAATAAAACTTATGATATTAATCAAGTATCTAATAATGTTGGTACTATACCCTATGAAATACTGACTTCTTTAGGAAATCGTTATAAAATAAAATACCTATAAGTATGTATCCAATAATTGAAAATTTTCTAACTAAATATACAAATATTTTATTCTTAGTTCTTGCTATAGTTTTTTCAGGAGCACTTTATAAAACTCAGGATTTTCAACTTGATGCGTCTTCAGACACCTTAATTTTAGAGAATGATCAGGATTTAAAAAATTATAGGGAAGTGATTAAGGATTACTCATCAAAAGATTTTTTACTAATAACTCTAACTGATGAAAATAGTATCATATCAAATCAAAACATTAATTTTATAAAAAGGCTAATAGATAGAATTTCTTCACTTGTTTGGATTGATAGTGTCCAATCAATCTTGGATGCCCCAATACTAAAAAACAATAACCAGTCATTATCAGATTTGGCTTCAAATCAACTTACACTTACATCAGAAGGTATTGATTTAGATCAGGCACAAAAAGAGTTTATTGAAAGCCCTATTTTTGGCGAACTGATTATTAGCAAGGATGGAAAAACAACTGGAATAATTGCTTACATAGATAGTATGCATGATATTGAAAGGGCTAAAAATATTAAGGAGATAAGATCAATAATGTCTGAATTTTCTTCTGATAAAATAACAATGCATCTTGGTGGTGTTGCCATGATTGCAAATGATACTATTTCATATGTTAAGAATGATATTGTAATATTTGGACTTGGAATAATAATATTTATAATCTTTGTTCTTTTTATGATATTTAGAAATATAAAGTGGATATTGCTTTGTCTGTCAAATTGTATATTTACACTAGTATTGATGATTGGAGTTGTTGCAGCTCTGAATTGGAAGGTAACTGTAATATCTTCTAACTTCATATCCTTAATGTTAATTTTAACCTTATCAATGACAATACATATTATTGTTAGGTATAGAAATCTATTAATAAGCAACAATACAGATACTAAGATTGCTACAATAATAAAAAATATGTCTGAGATGATTAAGCCTTGTTTATTCACAACATTAACTACTATGTTTGCTTTTCTAACATTGTATTTTAGTGGGATTAAGCCAATTATGGATTTTGGACTCATGATGTGCGTAGGTCTACTTATAACACTGCTTTCAAGCTTTATATTTTTACCAACCTTAATGATTAAGCTGGACCTAAAAATGCCACTAGAAAAAAATATATCTGTTAAAAACAACTCATTTTTTATAAAAATAATTAATCGATCTCCAAACATCTTATTAATAGTATTTTTCTTTATTTTTATTATAGGAATTTATGGAATTACACATCTTAAAGTTGAGAATAGTTTTGTGAATTACTTCAAGTCTGACACAGAAATATATAAGGGTATGAAACTAATAGATGATAAGCTTGGTGGTACAACTCCATTGGAAATAATCATACAATTTAATGAGATTCCAGATAATGACGATGACTTGCTTGATTTTGATTTTGAGTATGATCAGTCAGACTACTGGTTTACAAAAGAAAAAATGGATGTGATTAAAGAAGTTCATGATTATATAGATAGTTTCACTTTTACAGGAAAGGTGCTTTCTCTGGCATCGGTTATAAGAGTTGCTGAGGAGTTAAATGCAGATAAAGAATTTGATAACTTAGAACTTTCAGTAATTTATAAAAAATTGCCACAAAATTTAAAATCTCAGATTCTGGATCCTTACCTCTCTATTGATAAAAATCAAGCTAGAATAACTGTTCGATTAATTGATACAAACAAAGAGTTAAGAAGAAATGAATTTTTAAATGAAATAAATAGTACGTTTAAGGAAAAATATAACACATCAAACTATACTATAAGGACAACTGGAATACTTGTGCTTTACAACAACATGCTACAGAGCCTATTTAAATCACAAATATCTTCTCTAGGGATAGTAATGGTAGGCATACTTTTAATGTTAGTATTCTTATTTAGATCATGGAAGCTTGCTGTGATTGGCATCTTACCAAATTTAATTGCCTGTATGGCAATTTTAGGAATTATGGGTCTATTAGGAATTCCATTAGATTTAATGACTATAACAATTGCAGCTATAACTATTGGAATTGCTGTAGATAACTGTATTCATTATATTTATCGATTTAAAGAAAATTACCAAGCTACTCAAGATTACGATAAAACAATTTTAATTTGTAATCAAACTGTTGGTTTAGCTATCAGAAATACCTCATTAACAATTATTGTGGGTTTTTCAATCTTAGTCTTTTCAAACTTTTGGCCAACGATTTATTTTGGAATATTTACAGCACTGGCAATGTTGATTGCCTTAATTGGAAGTCTTACTATATTGCCAATACTTATTAAAAAAACTAGAGTCTTTACATGAGCATTGAATTAAGCCAATTTCAAAATGTATTTGATATTTTTTTTCTTAGTATAATTACACTTTCAACATTATTTTCACTAAAAAGTGGTTTAATTAAAAGTATATTTAATTTATTAAAATGGCTTGTAATAATATACTCAATTAGAATTTCCTTTGTCTACCTTAGGGATCCATTTGATGATTTTCTAGGTTCATGGTCAGGGTTGACAGATATTTTAATATTTATATCTATATTTACAACTTCATTTGTACTTATAACACTTTTAAATAGATTGATTATTGGCTTAATAAATTCACAACAGCCAGGGGCAGTAGACAGACTATTGGGTCTTATATTTGGGATGATACGAGGCTACATAATTGCGACACTGGTCTTTGCAGTGCTTAATAATTGGAGTTTTTCTAAGGGTGCAATTGAAAGTTATCAAAATTCCTCTGTAATGCATTTATACATCAATGAAGGTAATAATTTTTTTAAAACAATCCCAAAAAAAATTGAAAAAAAATTAGAATCGATTTGATGATTGAGTTAAAAAATAATATTTGTGTAGTAACGGGCGCATCATCTAATATTGGTAGAAACATCGCCTTAAAACTATCTAAAAGTGCTAAACATATTTATTTAATTGGAAGAAATGTAAAATCTCTAGAGGAAACAAACGATTTGATACAAGAAAACAGTTGTGAGGCAACAATTGTTCCACTTGATTTAAATAATCACGATCTAATAGATGAGTTAGGTCTAAGTATTTACAAAAGGCACAAGAAAATTGATATTTTTGTGTCATGCGCAGGTACAATTAAACATCTCTCTCCAGTTACATCAATTAAACCAGAAGACTTTAATGATGTTATTGGTTTGAATTTAATATCAAATTTTAGATTGATTAGATCTTTTCATCCTTTATTTATGAACGCAGAGCATGCTAGGTGTTTAGTAATTAGTAAAAATATATCTGAACTTGGGAATCAATATTGGGGAAGTTATAACTCGGTTAGAATTGCTTTAAACAACCTTATAAAGACTTATGCTAATGAAAATAAAAATTCTAATATTAAAATAAATTTATTTGAACCCCCTTTAATCAATTCTAATTTTTTAAATATCACTGCTCCGGGAGAAAATTTATTTAATCTTGTAAATTTAGATGACGTTACAAATAAAATGATGCCCTACTTAGAAAAAGATACTTCTGTATCAGGTAATATAATTACTTATTCTTAACATATGGATTTTTTGAGACTATAAAATCTAATTGAATTGGTACTCCTAATAGTGAAAATTGTTTTCTTAATAAATTTTCATAGAAGCGCTTATAACTTTGAGGTACTTTCTTGCTAGAATTTATAAATATCTTAAAACGTGGATAATCATCATCAGTTTGCACCATATATTTAGGCTTTACTTCAATCTTATTTATTTTTGGAAACTTTTGATTCTTTAAAAGATCTCTAATAAAGTTATTTAGCTTTGGCGTACTTATTTTTCTAGCTTTGATTTTACATGCTCTAATAACTTTTTTTAGAATTTGTTCAACACTTTCAATAGACAGTGCTGAAATAAATTGCAAGTTTATGGTATGTGCAGGACTATAACTTTCTAAAAAATAATATTTTTTATCATTCTTAAATTTATCAATATCATCTATTAAATCAATTTTATTAAAGACTAAAAATAATATTTTTTTTCTTTTAATTACTATTTCAGCTATTTTTAAATCTTGCTTAGTTAAGTTTTCATTTGAATCTACTAGTAGAAAAACAACATCAATTTTATCAATCAAATTTATAACTTCGAAAGTTATTTTCGCTTCATCTTTGTCATTAATTTTATTTTTTCTCCTTAATCCAGGTGTGTCAAAAAAAGTAAAATTAATATCTAAGATTTTAATTGTATTTTCAAATATACTTTTAGTTAATCCCGACACTGGACCTGCGGGAGAAAGATACTTGCTATTAAGTGTGTTATAAAAAGTTGATTTACCTGAATTAGGCTTTCCAACAATTAAAAAATTAATATTTTCCACTAAATTAGTTTATTTCAAAAATATTAGAACTTTCATCCATAAAAAATGCTTTATCGGACAATATTATTGGATTTATTAGGATGTCATTTATTGAGATTTTATCACTTGATAATATTTCACCAGTTATTGGTGAAATGGTTACAATCTCACCATGTCTTGAAATTGAGTAAAGAACACCATTAAGTAAATAAGGTCCTTTCCAATTATTTAATTTTCCAGATTTTTTGTTATTCTTGGATTTCTCAAGTTGTGCTAACCAATAAATATCACCTGTATTTTTATTTACACATAACATTCTAGCGTCCTTATCAAGCACGTATAATTGTAGTCCTGAAATTACAGGAGAACTTGAACCTGATATTTCAATCGACCATGCACTAGATCCATTTATTAAATTTGTAGCTAATAATTTTCCATTATTGCTTATGGTATATACTTTATCTGATTCAATTACTGGGTTAGCAGTTATATCTTTGATGTCAAAATTACTTAAAGATGATACTTTTGATACGTTTTCTGTCCAAATTATATTACCTGAATCATAAATAAATGCGATTATCTCTCCATTACTAAATGGAACAATTACAATATTTTCAACTGCTGTTGGAGTTGCAGTTAATATGTTCTTTTTGTTATCAAATGTAGTTTGAAAATTCCATTTCACTTCACCATTATTTAAGTTGAGTGCATATATATTATTGTTTGAAGTTATAAAATACATATGCCCTCTATAAATTAAAGGTGCAGAAATTATTGGTATGCTAATATTTTTTTCCCATATTATTTTTCCATCTATGCTATTTATAGCTTTAACTTGACCATAACCATCTACTAAAAAAATTTGATTATTAAAGTACGCAATACCACCAAGTATGACTTCATACTTTTTTTGATCATTTTTTTTAAGGTCTAATTCCCAAGTAATTTTATTATTTATTAGATCGATACATCTCAAAAAACCCTTACTACTAACATTGCATAATTTATCTTCAAAATAAATTGGTTGGATTGTGTTAGTTGCAAGACCAACACCATTTAATATTTTCTTCTTATCTTTAAACTTATAATTTATAGATATATGAGGAAGATTATGATGAGGACTTTGGCCTGATTGTGACCAATAAGTTACTTCCTGTGGTGGGTCTATCTGAATATTTTTAGTATCTAATTCGGATGATATGATTAAATCACTGGTGTAAGAAAGAACAGAAATTCTATCATTTATTATTTTTTCATCATTATTACTGCTACAGCTGGTGATTATAAATAATAAAAATATACTAATTAAAATGAAACGCATTCTTTACTCAGATATAAGAATTAATTTTTCTAAGCGCATCTTTAAATCAAACGGTGTTTCTTCGTCTATTAGTAGTTCTGAAAATAATTCATAGGCTTTTTTACTATCGTTTAAAATCAAATATTTAATTCCTAATAATTCTTGAAAATATAATTTAAGAATTTTTTTATCTGCATGTACAATATTCATGTTAGCTTCAATTTCAGCAAGGCTGATAGTTTCAATCTCCAAGAGCAAGTACTTATACATGGCTAATTCACGGTAAATATTTTCTAAGGAAGGATTACTAGATAAATCTTTTAGCTGTTGTATGGCTGCATCTCTATCTTCGCTTAAAAGAGCATCAGCTAATTTAAATTTACTAAATGCTGATAGTGTTTTATTCCCGTTAACATAAACTGAATCAAAAGTTTTATTTGCTAATTCAAATTGTTTTTTTTCAATTTTTTCTGAAGCTAAAAAATAGTCTTCTAATATTTTTTCATTACTAGAAATTATTTGTGATTGGTAGAATTGAGTTAGGCTAAAAATAATTACAATTAATACAATAAGACCGATTAGGTACTTACCGTACTTGCTCCAAAGGTTGCTATAGCGCTCTTTTCGAATATCTTCGTCAACTTCTTTTAGTATATTAGCCATATAAAGTTATTTTTCTTTGCTTACTATCGTAGGTTTCATTTGATAAGTATTTTCTATTGAAGGAAATTTTTCTGATTTTACATCACTAACATAATCTTTTATAGCTTTTTGTATAGGACGCGATAAGTCTAAATATTGTTTAACAAATTTTGGAGAAATATTGGTTAAGCCAAGCATATCTTCTGTAACAAGTATCTGTCCATCACATTTAGCAGATGCACCAATACCAATTGTTGGCACCTTTATGCAAGTGGTTATTTCAGCAGCCAAAGGTTCTACCATTCCCTCTAGAACAATTGAAAATACTCCAGCATTCTCTAGCGCTACTGCATCATCAATATATTTTTTCCACTCAAACTTATCTCTACCTTTAATTTTGTATCCGCCATCAATTATGATGCTCTGCGGCTGTAGTCCAATATGGCCCATCACAGGTATACCTCTGTCTGTAATATAGCTTACAGTTTCCTGCAGTAAAGATCCTCCTTCTAATTTTACACCAGAACAATTTGTTTCTTTAATTGCCCTTAATGAACTACTAAGTGCTTGTTCTTTGGATTCTTCATATGTACCAAAAGGAAGATCCATAATGACACATGCTTTTGAGGTAGCTCTCATTACTGCTTTCGTGTGTTCAATCATTTGATCAAGAGTAACTGGAAGTGTGTTTTCATAGTCATATAAGACCATACCCAGTGAATCTCCTACCAGTAATAAGTCTACATGCTCATCTAAAAGTCTTGCTATTGGAGCGGTATAGGCGGTTAGGCAAATTATCTTTTCAATACCTTGTTTGGATTGGATTTCCTGAATAGTTTTACGTGACATAATGTAAGTCTTTTAGTTTATATGTTTAAAGTTTTCCATATAAACTATTAAGTGTTTGTAAAATGTTGTTTTTATTGAGATTATTTAATCGACAAATGTTGCCCAATCCTCAATAGGTCTTCTTGAGCTTCTTAGTTCATTTATTTTAGAATTTGGGTCTTTATAACCTATTGCAACCCCACAAAATAACATTAGATCATCTGGGGTATCTAGAAAATTTGATATACATCCTTGTTTTAGAGACCATGACTCTTGTGCACATGTGTCTAAGCCGGATTCATGGGCTAAAAGCATAAAACTTTGCAAAAACATGCCAAGATCAGACCATTGCGGCAAACCCATTTGTTTATCGACAAAACAAAATAATCCAGCTGGTGCACCAAAGAATTCAAAGTTTTTAAGCATTTGATTTAATCTGCCTACTTTATCTTCACGGCCAATATCAATTAACGAATACATTTCTTCCCCCATTTCATTGCGTGAAGTTCTATATGGCTCTTTTAATTTTTCTGGGTAAATTGGATAAGGCGGATTCTCTTGGCCTTTCCAGTTTACTTGAAAATCTAAAAATTTTTTCATAGATTTATCATTTAAAATATAAATTTTCCAAGGCTGCAAGTTTCCACCAGATGGAGCATGGGACGCTGTAGTAAGAAGGTCTTTGATTAAATTGCTATCTACTTCTTTATTTAGAAATGCTCGAATTGATTTTCTACTTTTTATTATATCACTTAGCGAATTCATACTTAATATCTACCTTGCAATAAAAATAAAATTCTGAATATAATTAATATCTTTTATTTTGGCGTCTTTTTGATTGTCTCTAACGGAATATTCTTCAATTTTTTCTAAATCTCCATCTGCATTACAAATATATTTATCATAACCATAATCGTTCATAACTCTAAATAGCTCATTAGTATCTTTGGTGTGAACTTCTTCATTCTCAATTATCATATTGGGTTTATCTCTAGCAATAATTTTTTCTGCACCTTTTAAGACTTCAATTTCAAAGCCCTCTACATCAATTTTAATTAAGCCTATGTTCTGAATATTTAAGCTATCTAACTTTCTACATTCTATGCTGATTAATTTACCATTATCTTCTTCACTACGAGCAAGTGATGCCCCATTAGAAGACCAACCATTCTCATGATGTGGAATTCTAATCTCAGTACGTTCGTTAATATTTCCCAAAGCTATTGGTAAGATGGTTACATTTTTATCGACCAGGCCTCTGAGATTTTCTAATGGATATGGGTTAGGTTCAAACGCATAAACATGCGCAGATGCTTTAGACATAAAACTTGTAAAAAGACCTAAGTTTGCTCCAACATCGATACTAGCTTGATCTTTAGTTACTAATGTAGATATTAATTTGAGTTCTGGGTTTCTGTATTTTGCATATTTGTAACAACGAATATGATGATATAATCTAAACGGTAAATATCTATATTTTAGATTTTGCTTAAATTTATTTAACCAGTCTTTAAATGTTAAGAGTGGTAATTTCTCTGATTCTATCTTTGATAAAATATCTAGGTCAAGTATGGTATTTATATTTTTCATTTTTAATTATTGTTTAAATTGTTCATTGCATAGAATCTTTAATGCATTTTCAGCATCTTTAATAGGTACAAATATATGGTCATGAAAATATCCTGCAAACATATTTGCGCTAATGTTACTCTTAGTCAGAATAGTTGATATTTGCGCTGTTAAGCCCACACTAATCAAAGTTGATTCTAGTCCTAGAGATATACACTTAAATAACTCTTGATATTTTAAACTCTCCTGCTCAGCTCTTTGTTTAGTTATCACTAAAGTTAGGCCTTCTTTCTCTTGAAAGGATCCAATTGGGTTAAGATTTAAATAATCTCCATATTTTGCATTTTTAAAAGTACAAAAAACATACTCCTCTAATAAAAGAGAAGGTTCTAAGCTTTCAAATGAATCGATCTTACTATTCATCTGCAACCAAATCTAAAATTGAATGCTTTATATCCATAATTAAAATATTTGCATCTTTTTCTATATATGGTTTGGTTTCTAGATTATTCCAAACTGGGTTTGGCCAAGATATATCATTATCTTTTCTAGCAATAACATGAACATGAAGTTGAGGTACAATATTACCTAATGCTGCTACATTCATTTTTGATGCTTGAAAATATATCAACATTCTTTTTGCAACCTCGTCTGTTTCTTTGACTAATTGTAATCGATCTTCATTAGAAAGCTCATATAACTCGTTAATGCCATTTCTACAGGGGATTAAGATTAGCCATGGATAATTTGAATCATTCATTAAAACTACTCTACACAAAGTTAGATTAGCTATATGGAATGTATCTTGTATTAATCTTGGATGAAGTTCAAAATTTATCACTAACAACACCTTCTTTTTTTAAAAGTTCTTTTTTTTGTTGAGTGCCACCTTTGCCACTATAACCACCCAACTCTCCATTTGATCTAATTACCCGATGACAAGGTATGGTTATAGGATGCGGGTTTTGCCCACAAGCATTCGCAACTGCCCTTGCGGCCTTGGGCTTGCCAATCAGTTTTGCTAATTGTTTATAGGTTCTTACTTTTCCTTTTGGAATTTTTGCAATTGCATTCCATACTTTGATCTGAAATGTTGTTCCTTGAAGCATCATTATACTAGGTTAGAGAAAAATTTAATAAACAATATTTAATTTATTTAAAAAAACAACATAAGCAACTCTAGCTCTTATAAGTTAGATATGACTTACGTGTTGTTTCTATGATTTCCCATACACCCGTACTATTAGCAGGAAAATAAACTACATCGCCAGCCTCAATATTAATTGGCTCTCCATCATCAGGGGTAAAAATTGCTTTCCCTTTTATAAATGTACTAATTTCAGAATCTAGAATTTGTCGAACCCATGTTCCTGGGCTTGATTCCCATAAGCCTGCTTCAGAGCCATCTGGATTTGTTGAAATTTTCAATCCACGCAAAGTTGATATGGTTTCACTAATAGGCACTGGAACATTACCCCAGTCTTCTAGCTGGTCTGATGGAATAGACGCTACATCTTTAAGCTGTTTTTGTTTATTCATACATTTTACCCTTAACTTAAATTATATTTAGCTACACACTCTATATGATGCGTCATAGGAAATAAATCTACAGCTGTAATTTTTTCTAGATTATAGTCCTTGTTTTTCAATAACATAGTGTCTCTAGCCAGTGAGGCTGGATCACAAGATATATAAACAATAGTTTTCGGTTTCTTTTCTAGCATTTGATCAATAACAAGCTCACCTGCCCCTGCTCTTGGTGGATCTAATAGAATTACATCTACAGTCTTTATTAATGGCAATATATTTTCGACTCTTCCTAAGTAAAGAGTCACATTTGATTGTTTATGAAATATTTTAGAAGCATCTTTAACTGCACGTTCATCAGATTCTATTAAATGTACTTCGCCTTTTTCTCCAATTATTTTTAAAATAGGTGCGGTAAATAAACCTGTTCCTCCATATAGGTCACAAACTTTATCTCCTTTATTAAGTGACAGAAAGTCCATTGCAATGTCTACTAATTTTTTAGGTGCGCTTTTATGACCTTGCCAGAATGAATTAGGTGAAACTTTATAAATAAAATCGTCAAATGTTTCATTTAACTGTGTAGGTCCGGAAATGCTACGGCCTCCACGAGAAATATTTGTTTCTTTAAGACTTGATACCGCAATATTTAAGCGATCATTACCTCTCCATTTACGATTAAATATATCTAAACTATTTATTTCATCTGCTGCAAGTAAACATTGGTCTACTTCAACTACAGTTTTACTTTTGGCAGCATAAAACCCTGGCTTACCATTTTTTGAAATAGCAAAATTAATACGTGTGCGCCAATGTAATCCTGACTGAGGTTCAACACTAATAACTTCTGGCTTAATATCCATTTTTGCTAATCGCAAAAATTGTTCTTGAATAACCTTAGCTTTTAATTCACGTTGAGCATTGATATCTATGTGTTGAAAATCACATCCACCACAACCATCTGGTTTAGCAAATGCACAAGGTGCTGTCACACGGTCTTTTGATGGATTAATAATTTCTATAGCATCTCCAAATGCTAATTTTTTAGATAAGCCTGTAATTTTTACTTTAGCTGTTTCGCCAGTTATAGCATGACGGACAAATATAACTTGCCCTTCATGACGGGCGACAAAGTGGCCTCCATGAGCAATTGCTCCTATATCCAAAGTAACGGTATCACCTATGCTTAATATTGATGGATTATTAGAATTCATAGGCATTAATTATAGATATAATCTTAATTAAGATATAATAAAAATATTTTAAACATACTGTCCTGAAACATAGCCTGAAGCCCATGCCCATTGAAAATTATAGCCCCCTAAATGTCCCGTTACATCTACTACTTCACCTATAAAATAAAGACCTTCATTATTTTTAGACATCATAGTCTTAGAAGATAATTCCTTAGTGTCAACTCCACCAAGGGTTACCTCTGCAGTACGATAGCCTTCCGTGCCAGTCGGATTAATTCTCCAGTTATTGATTGAATTACTTAGTTTGTTTATTGTTACTTTTGGTAAGTCGGCAATTCTCCCTGAAATATTACAATCATTACATAGGATGACTGCAAGTCTTTTTGGCAATACCTCTGAAACAATCGATAAAATTTCTTGCTTAGGATTTTCCTTCTTTCTGAACTGCAGATAGTCAAGAATATCTAATTGTGGGGTTAAATTAATTTCAATATTCTGACCAAGCTTCCAATATGAGGATATTTGTAAAATGGATGGACCACTTAAACCGCGATGTGTAAATAACATGCCTTCTTTAAATATTTTTTTCTTAAAAGAAACCATAGCTTCAACTGATAATCCTGATAACTCTTTACATTTTTCAAGTAGTGTTTCACTAAAAGTTAGAGGTACAAGTGCTGGCAAGGTTTCGATAATGTTTAACTTGAATTGCTTAGCAACTTCATAGCCAAATTTGCTTGCACCTATCTTTGGGACAGATAATCCACCTGTTGCCATAACAAGTGATTCACTTAAATATGTTTTATCGTTAGTTTTAGTTTGAAACTTGTTGTTGTCTTTTTCAATATTATGAATGCTTATTCCACTCTGAAGCACAACCTTAGCTAAATCACACTCTGAACGTAACATATCAATTATTTGTTGTGCACTTCCATCACAAAATAATTGTCCTAATTTCTTTTCATGAAATTTGATATTATGCTTATCTAATAGTTTAATAAAATCTTTATATGTGTAACGCGATAAAGCTGAAATCATATAGCTGGGGTTTGAAGAGATAAATTTATCTGGATGAGTATTGATATTTGTAAAATTACAACGACCACCTCCTGAGATTCTAATTTTCTCACCTATTTTTTTTGCGTGATCTAACAAAAGAACTTTTCTACCTCTTTTGCCAGCTTCAATTGCACACATCATTCCTGCTGCCCCAGCACCAATAATTACTACGTCATAGTGTTCAGTCATACAATGTAAACTTAGTTATCGTGATAACGCTGATTGGCTGCTTCTTGATTTACTAATGGAATTAATTGCGCAATTAATACACCTATTATAATTAGCGTACATCCAATAATTTGTACAAAGCTTAGTATTTGAGCTATTATAATCCAAGCAGCTAATGCTGCAAAAACACCCTCTAAAGACAAAGTTATTACTGCTGTTGATGGTTTTACATGTCTTTGGCCTATTATTTGAAATGTATATGCGAAGCCTGTAGACATTATACCAACATATAACAATTGCCATATTTCTTGATATACACCAGAAATAGAAGGGTCTTCGAATATAAACATAAGGGGCAAGCTCATGAGAAAACAAATGCCAAATTGATAAAAGGCCAGCGAATAAGGAGCATTAACAATATCTAGATACTCATCAATTAGAATGGTGTGTACTGCAAAAAATACAGCACATAATGCAACGAGAATATCTGCTGATTGAGCCTCAAAAGAATTTCCAGTAGTTAAATAGTAAGACCCAACTAAACATATACTAACTGAAACCCATATTGACCAATGTACTTTTTTTCCTAAGAAGAACCTTGAAATGATTGGTACAAATGGAACATAGAGTATTGTTAAGAAAGCTGCATTGCTTACTTTTGTAAATTGTAAAGCGTATTGTTGAAGAGATGAACCAATAAATAATGAAAGTCCCGTAAGGAAAATAATTACATATAATTTTTTCTTTTTATGATCACTGAGACCTAATATGACATTAGACTCTTTTAAAGCGAGTGGTAACATCAATAAGGCACCAATAACAAAACGAATATTGATAAATGTTAATGGTCCAATAAAATCCATACCAGTAGTTTGCGCAACAAATGCTGTACCCCAAATTATTGAAGCAAGTACAAGAAACAGCGTAGCAGTGAGTTGTTTAGAAAGCATAAGTTGAATATTTATTTTTTACAAAACAAAGCTATATCTTTAGCTGCTATCTCACAAGTCCAATTTCTTTGTGCAGCAATAACTTCTAAAGTTTCACGAGTATAAAATACAACATGCGTTGGATCTTTTCTATATTGCCAATTTTCAAACAAAGAATCATCTGTCATAAAGCAAGTCATAAGGCCTAACCAGCCTCCTGCAATAAGCAAATCATTTAATATATTAAATTCCTTAAATGGGTCATAAAAATGCTCTGCCGTTTCCGTACATGTAATGAAATCATACTTTTTTAGAAAAATTTCATTATTTGGAAAAAAAAATGGATCGTATAAATCAATATCAAACCCATCTAACTTAAGCATGTCTGCTAATGCTGGTCCATGACCACAACCAAACTCAAGACCTTTGTCATCTATAGATAGCTTTTCTTTTAATGGATTTGATAATTTTGATAAGAAACTCCTGTATGAGACATCTTTGATTTCATTATTATGTTCTAGATATCTACTTTTTTCATCTAATGAATTTAAATAGTGTGCTTTGTCTAAAAATTTAGCTAAACAAAAATTACATTTCCAGTATTTTTTTTTATCAATAATTTTAAAAACTTCTATTGAATTATTATTACATACAATGCATTTCATTTATTTTTTATTAAGCCTAATGATTAATTAAGATTGATCAGGGTTAATACCTTTAAAATTTTTGAAATAGTTCATAATAAAATTAATGTCTTTATCATTATCTCCAGATGGCTCAAAAATTTCTCCAATAGTTAAAGTCTTGCTCGGAGAATCTATTGATATAAATACTATTTTGGATTTGGTTTGTTTCGCTATCCGTAAAAAACCACTCTTCCAACGATCAATTTTTTTTCTAGATCCTTCTGGAGCCACACCTATCACGAGCCCTTTTTCTTTATGAACAAGTTCAACTACATGATTAATTAAGCTAGCTGGATTTTTTCTATCTACGGGAATTCCACCAAGCCATTTGAAAAACCACGCTATGCCAGGAATAAATAGTGATTTTTTACCCAACCATTTCATATTTATATTTAATGCAAATAAAGTGGCAACTGCGATAAGAAAATCCCAATTTGATGTATGTGGTGCAGCAATAATCAAAATTCTCTCTTCATTGGGAATATTTCCAGAAACTTGCCAACCGAGAACACTCAGTGTAGATGAGCCAAGCCATTGAAAGAAAGCTCCCCATCTACCTCTTAAGTGCTGTGGAACTTGATTTTGTGAAGCTTTAGCTAGCTTCATATAAAATTATCATAATAAAAATAGCTAATGCCTTTTTTATCATTATGCATAGCAATAGATTGAGATAAATCTTGAGCTTTAATACTTCTGTATTTTTTTAATGGTCCCCATAAAAATAAATTAATTATAAATGAAAAGTTTTGCCCTAACTGTTCTAAAAATCTAGATTGAGATCTAGCGCCAATAAGTAGGCTTGGTCGGTAAATATTTATTTGCTCAAAATTAATTTTTTTTATAGCTTCTTCAATCTCACCTTTTACTCTTAAGTAAAAATTTTTTGACTTATGATTAGCACCTACTGATGAAACCAAACTAACTTTAACCGCACCAGCTTCTTTAGCTTTTTCAGCAAAAGCTAATGCATATTCAAAGTCTACTTTTTTAAACTCTTCTTGGCTTCCAGCTTTTTTAATAGTAGTACCTAAGCATATATAAAGATGCTCACATGATGGTAATTTACCATCGCTTAGAAATGAATCAAAATCAATTTCAAGTACCTTAATATTATTAATATTTTCTTTGATTGGTTTTCGTGTTATAGCAAGAACATCTACATTCTTATTGCTTAACTCGGTTAGCAATAAATTACCAACAAGGCCAGTAGAGCCTATAACAATTGAAGTATTTGACATCTTTAATAAAACTTTGAAAATATAGTTCTCTGTTATTTTTTAAAATTTACAGTATTTTGAAAAGTGTATCAGAGTTTATGACTGAGGCAAACTCTTCATGTAAGCTTGCAAGCGCTGTGGAATGAATTAATTCTGAATCAAACTCCTCTCCATCAATTCCAATCTTGTTAAAAGTGGCTGTTGCATCTGATATTAAATATGTCTCATAGCCATAATTGCCTGCCATGCGGGTTGTAGTTGATATGCAATGGTCTGTAGTAAGTCCAACAATAATTATTGTATTACATGATTTTTCATCTATCAGCTCTTTTAGATTAGTGCCAATGAATGCACTATTTACTGATTTAGTAATAGTAATCTCATTGTCAGCGGGCTGAGTTAGTGGATTAAATAAAAATCCTTCATTATCTTTATGTAATTTTGACAGTGGATTAGTTGAACTATGTCTAACATGTATAATTTCTAACCCTAGCTCTCTCCACTTTTTAATAACGCTCGCACATATAAGTTCTGCATCTTGATTATTTCTACCTCCACCCCAATATTCTTCATCTAAAAAACCTTGTTGAAGATCTATACAAATTAATATTGGTGATTTTTTATGTAAACTCATTATTTCCTAATAGTTTAATATGATTTTTCTAAAATTTTAATTTTAGTTTTTACTTGTAGCTCTTATTAAAGTTTTGAGACTTAATTAATATTTATTCTAAAATTTAGATTTTGTTGAATCAAGATTCCGTTTTTCAGCAGCATCCCAATCCCTTGGTAAAACTTTGGACACTATAAAAAAACTGATGGCTGATGGTATAAAGACGCCAAAAGTCACTGTCATTGCATATCGCATAGAATCTAAATCATTATAATTTTCTTTAAAAAAATCCATAAGCCATCCGGCAAAAGTAGGTCCTCCACCAAGGGCAATCATGTTTAATATAAAGAAAAATAGAGCTGTAGACATTGCACGCATTTTTATTGGCGCTAGTGTTTGAGCAATTGCAAAACTAGGGCCTAGATATACTCCAATAAATACTAATAATAGAGTAGTCCAAAGCAGATTCATTTCTATTGAAGTAGCCCAATAACTCATAATGCCAATTGGCAAACACAGTGAGATGGCTATAGCAGGCAACCATCCATAAGCTCGAATATCTTTTTTCCCCCATTTATCTGCAAGCTTTGCTCCAAAATAAGTGCCACCAACATAAGCTACACCATTAATAATTCCTAAAATAATTACTAATTTTTGAATATTGAAGGTTGGGTCCAGGGCAATTAAAAACTTGGTGTGAAAAGCAGAAGTTGCATAAGCTGCAAAAGATCCAAAAGCAATTCCAAAACACATAGCCCACCATGCTGGAATTTTTAAAAGAATTTTTAATGACTCTAAGAATGGCGGTTGAATAATTTCGACATTTTCTTGAAAATCCATTGCTCCTCTTACTGGCTCTCTAAGAACTAGTCTGAGTATGATGGCAAGTACTACACCTGTAAGGCCTAGAAAAACAAAAATACGTCTCCAATCTACGTTCTCAGGTGAACTGCCCATGAGCACTGCAGTTGCAAAATAAGCAGCCATTATTCCTAATGGTATTCCCATAGAATAGACACCTAATGCTCCTGCTCTCTCTTCTTTTGGGTACAAATCTGAGATTATCGAATGCGACGGTGGACTCCCACCAGCTTCACCAATACCTACACCCATTCTTGCAATTGCTATTTGTGTAAAATTAGTTGCAAGGCCTGTAAGAGCCGTGAATCCACTCCATGTTGCCAGTGCAATAGACAAAATATTTACTCTGTTATATCTATCAGCCAACCAAGCAAGTGGAATTGCTACAGTTGTATAAAGAATAGCAAAAGCTAAACCTATAAGTAATCCTAACTGAGTGTTTGATAAGCCTAAGTCTTGCTGAATAAAAGGTGCAAGAATACCTACTATTTGTCGATCGATAAAATTAAAGCCATAGACAATAGTAAGAAGAACTAACACAAAAGTTCTGTAATTTTTATTAGTTTTATTTTTTTCAGTCATTAAATATCCTCAAAAAATTATACATGTTATTTAAAAATTAGTTATAAAATTATTAATAATCTTCATGTAAGTCTTTTAAATATATAAATACAGCAACCCAAATTAAGGCAAAGCTTGCAAGCTTAGTAATTGAAAATGCTTCATTATAATAAAAATAGCCTAATATAAATTGGAATGTGGGTGTTATATAAAATATCATTCCAGAAGGCCCCAAACCACAAAGTTCTACTCCTCTTACATAAAGAAATAATGGGATGACTGTCATTGGGCCAGCTAATAATAACAATAAACTTAAAGACGGATTTGATATCCCAAAATCATTAAAGCCATTAATAGCAATTA
>CAJJBG010000005.1 GCA_905182345.1 Pelagibacteraceae bacterium AG-422-B15
AAGACCAGCCCAAAAATTTTAGATTGTTTGTTGAGACTTTAGATATTCTTAAGAAAGCGTGGACTGAAGATTATTTTTCTCACAAAGGTGAGTTTTATGAATATCCTGCTCCAGAATTTAAATATAAACATCCAATGATTCAAGAGTCTGAAGATGTAATAGATCCAGAAACTAATATTCTTAAAAAGATTTCTCTAGTACCAAAACCACTTCAGAAAAAATTACCTTTATGGCAAGTTGTAGACTCACCCAGTTCAATTGAGTTCGCTGCAAAAAATGATTTAGGCTGTTTAATGTGGTTACCAACAGTGAAGTCATTAAAATCTAGATTTGAAATATATCAACAAGCTAGATCAGAAGTTGAACAACGTGACGTGCCGTTGGGTGAAGGTATTTGTTTAGTACGGGACGTATTTATTGCCGATAGCATGGAAGAAGCTAAAGAACTAGCTGGTCAACATATTGTAGATTATATGTCTTGGGTCTGCGGCGGAGGCAGAGGCGTAAGTATTTTTGCAGATCCTGGTGAAGAATTTCCAAAAACAGATAATGTTTTAGAATTATTAGATTATGAATTCCTACATCCAAGAAATTTATTGGTTGGTACAGCTGACTATGTGATTGAAAAAATTTATGAGTTAAAGTCTGAACTTAATCTACAGCACTTAGCAGCGTGGAGTACACCACCTGGTATGCCACATGAAGTTTCAATGAAGTCAATTAAGCTTTTCAATGAAAAAGTTATGCCTCATTTTAGTGATAGTAAGATGAAAATTAAGAAAGTTTCTTAATGTCAAAAAAAATGACTGGTGGCGAGGTAGTAATAGATGTAAATTATTCTCTAGGTACATTACATTCTTTTAAGCAAGACTGTTTTAAACTCAAGGTAGGCAAGTAAGAAAATAGTATGACTTTAGAAATCAGAAAAATGTGTAAGTTTGTCGATACAACTTATATTGAGGATTATAAAAAGTGTGAAGTTCCAGTGAAGCTGGTTTCTGTAGCAGCAGTTATTAGTAATCCTTGGGTTGATCAAGGCTATGTAGATGATTTAAAGCCTGCAATTTTAGAGATTGCACCAAAACTTGGAGATTTTTTAGTAGCTGAATTATTAGGTGAGATTGGCTCAGCAGATAAAGTTTTAGCTTATGGTAAGGCTTCAATGACAGGCATGCGTGGCAGCTTACAACATGCTAGTGCTCTTATTCATACGCTGCATTTTGGTAATAAATTTCGAGATGCTGTAGGTGGAACCTCTTACTTATCATTTACCAATGTTAGAGGACTTGCTGCATCTAAGATATCTATTCCAATGATGCATAAAACTGATCCGGGATTAAGACAGTTTTACTTAACCCATGAATTTACTATTCATGATGCACCTGGACCTGGAGAACTTGTTATTGCAATAGGTGCAAGTGAAACACCACAAGCCCATCATCGTATAGGTAACCGCTATGAAGATGAAGAGGAAATGAAACTTAAATAGATTTCATGGAATTTTTTGAAGGCTTAGATGATTATGGCACTTATTATCAAGTCAATAAAGTAGAAGGTACAGTTCCAATCTTATTCATTCATGGTGTTGGTCTTGATCATAGTATTTGGAAAACACAAACAGACTATTTCACAAATCAAACAACTATTATTTATGATTTAATATGCCATGGTCGTTCTACTTGCTTGCTAGATGAAATTCACATTAAAAATTTTGCAATGCAAATTGACGGGTTACTTGAGATTTTAAGGGTAAATAAAATAATAATAGTTGGCTTTTCTTTGGGAGGTCTTATTGCAGCCCATTATGCTTCAACAAGACAAAGTATGATTAAAAAAACAATTTTGTTAGGAACGATTTATAGCCGAAGTACCAAAGAACAAAAAAGCTCAGCTCAACGATACCAAACTGCTGAAAAAAACTATTTGAATATTCCAGAGCAATTAGAGCGCTGGTTTAATAAAGATTATTTGGTTGCAAACCCTAAGGTTGGGGAAGCTATTTCAAATATCCTTAAGTCTAATAACGTCACAGATTTTTTAAAATCATACAAATTATTTTCATTTTTCGAGGATAAAATGATTAATTTTGATAAGATTATATCGCCTACATTGATTGTTACTGGGGAAAAAGAAGTTGGCTCAACTCCAGAAATGTCGCACAATATGAGTAAGATAATTCATAAAAGTAAGGTTACAATAATTAGTGAAGGTAAACATTTTTGTAACATCGAGTGTGCAAAAGAAGTTAATAAAGTTTTTGAAAAATTTATAGAGACAAAAATATGAATAATTTAAAAGAATATAAGATGTACATAAATGGCGAGTGGGTTGATGCTGAAAACAATAGGCGGTTTGAAAGTTTAAATCCAGAAAACAATAGGCCTTGGGCATCATTTCCAGAGGCATCCGCCAAAGATGTGGATCATGCAGTGCATGCAGCCAAAGCTGCATTTGATAATGGTTGGTCGCAATTACCAGCAAGCGAAAGGGCTAATTATTTAAGAGCTATAGGAGATCAACTAAAAGAAAATGCTGCACACTTAGGTGAGATAGAAACAATTGATAGTGGTAAATTATTAAAAGAAACTAAATTTCAAGCCACCTATATTGCTGAGTACTATTATTACTATGCAAGTCTAGCTGATAAGGTCGAGGGCACTGTTATTCCAATTGATAAGCCAGATATGCACGTAACTACAACACGAGAACCAATAGGTGTAATTGCTGCAATTATTCCATGGAATTCACAACAGTTTTTAACTTCAACTAAAATAGCGCCTGCATTAGCAATGGGTAATACGGTTGTTCTAAAAACATCTGAATTATCACCCGCACCATTAATTGAACTTGCAAAACTTTTTGAAAAAATAAATCTACCTAAAGGCGTAGTAAATATAGTTTCAGGTGGCATTGAATGTGGCCATGCGTTAACCACACACCCATTGATTGAAAAAATTGCTTTTACCGGTGGCACTGAAACAGCTCGACATATTATTAGAAATTCTGCAGAAAATTTAGCCGAAGTTAGTTTAGAGCTTGGAGGAAAATCACCAGTTATTGTTTTTGATGATGCACAGCAAGATAATGCGATTAATAATATTGTGGCAGGTATTTTTGGCGCCAGTGGTCAGTCATGTATAGCTGGTTCAAGACTATATATTCAAAGTACAATTTATGATTCATTTCTAGAACAATTGGTGGCTAGAGCAGAAACAATTAAACTAGGGCCACCTTTGGATCCAGAGAGTCAAATGGGTCCGTTAAGTAGCTTATCTCAACTTGAAACTATTGAAGACAACGTAAAGAGAACTATTGAACAAGGTGGCATAGTGCGCTGTGGTGGATCACGATCTAGCTTTTCCAATGAAGCCTATTACTATCCAGCGACAATCATTGAATGTGAAAACCATAACTTGCCAACAGCAGAAAATGAATTATTTGGGCCCGTTTTATCAGTTATGAAGTTTGATAGCGAAGAAGAGGCTATTCGTTTAGCCAATGATAATAAGTATGGCTTATCAAGTGGCATTTATACTGAAAATATAGGCCGTGCTACCCGAGTAAGCAAAGCAATTCAAGCTGGTATTGTCTTCATTAATACATATCGATTAATTTCACCTTTAGCCCCTTTTGGAGGAATTAAAGACTCTGGTTTTGGAAAGGAAGCGGGCATTGATTCAATTAAAGACTATACTCGAGTAAAAACAACTTGGCTGAATACATCTAATAAACCAGTAGATGACCCGTTTAAAATTAGATAGATCTTTATATTGAGAATTTTTTTGAGTTTCTTTTAAAATCATCAGTCGTATTTTTCCACTTTAATATCATGGAGTTTATAATTATGTCTCGATCTTGCACTTTTAGCTCATCAGCAATCGGTGCGAATCTATAAAGTGTCTCTGAGCTTGTTTTGAAAGGCTCATGCAGATAATAGCTATTGATATCTATTGAATTTAGTCTTTCTATAAAATGATCTAAGGCTTTTCTTTTTTTCCCTTCATCTAGTTTTAAATCTAAATCATTAAGAATATCTTGAAAGAGTCTTTCCATCTGACCTTTGATATAAATACTTTTTTCTACTGACATAAATGAAGTAACATACAAAGCAAAATCTTCAAGGGAGGCTAAGTAGATTTCAACCTTAGCTATATTTACTGAAGTTAAAAATTGTTGATCATTAAAGTGACTCACGTATCGACTGCCAATACGTGTTTTTAAATATCCAAAAAGAGTTGCTTGTGAAATGAAAGCTGACTGTTGTTGTATAAATTTACTTAATTCAGCTATAGATGAGACTGTTCTTATTTTAAATAATGCTGTTTTAAAAGGAACTAAAAATCTTATATAATCAAGAAAATCTGATAAAAAAAGGTTAAGTTTAGCTTTCATGTTATTGATATGTATTGCTAATTATTAGTTATATTTTTTCTTAATAATTGTTTAACATAATACATTAAATAATAATTAAGAGGAGTTAATTATGGATAATAGAACTCAGCATTGGGCAGACACTAAGAGCCTAATGTTTAAAACATTGGGTATTTGGTTCATTTTTTCAATTGCTATTCATGCATTTGCTGGAGCACTTAATGGCACTAGCTTTTTAGGCTTTCCATTGGGATATTATATGGCTGCCCAAGGATCTTTGATAGTTTTCGTGGTCACGATCTTTTGGTCAACCTCACAACAAGAAAAAATAGATGAGAAATATGGCTTAGCCGAGGAGGATCAATAAATGTTTAAAGGAAATTTTATAGATAACTTACCGAAAATCTACGGTCTGTATACAGGTGGTTTTTTTCTATTTGTTATACTTATGGCGGTACTCGAGCAACTCGGAATGTCCGCACAAACAATCGGCATACTATTCGTTGCATTTACAATTGTAATCTATGCAGCTATTGGATGGCTGTCCCGTACAATGCAGACTGAAGCATATTATGTAGCAGGTCGAGAAGTGCCAACCGTATTTAATGGAATGGCAACTGCAGCTGACTGGATGTCAGGTGCTTCTTTTGTTGCCATGGCTGGAGGAATTTTCTTTGGTGGCCATAGTTATCTAGCATTCTTAGTTGGATGGACAGGTGGTTATGTACTGGTCTCTTCATTGATGGCGCCATACTTACGTAAGTTTGGATGTTATACAGTTCCTGATTTTATAGGAACACGTTATGGTGGTAACACTGCTAGATTTTTAGCAGTTGTAGTACTTGTACTAGCTTCGTTTACTTATGTGACAGCGCAGATTAATGCGACAGGCACAATTGCTTCACGTGCACTTCAAATTCCATTTGAACTTGGAGTTTGGTTTGGACTTCTTGGAATTCTGCTATGTTCAATGTTAGGTGGAATGAGAGCAGTTACATGGACTCAAGTTGCACAGTACATTGTATTAATTGTGGCTTACTTACTTCCAGTGTTTTGGATGAGTAATGCATTAGACTTTGGTTTAATTCCACAATTCTCATATGGAGCTGCTGTTGAAAGAATTAGTGAGCTAGAAAAATTACATGGACTTGGCATAGCGGCAACAGAGTCGTTCCCAGGACTGAAAATTCTATCTACTCCTCACTCTGATGTAGCTGGTGGTGCAATGGCATCTTGGAAATTTATTTCACTTGCGTTATGTATGATGTTGGGAACTTGTTCTCTCCCTCATATCTTGATGAGATACTTTACAACACCATCTGTTAAATCAGCTCGTAAATCTGTAGCATATTCTTTACTATTTATTTTCTTATTGTATTTCACAGCACCAGCATTAGCTACGCTGTCTAAAATACAAATGTTAGATCCAAATCTAGCAACAGGAATCATAGGAAAGGCTTTCTCAGAAGTTCAGTCGCTTGATTGGATCCAGAACTGGTCAAATGTTGGAATGTTAGCAATTTCTGATAGTAACGGTGATGGAATTCTTCAGTTAAATGAGTTCTTTATGAGAGCAGATATCGTTGTGCTAGCAACACCAGAGATTGCTGGATTACCCTATGTAATTTCAGGCCTGGTTGCTGCCGGTGGTATGGCTGCTGCAATGAGTACAGCCGATGGATTGCTACTTGCAATCTCAAACAGCTTAAGTCATGACATGTACTATAAAATTATCGATCCTTCAGCGGACACTAGAAAACGTTTACTCGTTGCTCGTGTTCTATTGATTGTCATTGGTGCCGCTGGTGCCTTTGTAGCATCTCTGAAATTAACGAGTATTTTAGGTGCAGTGGCATGGGCGTTTGACTTTGCTATGTCAGGCTTGTTCTTCCCGATTGTTCTAGGAATATGGTGGAAACGAGCAAACCGACAGGGTGCAATTGCTGGAATGTTCTTCGGATTATTAAGTGGTACAGCTTACCTATATTATGTAGGACCTAAGTTTATGGCTATGACGCCATGGTTAGGAATTGACCACCTAAGGTTTGGAATCATTGGAGCATCTGTAAGTCTGATAGCTATGGTTGTCGTTACTTTGATGACTGAAGAACCAGATGCTGCAACCCAGAAAATGGTTGATGATCTTCGCGTTCCTAAGGGAGAGCCAGTCATTTCTCAGCAGTAATAACTAACCCCATACTAACGAAGGGTAGATTTATATCTACCCTTCGTATAATATCAAAACATGCCAATCAGTGTTCTTGTTATCGACTATATTCTAGGAGTTATTATGTGGACTCTTATTGGAAGATCAGCAATGAATATTTTTCTACCTGAGACATCACCATTTTTTTTTATGAAGGCCTTTGTTAAATTAACAAATCCAGTAGTAGCTTTATTTAAACTAATTACACCATCATTTATTGTAGCGCCGTTAGTACCACTCTATATTGCTTGGTTTTTCTATATGTTTAGATTCTACTTTATGCCTTATGTTTTAGGCTATTCAGTAATGGGCATGTTGTCATTTCCATTAGAAAGTGAAGTTGCTAGCATGATTTACCAACTATTGAATTAACTCTTTACTAATACAAATTCAAACCTATATTCACTTTAACAACATGACCAATCCTCTTATTTCAATAAAAAATTTATCCAAAACTTACAACAATAGTTTTCATGCTTTAAAAAATGTTGATTTAGAAATTCATAAAGGTGAAATATTCGCATTATTAGGACCAAATGGTGCAGGAAAATCTACGCTAATTAATGTTGTTTGTGGCCTGGTAACACCAACCTCTGGATCAGTTCTAGTGGATGGTTATGATATTATTAAGGATTATAGAAAAACTAAATCTCAAATAGGTTATGTTCCTCAAGAGTTGACTCTAGAGCAATTTGAAACAGTTTTTCAAAATGTTTCTTATACCCGTGGACTTTACGGTAAAAGCGCTAATCCAAAGCATATTGAAAAAATTCTTAGAGACTTAAGCCTGTGGGATAAAAAAGATAGCCGTCTTGGACAGTTGTCTGGTGGCATGAAAAGGCGAGTGCTTATTGCTAAAGCCTTATCGCATGAACCTAAGATACTTTTTTTAGACGAGCCCACTGCAGGAGTAGACGTAGAATTAAGACAAGATATGTGGCGCATAGTTGAAAATTTAAGAAAATCAGGTGTTACGATTATTCTTACAACACATTATATTGAGGAAGCAGAGGCCATAGCCGATCGAGTTGGTGTGATTGATAATGGTGGCATGATTGTTGTAGATGATACAAAGGCATTAATAGGTCGTATGGGTCAAAAGAAATTAACAGTTAATTTAAAAAATTCAATTGTTGTGTTACCTGAGTCACTCTCTAGCTATAATTTAGAATTAGCAAATGATGGCTTATCATTAATTTATGCTTACGATTCACAAGCTAAGCAAACTGGAATTACAAATTTATTGCAAGATATTAGAGATGCCGGAATGAAATTAAGTGATCTAAATACAGAGCAAGGCACTTTAGAAGATATTTTTGTAAGCTTAATTAATAAGGAAAATAAATGAATTTTTACGCAATAAAAGCAATTTACTTACATGAGATGGATCGTTTATGGCGAACGTTGTTTCAAAGTATTTTATCTCCAGTGGTATCTACATCATTATACTTTATAGTTTTTGGAGCAGTAATTGGGAGAATGATCCCTGAAGTTAGTGGCGTAAGTTATGGATCATTTATTGTACCAGGGCTATTAATGCTAACACTGCTAACTCAAAGCATTTCAAATAGTTCTTTTGGTATATTTATGCCAAAATTTTCTGGAGCCATATACGAAATATTGGCTGCACCAATTTCGTCTCTAGAAATTGTAATAGGCTTTGTTGGTGCTAGTGCTAGTAAGTCATTAATAGTAGGTACAGTTATTCTTATTACAGCAACTTTTTTTGCCGAGGTAAGAATAGACCATCCATTTGTAATGGTGCTTTTATTAGTGCTAACCTGTATTACGTTTAGCTTGTTTGGTTTTTTAATTGGAATTTTAAGTGAAAATTTTGAACAATTACAAATTGTACCGTTAATAGTAGTTACACCGCTAGTATTCTTAGGTGGTAGTCTTTATTCAATCGATATGTTGCCTGAATTTTGGCAACAAATTAGCTACTTTAATCCTGTTGTTTACTTAATTAATGGTATGCGCTGGTCATTTTATGGGGTCTCCGATATTAATATTTGGATAAGTATTTTTACAATGCTAGGCTTCCTATCAATTTGTATATTTAGTGCAGTTTTTATACTAACTAAGGGCTATAGAATTAAAAGCTAAACTAGATGAGGTAATTAACTTCATGGCTAAAGAAAAAAATATTAATCTAGTTAAGCAATTACATCACATATGGAATACAGGAGAGGTTGATTTAATCCCTCAAGTATACGCAGAAAGCTTCATTGTTCATTGGGCAAAAGGATGGGGACCTGAATCAAATGGGCTAACTGAAATAAAAAATTCAATATTAGATACACGTAATATCTTTGAAAATTGGCATGAAGAAGTTATAGATTTAATAGCTGATGGTGAAAAAGTTGTATCACGATATATCTCTACAGGAGTGCATAGACAAGAATACTTAGGCATCCCAGCCACAGGAAAAAAGATAGAATTTCAAGAAATTTCAATATATCGTATTGATGATAATAAAATAGCAGTGCAGTGGTGCTTAGGTGATGATTTGCACTTATTGTCTCAAATTAAAAGTTAATAAAGATGTCAAACAACAATAGTTTAAATAAGGCAGTTAAGTCTCTTCCCTTAAGTAGCTATTGCAATACAAAAAACTTTGAAGATGAATTAACTGCGATTTGGCAAAATGAGTGGATATATGCGTCTCATGAAAAAATGCTATTAGAGCCACTTAGTTACATAACCTTAAATATTGGAAAATATAATATTTTAATTATTAGGGACAAAAATAATGAATTAGTTGCCTATCTAAATACTTGTCGCCATCGTGGATCAATTCTTTGTGAAGAAAAATCAGGAAAGTTAAAAAATAACCTTTTAGTATGTCGATATCATCAATGGTCATACGACGTTTCTGATGGAAAACTAATTAAAACATCTTCATTTAAAGTGCCTGATAATTTTAATATTGATGAGCATGGCTTAGATAGAGTTGGATTAAAATTATGGAATGGATTAATTTTTATTAATATAAATAATAAATCAGCATGGAATACTGAAAATACTTTTCAGGACTATGATCCAATTATCAATGATTTAGGGCTTAATAATTTTGAAGTAGGTCATACTTGGCAAAAAAATATTAAGTGTAATTGGAAAATTTTTTGGGAGAATTATTCGGAGTGCTTACATTGTCCAAATATCCATCCAGAATTATCTGATTTAGTGCCAGTTTATAGTAGAAGAATAATGGACATTAAAGATTCTCCAGATTGGGAGGAATTGAGTAAAATATCTGATCCAAAATTCCAAGGTGGATTGAAAGAAGGTATGGAATCATGGTCTATGAATGGTAGTGCACAAGGAAATAAAATTAAGATCATAGATGAGATAGAAAATTTTCCAGGGCAAATTTATTTTACCAGTTGGCCTTCTGTGTTTATGGCAATATTTATAGATCATGTGAGAATTGTGCGCATTATGCCTGTAGATAGTGAAACGATGTCTTTAAATGTTGAATGGTTATTTGAAGCAAAGACATTAGCAGATCCAAATTATGATATAAATAATGTAATAGATTTTGCTATTCTAGTTATGCAACAGGACAGTGACGCGTGTGAACTCAATCAAAAAGGTGTTTATAATCCAACATCTAAACCTGGAACATTAATGCCAGAGGAATATGAGTTAAAGAGATTTCACGAGTGGCTTCAAGAAAAAGTTAGCTACGTATAATTTGAAGTGACTCGAGCCTTTCCAATTTTATTTATAGTTTTATGGTCGAGTGCCTTTATTACAAGTAAACCTATTACAGTTGATGCCTCTCCATTTGCAGCCCTGTGTTTTCGCTTTGCATTTGTAACTTTAGGCTTTGCTTTTTTTAGCCTGCTTACAAAACAGAAATTATTTGGATCATTAAATAAAAGCTTAAAAGCAATGGTCAGTGGTATTCTGTTCCACGGTATTTATTTAGGTGGAGTTTTTTATTCAATATCCAAAGGGTTTCCGGTTGGTGTTACAGCTTTAATTGTTTGCCTGCAGCCAATTTTAACTTCAATATTAGCTGGTCCATTATTAAATGAAGTAGTGACATGGAAACAATGGGTTGGCATCCTCTTAGGTTTTCTTGGTACACTACTAGTACTTGGTTTTGATGTAGGTAACGAGTTACCGACTGTTGGAATTATTGCTTCATTCATAGCTTTGGCAGCTGTAACTACGGGAACATTATGGCAAAAAAAATTAAGTGAAGACTTGCCACTTTCTGTAAGTAATACTTACCAAGCTTTAAGTGCCTGCTGTTTTCATTTGATTTTAGCCTTAACCATAGAAGATTGGTTTATCAATTATTCAGTTAGCTTTATAATATCAATTAGTTGGCAAATTATTGCAGTTTCATTTGGTGCATTTACAATATTGATGTATTTAATTAAAACTGATTCAGCAAGCAAGACATCAACCTTATTCTTTTTAGTGCCACCAGTTTCTGTGTTAATGGCTTGGATCTTTATTAATGAAACTATTACTATTACTGACTTTATCGGCCTCTTGGCCGCTACATTTGGGGTCTATATTGCAACGAGAAAAAATGATAGCATTAATCAACGAAAGATTAACAAATGACTGAAGTAATAAAGAATGCATATTTTAAGATAGGTTTTCCAAATGATCCTGTTTTACAAGATCCTGCAATGAAAGTGAGAATTGATGTTGAAGCAGTTCGAGAAGTTGTTGAGGCATGTTTAAAGCCAGAAAAATCACCTCTTATTAAATCTGATTTGGCCAAAACTTTGGGCATAGAATCTTTATGGTTTAAAGATGAGCGCAATAGAATGAATATGGGTAGCTTTAAAGCTATTGGTGCGTCATATGTTTTAGCCAGGGAGGCAGCAGAAAAAGTTGGTTTGGATGCCTCTGAGGAAAAATTAAAAAATTCTCTCCAGGGTAGATCTTACGTTACGGCCAGTGCTGGAAATCATGGTCTTTCGCTAGCTAATGGTGCAAGATTATTTGGTGCCAAAGCAATTATTTATCTTTCGAAGACTGTACCAATTGAATTTGGAGATTACATTAGAACGTATGGGGCAGAAGTAATTACTGCAGGAGAAAACTATGAAGAAAGTATGGAAGCAGCGGCAAAAGCAGCAAGTGAAAATGACTGGACGTTATTATCTGATTCAACATGGGCAGGTTACTCAGCTGGCATAGATGTAATGGCTGGATATTTAATAATGGCATCTGAAGCATTTGAAGAATGTCCGGTAACCCCTACACATATTTTTCTTCAAGCAGGCATTGGTGGCTTCCCAGCATCTGTTGCTGCATATGCAAGAAAATATTATGGAGATAAACCTAAGATTGTAATAGTGGAGCCAACTGAGGCACCAGTTATTCAAGCCTCTATAGCAGCCGGAAAAACTTTAACTGTAGAAGGGAAGGTGTCCATAATGGGCCGTCTTGATTGTAAAGTTGCATCGTTGGCAGCACTTTCGTCCTTAGCACAAACTGCAAACTACTGTATGACGATTACCGATCACGAAGCAAAAGACTGTCTTAAAGAATTAGCAGATAATGAACTCTCTACATCCGAGTCAGGGGGTGCTGGGTATGCAGGGCTCAAGAAGGCTTTAAATAATAATGATTGCGGACTATCTCCAGACAGCAAAGTTATGCTAATTTTAACTGAAAAAGAGAGTAATTAATGCTTACTAAAAAATTTGAAAATGAATTAAAGCAATGGCGTCATGATTTTCATGCGTGCCCAGAATTAAATTTTGATGTAAACCAAACAGCAAAAAAAGTAGCTAAATTACTTAAGGAATTTGGTTTAGAGGTTCATACGGGCATAGGTGGAACAGGAATTGTTGGCACACTTAAGAAAGGTACAGGCAGTAAGAGTATTGGCATTAGAGCTGATATGGATGCATTACCAATTAATGAATTAAATGACTTTCCTTATAAATCAAAAAACGAAGGTAAAATGCATGCTTGTGGCCATGATGGTCATACTGCAATGGCTTTAGGTGCTGCAAAATTTCTTGCTGAAAGTGGTGATTTTGATGGCACTGTACACTTTATCTTTCAACCCGATGAAGAGGCAACTGAAGGCGCACAAGCCATGATAGATGATGGTCTCTTTAAAAATTTTAATATAGATGAAGTCTATGCCTTTCATAATTTACCCGGTCTAGCTGCTGGAAATTTTGCTAGTAGAGCAGGAGCAATTACAGGAAGTGAAAGTTTATTTGAAATAAAGCTTCATGGTCGTGGAGGACACTCAGCATTACCACACATGGGTGTAGATACTATAACTGTTGGCACACAAATAATTACAGCGTTACAATCCATTGTATCAAGAAAAATTAATCCAGCTTTAAATGGTGTAGTGTCAGTTACTGAATTTATATCAGATGGTAAAAAAAATATATTACCTGGCGAATCTATTATTATTGGTGATACAAGAGCACTATCACTTGAAGCAAATAAAATTATTGAAGATAGCATGCGACAAATAGTGGAAGGCCTTGCCAAAGCCCACAACATTGAATTTTCTTTTTCTTATGACGTTCAAACACAGATGACTATAAATACTCCTGATCAAGTTCATGCAGCAATTGAAGTTGCCAAAAATCTCGTAGGTAAAGATTTAGTTGACGGTGACTGTGAGCCTAAACTATTTTCTGAAGACTTTGCGCAGATGCTAGCCGTTAAACCTGGTTGTTATATTTTAATAGGCAATGGAATAGAAGGCAATCATGGGAGATCGCTACATAGTGCAGACTATGACTTTAACGATGAACTTTTAGTTGTAGGCTCATCATTTTGGTCTGAATTAGTTCTTAAACAATTATCCTAATGACATCATTTGATATTAATAAGATTGAGTTTGATACAGGCCGTAATAATAGAGCTAATTTAGGTTTTATTTTACTATCTACAGATTTAGCTTGTGAATTAGATATCTATAAAATGGCACCAGAAGGTGTTGGAGTTAGCTTTACACGATTACATACGGATGATTACACTACCAACGAAACTTTAGCTAAACATATAGATCAGATGGCAGATGCCGCTTCTAGAATTCAGCCAGATATAAAACCAGATGTAATAAGTTACTGCTGCACTTCAGGCTCTATCGTAAATGGTGAAGACAAGGTCTGTGAAGAAATTAATCGAGGAGCACCTTATGCAAAAGCAATAACCTTAGTATCAGGTGTTGTTGCGGCGTTAAAAAAATTAGAGGTAAAAAAACTAGTTATTGGAACACCTTATTTAGATGAAATAAATGTTGTAGAGGAAAAATTTTTTCAAAATAAAGGATTCGATGTTTTAGATATAAAAGGCTTGAATCTTGGTAGTGGAATTGAATTTGGAAAAGTAACACCAGCATATCTAAAGGACTTTGCACTAAGTTTAGACTGCGAAGAGGCTGACGCAATTTTTTTAAGTTGCAGTGGCATTAGAGCATTAGATATTATTGAAGAAGTTGAAGGTTTGACTGGAAAGCCAGTGATAACTAGCAATCAGGGTCAAATGTGGCATGCTCTTAGAACAGCAGGTATTAAAGATAATTTAAAAGGCTTTGGAAAAATTTTTGATCTATAGGTTTGTATGTGTGCAAATTTTATTACTATTGTGATCTCTCGTATAAGCATAATAAAAATTTCTAAATAAAAGCTATTACTTAATATAATCTAATTTTTGTTGAATTATGAATTGTCAGTTAATCTTATTGCAATGATATCTTATATTTCTCTTTTTCTAATATCTTTTTTAGCAGCTACTATCTTGCCATTATCAAGTGAGTTAACCTTAGCTAGTTTATTGAATACAGATAATTATAATTCCTTGATACTAATCGGAGCTGCTAGTTTAGGGAATATCTTAGGCTCCATATTTAATTGGTTATTAGGTTTTTATTTATTAAAATGTATTAACAAAAAATGGTTTCCTTTTAAAGAAGGTCAGATTGATTCTGCCTCTAGACAATTTAATAAATTTGGAGTTTGGTCTTTGCTATTTGCATGGGTGCCAATTATTGGTGATCCATTAACTTTAATAGCTGGGATTTTAAGAGTAAACTTTTTATTATTTTTAATTTTAGTTGCTGTAGGAAAAGTTAGTAGATATTTCCTTGTATTTGCTTTGATAAATTAAATTATTTAACATATAATTTTATTAAATTAATGCTTAAGAAGAATCAGTCATGCAAATTGAAGCCTATTTGAAATCTTTTAGTACATACAAATGAAGAAGAAAATTATAATTGGTAGTGTGCTGTTTATTGGACTATCCATGGTTAGTATTCTTATCTGGAAAAACCAAAATCAATCTATCGTAAATCAAACTGTAAATGGGTCTGCAATAGTATCAGTATCAGTTCCAAATGAGTTATCTGTATTAGCCCAACGTGGGGAAGGTATTTTTTTGGCTAAATGTGCTTCATGTCATGGCATAAATGCTGCTGGAAAAACAGAGATAGCACCACCACTAGTGCATAAAATTTATGAGCCATCACACCATGGAAATGAAAGTTTTCAGCGAGCTGTTGCAATGGGAGTACGCGCACATCATTGGCCATTTGGCAATATGCCAAAGGTTGCAGGTGTTACTCGAGCTGAGGTGTCTACTATCATAACCTATGTGCGTGAACTGCAGCGAGCAAATGGCATTGACTAGAGCTATATTTTGTTTATAAAAAATAATTTGGGGCTATAGCTCAGCTGGGAGAGCGCATCGCTGGCAGTGATGAGGTCGTCGGTTCGATCCCGACTAGCTCCACCATAATAGATTAAGTTTAACTTCTATCTAAAAGTAGATAATTTTAATAATTATTATTTTTGCTTATCTGAATAAAAGGCAAAATAAACAGCAATTATAATTACTATTGGAACTACTATGAGCAGTACCAAGGGATCTTCAGTTATGATTTGATGAATATCTGGCATATACTCACATAATAGCACATAATTATTAAAAACATTTTAAAATATTGTATTTATTATCTATAGTTTTTATATGAGCAATTGTCATATTTATGGAAGGTCAAAAGTAGAGACACTTGCTAATCGATCTAAGATAAATAATTTATTTAACAGCATTAAGTCAAGAACATCAGTAATTGATACATACATTTCACATCTAGAATAATATGAAAAACTTTACACACGCCGAATACAATCAAAGAGTTCAAAAAACACTGTTAGTCATGTCAGAAAAAGGCATTGATACACTTCTTGTTGTTGATCCAGCTAATATTTATTATTTGAGTGGCTTTGACGCTTGGTCATTCTATATGCCTCAATGCCTAGTAATAAGTTCTAAATTAAAAGAACCAATTTGTTTTGTTCGACAGATGGATGTTGGTGGAGCTTATATTCAAACTTATTTAGAAAATGAAAGTATTATTCCTTATCCTGAGAAATTAGTGCATGTACCACCTCTACATCCATATGAATATTTAGTGCAAATTATTAAAGATAAAAAATTAGATAAAGGTGTCATTGGTGTTGAAATGGATGCACATTATTTCACCGCAACATGCTATGAGAAGTTAACAAGTGGTCTTATAAATTGTAGATTTACCGATAGTAGATTTCTTGTCAATTGGATAAGATTTATCAAATCAGAAAATGAAATACAGTTTATGCATCAGGCTGCAAGAAATGTTGAAGCAGGTATGCAAGCGGCCATTGATACAATAAATGTGGGCGTTAGACAGTGTGATGCAGCTGCAGCAGTTTATTCTGGTTTAATTAAAGGAGTAGAAGGGTATGGAGGTGATTACCCAAGTATAGCACCAATGTTTCCAACTGGCCAAGGCAGCTCAGCAGCGCATTTAACCTGGAGCAATGAACTTTTCAAAGAAAATGAAGCCACAGTTATTGAAATTTCAGGAGCATACAAAAGATACCACTGTCCAATGGCACGAACTGTATTTCTTGGTAAAAAAGATTCTGAAAAATTAGATGTTATGAATAAAACAATAGAAGCACTTGAAACAGGTAAGGCTGCTATACGTGCGGGTGTTACAGCAGACAGTGTGGCTCAAAAATTTTGGAAGATTTTAGATAAGTATAATATAAAGAAAGATTCAAGATCTGGTTATTCTATTGGTGTGGGCTTTCCACCAGATTGGGGAGAACGTACTGTTAATATTTCAAAAGGCGATCCAACAATATTGCAAGCCAATAGTACCCTTCATATGATTGCGGTAATGCAGATGGGTGATTGGGGTGTTGAGGTAAGTGAAGCTATGCGTGTTACAGATGAAGGCTTTGAATCATTTTGTAATTTTCCAAAAGAGTTAGTTTTTAAAAACTAATTTAATCATACTAAGTTTCTAGGCTTACCCAAATAAAACCTATTAATATTAAGTATCAGTTGGTCTAAAGAAGTTTTTAAAGCTTCCTCAGATGCCCAAGCGGTATGAGGTGTCCAAATAAAATTACTATGTTTAATTATTTGATAATAGGGGTGGTTTTTTTTAGGTGGTTCAGTTGTGGTTACATCAATTCCAGCACCAGCTATTATTTTTTTACGTATAGATGTAACCAAGTCTTGCTCATTAACAATGCCCCCTCGAGCAGTATTAATTATTATTGCAGTTTTCTTCATCAATTTTATCTCTTTAAGTGTTATTAGATTTTCAGTATTTTTATTTAATGGACAGTGCAAGGAAACAATATCTTGTCTTTTTAGAAAGTTTTCTAATTGATTTTTTTTTAATTGTTGTACAGATAAAAATTCTACACTCATTCCAAAAGCATTAGCAAATTTAGCTACCTGCAGGCCGATTGAGCCCTTGCCAATTATACCAATTTTTTTTCCATGTAGATTAAAAACACGACGGTTAACCATTGAAAAGACTTTTTGTTTTTGCCACAGTCCAGAAGAGATATCATTTTCTAAACCTTTGATTTGCCTCAATAAATTAAGTATTAATGCAAACACATGTTCGGCTACTGTAACTGACGCATAATTTCTTAGATTGCATACCTTGATATTATTTTTTCGACAATAGTCTAGGTCTACAGTATTAGTACCAGTTGCAGTTAGAGCGATAAGCTCTAAATTTTTTGCATGTATCAATTCTTTTTTACCAAGATTAACTTTATTATTAACTAATACATGTGCTGTTTTAATGCGAGTAATAACTTGAGTTGAGCTTGTAGTTTTATGATTCTTCCATGTATGTGGAAAATTAATTTTATTAAATTTTAAGTGATTAGGAAAAGTTGCACTATCCAGAAATACTATGCTTTTTTTCATTTTGTTAATCTATTATACCAGCATGAATTAATGAATCTTTAATTTCATCCAAAATCAATGGATCATCAATAGTAGGAGGTAGACTAAAGCTTTCTTTATCTACAATTTTACGAATAATTCCACGTAAAACTTTTCCAGATCTAGTTTTTGGTAGACGCTTTAAAACTAGTGCCTTTTTAAAAGCTGCAACAGGACCAAGTTTTTCTCGAATCATTTTTATGCATTCTGTAGTGATAACCTCATCAGAATTTGTTGTTCCATTTTTTAGAACTACAAAACCTAAGGGCAATTGACCTTTGAGTTTATCGGCAATTCCTACAACCGCACACTCAGCAACATCGGGATGTTCTGACAAAACTTCTTCCATAGCTCCAGTTGACAATCTATGACCAGCAACATTAATAATGTCATCGGTTCGAGACATAATCCATACATCACCATCTGCATCAATATAACCAGCATCATAGGTTTGATAGTAGCCAGGGTAAGTACTCATATAGTTTTCTTCATATCGAGCATCAGCATTCCATAGTGTTGGAAAGGTACCAGGTGGTAGAGGTAATTCGACTACAACATCACCCATTTCGCCAACTGCACATTCAGTGCCGTCACTTTGTAATACTTTAACATTATAACCAGGCACAGGCTTGCCAGCAGACCCATACTTAGTTGGAAATAAACCGAGTCCTGCACAGTTTGCAGTAATTGCCCAACTAGTTTCTGTTTGCCACCAATGGTCAATAACAGGTTTATGCAACAAATCTTCAGCCCATTTAATAGTATCTGGATCAGCACGCTCACCCGCAAGAAACAAGGATTCAAAATTTGAAAGATCATGTTTTTTAAAGAATTTTCCTTCAGGGTCTTCTTTTTTAATTGCTCTAAATGCTGTTGGTGCTGTAAATAACGTTTTAACTTTGTATTCTGAAATTATTCTCCAGAATTCTCCAGCATCTGGCGTGCCAACTGGCTTGCCTTCAAATAAAACTGTTGTACAACCATGAAAGAGTGGAGCATAAACAATATAAGAATGTCCAACTATCCAGCCAATGTCACTTGCAGACCACCACACATCACCAGGGTCAATATTATAAACATTTTTCATAGTCCACTTTAGTGCAACAATATGACCACCTATATCTCTTACTATGCCTTTCGGCGTTCCAGTAGTTCCAGATGTATACAGTATATAAGCTGGGTCATTTGCATCCATTACTTCACATTCAGCAGGATCAATATTTTTTATAAAATCATTCCAATCAAGTTGGTTATTTTCTAAAACTATTTTCTTTTGTTCGCGTTGAAAAAAAATTGATGCACTGGGTTTGTGTTTAGCAATTTTTATAGCTTCATTTATTAGTGGTTGATACTCAACTATACGTCCAGGCTCAATTCCACACGAAGCAGTAAGTATTAATTTTGCCTCTGAATCATCAATACGATTAGCAAGTTCAGCTGCAGCAAATCCACCAAATACTACTGAGTGCACAGCCCCAATTCTTGCACAAGCGAGCATTGCCATCACAGCCTCTGGAATCATAGGCATATAAATAATTACGCGATCACCTTTTAATACACCTTGTTGTTTTAGAGCCCCAGCTATTACAGCAACACGATCTCTCAGTATTGAATATGTAAAAGTCTCTTTGGAATTAGTTATTGGACTATCGTAAATTAAAGCAAGACGCTCACCATTACCTTCATCTACATGCCTATCTAAAGCATTGTAGCAGGTGTTAATTTTTCCATTTTTATACCAACGATAAAAAGGAGGTTTATCCGTATGCAATACTTTATCATAAGGCTCGTACCAAATAACATCTTTTGCTACTTCATCCCAAAAAACCTCTTTATTTTCAATTGATTGATTAAATATTTCTGAATACCTGCTCATAATTTTATCAATAAAACCATAGGCTTATCATATAGGCAAATAAAATAATCTGTAAATATAATTAACCATTTATTATTAAGATTTTTTAATAAAAATAACTATTAATTGCTTGTATTAACTTCTTAATAGGATCAGAATTATAACATAATTTACTGGGGAGTAATATAAATGACACAAATAAATATAAGCACTTCTTTGGATACAAAGCATCTTGACGTTGCCTATCCTTTCAAAGCAAAATATGGAAACTATATCAATGGAGATTTTGTTGAACCATTATCTGGGCAATATTTTGAAAACTGTTCGCCTATAACTGGCGAAGTTATCTGTGAAATTGCTAGATCAAATGCAGAAGATGTTAATGCTGCTATTGAAGCTGGTCACGCAGCGTTTCCAGCCTGGGGCAAAACTTCTTTAGCCGAACGAGCAAATATTCTTAATAAAATTGCTGATGTAATGGAAGCCAATATCAACTTATTAGCAACTGCGGAAACTATTGATAATGGAAAACCAATCAGAGAAACTATTAATGCAGATATGGCGCTTGCAATAGATCATTTTAGATATTTTGCAGGTTGTATTAGAGCAGAAGAAGGGTCAATTGCTGAAATTGATTCCAATACTTATGCCTATCACTTTAAAGAGCCTCTAGGTGTAGTTGGACAAATTATTCCGTGGAATTTTCCAATACTTATGGCGACCTGGAAAGTTGCACCTGCTTTAGCTGCCGGTAACTGTGTTGTTTTAAAACCTGCGGAGCAAACACCTGCTTCTATTATGGTGCTTATGGAACTTATTGGACACCTCTTACCAGCTGGAGTGCTTAATATTGTAAGTGGATACGGCCTTGAGGCTGGAAAACCTCTAGCATCATCACCTAGGATTGCAAAGATTGCATTTACGGGTGAGACAACAACTGGGCGTTTAATAATGCAGTATGCATCACAAAACCTAATTCCTGTTACACTAGAACTAGGTGGAAAATCGCCTAATGTTTTCTTTGAGGATGTGATGCGAGAAGATGATGCCTACTTTGATAAGTGTCTAGAAGGCTTTACAATGTTTGCTCTAAACCAAGGAGAGGTATGCACTTGTCCTAGTAGAGCATTGATTCAAGAGTCTATTTATGATGCTTTTATGGAAAAAGCTTTGAAGCGTGTTGCCGCAATTAAACAAGGTAATTCTTTGCAGATGGATACCATGCTTGGAGCACAAGCTTCAACTGAACAGATGGAAAAAATCTCTTCTTACTTACAACTTGGTAAAGATGAAGGTGCAGAAGTACTAGCGGGTGGTAATGTTGCCAAATTAAATAGTGGCTTAGAGAATGGTTACTATATTGAACCGACAGTCTTTAAGGGTAATAATAAAATGCGAATTTTCCAGGAAGAAATTTTTGGCCCTGTAGTTTCAGTAACTACTTTTAAAGATGAGGCTGAGGCACTTGAGATAGCAAATGATACCTTGTATGGATTAGGTGCTGGTGTTTGGTCAAGAGATGCTAACTTAGCATTTCGAATGGGAAGAGGCATCCAAGCGGGACGTGTATGGACTAACTGTTACCATGCCTACCCAGCGCATGCAGCTTTTGGGGGATATAAACAATCAGGTATTGGCAGAGAAAATCATAAAATGATGCTTGATCACTATAGACAAACTAAGAATTTATTAGTTTCCTACGATCCTAATAAGCTTGGCTTCTTTTAAAATCTAATAATTTGGCCTCTCATTAGTTATGAGGAGCCTTTTAATAATTATTTTTTAAGGAAATAAATGACCGAAAAGCACATTATGCAAGTAAGCGCTACCGATGCTGCGCTTGATTTGATCAAAGATCTTCAAAAAAAATATGGTGATGCATTAATTTTTCATCAATCAGGCGGCTGTTGTGATGGTAGTGCGCCTATGTGCTATGAGGCTAAAGATTTCTATTTGGGAGATCAAGATATTCAGCTCGGCGAGATTGGAGGAATTCCATTTTATATGAATAAAGATCAGTATGAGAGATGGAGAAATACAGACCTCATTATAGATTCAGTATCAGGTATTGGAGGAATGTTCTCTTTAGACAACGGAACCGGTAGAAGATTTCTAACGCGTTCAAGTGTTTGTGCTGTTTAATCATAGTCTTTTCCTTTGGTAAAAAAAATACAATATTTCTAGAGAATCTATTAACTTTTGTGTATTATAGGCAAAATTTCAAAACCAGGATTTTCTATGGGTATTCATCACGATTATAAGTCAAAAAGAGGCGAAAGAGCCATGGCTAAACAGGAAAAGCGCGAATCTAAATTTTCGGATAAAGCTGATAAAAAAGAAGAAGAAAAATTAGTTAAAGAACTAAAGAAGGCTGGTCTTAGTCCAGAAGACATTAAACAATTCTTAATTGGCCGTGCAAAAGGGTAACAAAAAAACAGAAGAAGAAAGAAAAGAAAAACTATCTTCAGCTTTAAGAGCTAATTTACAAAAGCGAAAAATTTTTCAAAAAAAAATTAACAACAAGGATAAAAATTTATGACAATAATGTCTGATAACTGGATTACAAAGATGGCGCATGAGCACGACATGATCTCACCTTTTGTAGATGGTCAAAAAAAAGATGGAAAAATTTCATATGGCGTATCATCCTATGGTTATGATGCCCGAGTATCTAGTGAATTTAAAGTATTTACCAATGTTGACTCTGTAATAGTTGATCCTAAAAATTTCAACGAGAAAAGTTTTGTCGATCGTTCTGGTGATGAATGTATTATCCCGCCAAATTCATTTGCATTAGCCCGCACTGTAGAATATTTCAAAATTCCTAAAGATGTTTTAGTCATTTGCCTTGGTAAATCTACATATGCACGTTGTGGAATTATTGTTAATGTTACCCCCCTTGAACCTGAGTGGGAAGGCCATGTAACCTTAGAGTTTTCAAACACAACTCCACTGCCAGCAAAGATATATGCGAACGAAGGCGCATGTCAGTTTTTATTTTACAAAGGCGAAGCCCCACCAGCTGTTACATATAAAGACCGCAAAGGAAAGTATATGAATCAAGAAGGTGTTACACTTCCAAAACTTTAAGATATTTAAATGCAAAAAATAGTTATAGTTGGAGGAGAACCTCTTCAAGGAACTATTTCTATAAGTGGGTCAAAAAATGCAGCTCTACCATTAATGGCAGCAAGTATTTTAACCGATGAATCTATTGCACTAAAAAACACTCCTAATCTTGCTGATATTCACACTATGGGCAGCGTCCTTGATTCACTTGGAGTTAATTTTGACAAAGCAGATTTAGTCAGCAAGAATGAAATCAAGTTAACCTATGCAGATAGTAGTAAAGCTTTAGCGGAATATGATCTAGTAAGAAAAATGCGTGCAAGTATCTTGGTTTTAGGACCCTTGCTGGCAAGAAAAAGAGAAGCTACAGTATCATTGCCAGGTGGCTGTGCTATTGGTGCACGCCCAATTAACATCCATGTTGACGCCTTAACTCAGCTTGGTGGAGAGTTCAACTTAGAAAAAGGCTATATTAAATGTGAGGCAAAATCTGGATTAAGAGGTGCTAAAATTAATCTTCCTATGATTTCAGTTGGGGCGACAGAAAATATTATTATGGCAGCTACTTTAGCAAAAGGTGAAACAGAAATTAATAATATTGCCACTGAACCTGAAATTATGGATCTTATAGACTGCCTAAAATCTATGGGTGCAATTATAGAAGTACAAGATAATCGGAGAGTGCTTATTCAAGGTGTCGATAAATTACATGGAACCACGCACACTGTAATACCAGATCGAATTGAAGCTGGTACATATATAATTGCAGGAGCAATTACAAAAGGTGAGCTAGAAGTTACTAATCTTAATTTGGAGCACATTGATAATATGATTTCAGTCTTTAAAAACATAGGTGTTAATATATTAAAAGAAAATAATACAGTGCGCGTTAAAGAATCGAGTCTCATTAATAATATTGATCTTGATACGAAAGAATTTCCTGGGTTTCCTACAGATATGCAAGCCCAAATTATGGTATTGTTGTCATTGGCAGGTAAGCCTTCAACAGTACGAGAGAATATATTTGAGAATAGATTCATGCATGTTCCAGAATTAAATCGTATGGGTGCAAATATTGATACTGATGGCTCTAAAGCAACAATTAATCCATGCAATGGGTTTTCTGGTGCTCAAGTTATGGCGACTGACCTAAGAGCTTCTGTAAGTTTGGTTCTAGCCAGCCTTATAGCAACAGGTGAAACTACCATAAATAGAGTTTACCATCTAGATAGAGGCTATGAAAGATTAGAAGATAAACTTGCTTCCTGTGGTGCCAACATTCAAAGAATACAGTAACATAGTTCAATGCGATTAAATGCTATTGATACTGATGAACTAAAAATAATTTCAACAGTACTTAAAGATGGGTTGATTGAAGTTAGTGATGTCAAATATTTGCCTTCAGTCAGATCTTTTGTAGCTATGATAACTAGATTCATGTGGGAAGAGCAGGCCATCAATAATGTTAATTTGAGAACTAAAGCAGTATTATTTTTTGAAGATGTCTTAACGGTAACTTCAAAAAATATTGATCAAAGTGATAAAAAGAATGTTATTGAGCTCTTAGATTTTAATTATTACACCAATAATAACAAAAACCTTGAAATTGAATTGCTTTTTAAAAATGATGCCACTATAAAAATTGAAGCAGAGCTTGTAAAATGCAAGTTAGATGATCGTGGCGAACCATGGCCAGAAAATAAAGTGCAACCAAAAGAAAAATAGTAATGAAAAGATTAGTAAGTACAGACTTAGATTTTGATGCTCAATTGGATGAATTAGTTTCACATAGTCGAGAAGTTTCTTCTGACATAGGTGACACTGTTGCAGAAATAATTAGTGATATTAAAAGCAATGGTAATAAATCACTCTTAGAATTAACCAATAAGTTTGATAACAATCAATTAACAATTAATAATCTATTAGTTTCAGATGCGGAAATAGAAATTGCTGAGAAATCTATATCTGTAGACCTTAAAGAAGCAATACAGTTATCTTATGATCGAGTTACTGCATATCACTTAAAGCAGATTCCAGAAGACTTAATTTATAAAGATCAACTGGGTATTGAATTAGGTTTTATTTGGAATCCAATTGAATCAGTAGGTATTTATGTGCCAGGAGGCACAGCAAGCTATCCAAGCTCAGTAATAATGAATGCCGTGCCAGCTAAGGTCGCAGGTGTTGAAAATATAGTTATGACTACCCCAGCAAATAACGGCAAGATAAATCCTTTAGTGCTATATGCAGCAAAGATTGCAGGTGTAGATAAGATTTATAAAGTGGGTGGAGCTCAAGCAATTGCAGCACTTGCCTATGGCACAGCTACAATTAATTCAGTCGATAAAATTGTAGGACCAGGAAATGCTTATGTTGCTGAAGCAAAAAAGATTGTATTTGGTGATGTTGGCATAGATATGGTTGCAGGCCCTTCTGAAATATTGGTTATTGCTGATGCAGGAAAAGATCCTAAAATTATAGCAGCCGATCTAATCTCACAGGCTGAGCATGATATCAGTGCCCAAAGTATATTTATAACAAACGATATATCTTTATCTCAAAGTGTAGAAAATGAAGTGGCGGAGCAACTTGTCAGTCTTCCTAGAACAGAAATTGCAACACAAAGTTGGACAGACAATGGTGCTATTATTCTTGTTGAAAACATTGATGAAGCAATCAGAATATCTAATAAACTTGCACCAGAACACTTAGAGTTAATGGTTGATAATGCGAAGACTCACCTCAAAAATGTAAAGAATGCAGGGGCTGTATTCTTGGGTGTAAACACGCCAGAAGCCATAGGAGATTATATTGCCGGCCCTAGTCATGTATTGCCTACCTCAAAGTCAGCTAGATATTCTTCTGGACTATCTGTGTTTGATTTTCTAAAAAGAACTTCAATTGTAGAGTGTTCATTTGACAATTTAAATAAAATTGGATTTGCAGCAAAAGATATTGCTGTTAATGAAGGACTTGACGGACACGCAAGATCAATAGATTATAGACTTACAAAAAAATAACATATGTCAAAAGAAGAGATTTTAGAATTCAAAGGAAAGGTTTCAGATATTTTACCTAACGCAATGTTTAAAGTTGAATTAGAGAATGGACATACTGTACTTGCTCATACAGCGGGGAGAATGAGAAAAAATAGAATCCGTGTATTAGCAGGAGATGAAGTTTTAGTTCAAGTTACTCCATATGACCTAACTAAAGGTCGAATTACATTCAGATACAAATAATCAATAGAGAATTATATTGCATTTTATTCTTGGCAGCGCATCACCTAGACGACAAGAACTGTTAAAAAGTATTGGTGTCGTCCCAGATAATATCATTGCCCCAGACATTGATGAAGCTATATTAAAAAACGAGCTACCAGTAAGGTGTGCTGAACGATTAGCTAAAGAGAAAGCTACTAAAGTTTTAGAGATGTATCCAGAAGCGACAGTTTTAACTGCTGATACAGTAGTATTTTGTGGAAGACGTGTCATTGATAAAACAGATAATATAGACACAGCAAAAAAATATTTAGAATTACTTTCTGGAAGAAGACATAGGGTAGTAACTTCAGTTTTTATAACTAATAATTTAAAGAATATTTCTAAATCAGTTCAAACAATAGTTAATTTTAAGAGCTTAAATAAATTAGAAATTGAAACTTATTTAGAAAGCAATGAGTGGGTAAATGTTGCGGGTGCCTATAAAATTCAAGGTCAGGCAGCTGCATTCATTAAATCTATTAATGGATCCTATACAAATGTCGTGGGATTGCCTCTATACGAGGCTAAAAATATGCTTTCATCTATTGGTTATTTAGATTAAAACATTAATTCTGGTTTCAAAAATCAGGGCTCGATAGCTCAGTTGGTAGAGCATAGGACTGAAAATCCTTGTGTCGGTGGTTCAAGTCCACCTCGAGCCACCACTATACAGTTAGAGATATTTTTATTAGATAATTTGTTAAGAATTTTGAGGCTTTATCTAGTCCATATGATCTAAAGGAATAT
>CAJJBG010000006.1 GCA_905182345.1 Pelagibacteraceae bacterium AG-422-B15
AAATAACTAGAAAACAGGAGTTGAAAGAACAATGAAATTAATCACAGCTACAACAAGCTTAGTTTTTTTACTACTTGTCATATTTATTCTGCCAATATTAGTCGATAAGAATATGAATCCAGTTTCAGACCATTCAGCCTTTGATGTATCTGAGGAAGCTTTAAAATTACACGAAACTCTTTTTATCGGTGATTGGCACGCTGATAGTCATTTGTGGAATAGAGATTTATCGAAACGTTATAAGCGGGGACATGTTGATATTCCAAGACTGCAAGAGGGAAATGTAGCATTACAAATGTTTACTACTGTTACAAAATCACCTCGTGGACAAAACTATGAAAAAAATGAAACTTCAGCTAGTGACAATATCACTGCATTGGCAGTAGTCCAAAGATGGCCAATTAAAACTTGGTCTAGTTTAGCTGAAAGAGCCATTTTTCAAGCTAATAAAGTTCATAAACTAGCTGCTAATGATGATGATAATTTTATGCTTATTAAATCACAATCAGATCTTAATAACTTTATGCAAAAAAGATCAATCAATAAGAGTTTTGTTGGTGGACTTATTGGTACAGAAGGTTCACATGCATTAGATGGAGATTTAGAAAATGTAAAGCGTCTCTATGACAAAGGTTTTCGCATGATGAGCTTGCACCATTTTTTTGATAATAGACTTGGTGGATCATTACACGGTATAAGTGGGCAAGGTTTAACAAACTTTGGAGAACAAGTTGTTTTAGAAATACAAAATCTAGATATTATTTTAGATGTTTCACATTCTTCAGAAAATGTTGTTAAAGATGTGCTTAAAATTTCAAATAGACCAATGGTTGTAAGTCATACGGGTTTTTATGGTCACTGCCCATCGCCCCGAAATATTAATGATAATTTAATGGAAGATATAGCACGCAAAGGAGGCTTGATTGCAATAGGTTATTGGGACGCTGCAGTGTGTGATAATACTCCAAAATCTGTAGCAGAAGCAATTCACTACGGTATTAAGCTAGTTGGTGCAGAACATGTTGCATTAGGCTCAGATTTTGATGGAACAATTAACCCTGGTTTTGATACAGCAGAGTTAGTAGCAATTACACATGAATTACTCGAATTAGGTATTGATGATAATAGTATTCGATTAGTTATGGGAGAAAATATGTTAAACTTCTTACAAAAAAATTTACCTAAAATATAAGTGTTATTAAACTCGAAAACATACAAATATTTCTTATGGAGTTTGAAGCTTGGAGCGATTCTCAATATATATTTTTTATTACAGACTGTTGAAACAAAAATTTCTAGTGTTGATCCTTTTTTACTAATACCAGCACAAATATTATTTTTTGTATCTGCTTACCGATGCCTATTTCCAGTTGGTTATGTAAAAAACATCGTATTGCATGATACAATATTTTCCTCAATATTTTTGACTAGGTTATTAGCTACTTTTGTAGAGATTACCTATATCTATATGTTTAGTTACGTGCTGCGAATAGCTAATACAGGGGAATTTTTCTTTTTAGACTTGTTATCGTGGCTAATGGTTATTCAAGTAACAGTATCACAAGGGTTTGTTTGGGGAGCAATTCTATTTCAAAGAGAAAAATATTACTATTTTGAAGAATTTGGCTGGGCTATAATTTTTGCATTAAATACGTTTATTAGCTTTGTGATATTCCTATATGGAAATAATTATGAGCAATATAAAATTTTAATTCAGCTCAACTTAATTTTTGGTGCACTGTACTTACCATGGCAATTTATCCATCTACGATCAATTAGCTTAAGAGTTTTTAAAAACAAAATTCTAAACAGTGAAGTGGTAAAAATTTCATTTAAATTATTTTCTACAGGTTTGAAAAAATCTATATTTTATAGAGAACAAACGAGTGATCCCAATGCGTGGGGTGGTTTAGTCGGATTAACTTGGATGTTAAATTACTGGGCAACATTAATTCCAGTGTGGCTATATTTTATAGTTTATACTTTTTCGAGCAATTAAATTTTTAATTAGTTAAAGCTCTAGTCCAAAATCTATATTTTCAATGCTATGTGTTAGCTGTCCAGTAGAAATACGATCTACTTTTGTTTGAGCAATACTTTTAAGATTAGTCAAAGTAATATTTCCAGAGGCCTCACATTGAAATTTACCTTTTACTAGCTTTAAACATTCCTTTATTTGTTTTGCGTTCATATTATCTAGAAGGACAACATCTATTTTTTCATTAATAATTTTTTTAAGCTGCTTGATGTTATCAACTTCAACAGTAATTTTCTTTTTTGGATAAAATGCTTTTGCTTGCGCAACACATTCAACAACACTAGAAGTATTTGCAATATGATTATCTTTAATAAAAAAGAAATCATCTAAAGTCATACGATTTATATTAGCCCCACCTTTTGTTAAAGCATATTTTTGCAAACCCCTTATCCCTACAATAGTTTTACGAGTTGAAAATATTTTAACTCCATACGGTTTAGCAATTTGTGAGAATGTGTATGCTTTAGTTGCTATGCCTGACATTAAGCCGAGAAAGTTTAAAGCACTTCTTTCTGCTGCAAGTATACTTTGAGTTCTGGCTTCTAATTTTAGTACAACTGTCCCTTTTTTAAGATATTTACCATCATTTTTTTGACTTAAAACCTTCATTTTTTTGTCTAATTGCTTGAATGCAGCTATGGCAAAATCAATTCCACATAGCACAGCATTTTGTTTGAGTACAATTGTTGCTACAGATTTCTGCTTAGATTCAATTATTGCTTGTGATGTGATATCACCCAATATTCCTAAATCTTCACTTAGTGCAGCAGCCACTTGTGCTGTAATATAGTTTTTAGCTAGCAAGAGTTTTCTCTTGAGGAAGGTCTTTTTCTAATAGGATTGATTCAATATCTTGTTCCATTGTTATTTGTGTTTGATCAATGTGGTTTAAAAATTTAGGGTCAGCATTAGGGTAATCAAACCTTAAATGACAGCCACGACTTTCAGTCCGCTTTATAGCACCGACAATAATAAATTTACTTACTAAAATCATATCATTAAGTTTTGCAGATAGCCCCTTGGAATCTCTTTCTATTCGAATTATCTCTGAAAGACCTTTTAAAATAGAAGTCTCATTACGCACAATGCCTAAATGGCGCATCATAGTTGAACGCAGCTGCCAAATATATTTTTTTGCCCTTATTTTACTTCGTGTTTTTTCTTTATAAGTTTTTAAAAAGTTAGAGTTAATAGCTTGCTGTTCCTGCTTAAATGGCTGGCTATTAATTTCATTGGCAACAATTTTTCCAAAGACCAATGCCTCCAATAAAGAGTTGCTCGCTAAACGATTGGCACCATGAACACCAGTTGCCGCAACTTCACCACAACACCACAAACCATCTACAGATGTTCTGCCGGTTATATCAGTTTTTACACCACCAATATGGTAGTGTGCCACAGGAATTATTGGCATCAAATCTTTAGCAGGATCAATTTCAGCTTTTACACAGTAAGAGTGAACTTGTGGAAATCTTGACTTAAAATTATCACCAATAGTATCTCGACAATCTAAGAAAACTGAATTTCCTTGATCAATTTGTTTAAAAATATTTTGAGCAATAATGTCACGAGGTGCTAACTCTGCATCAGGGTGAGCACTTAGCATAAAGCGATCATTGTTTTGATTTACTAAAAATGCTCCAGCTCCACGAATAGCTTCTGTAGCTAACGGGGTAGGGTCCAATCCAAAATCTAGACCAGTTGGATGGAATTGAACAAACTCCATGTCGGTAAGTATTGCACCAACTTCTGCAGCCAGTGCTATGCCTTCACCATAAGAACTTCTTGGGTTAGTAGTATTGGCATAAATTCCACCCAATCCACCTGTTGCCAGAACAATGTGACTACTTTGAATTATCACATGATTATCGGGCATATTCTTATCTGTAAATCTTCCAATAACGCCGTAAATAGTATTATTTTCATGCATGATGCTATCAATTGATACATTTTCTAATACGGTAATATGCTCAGACTGCTTAACTTCATTTATTAAGCCACGCATAATTTCTATTCCAGAACTATCACCTTTAGAGCCTACAATTCGCTTATGAGAATGGGCAGCTTCAAGCCCTAAGTTAAAAGAACCATCCGAATTCTTATCAAATTTTACCCCTATATTTTCAAGATCTTTAATTACATTAAACGATTCTGAAATAATTTTTTTAGCTACGGCTTCATTTGCCAGTCCTTTAGCAGTTTTCAATGTATCTTTTAAGTGTATTTCGAGACTATCGTCTTTATCAATAGATGCAGCAATACCTGCCTGACTCCAACTACTGGAAGTATTTATACCCAAGTTACTTTTAGTAATTACACATACTTTTCGTGGAGCAAGATTTAATGCAACAGTTAGTCCTGCAACACCACCACCGACCACTACTACATCTGGAGTATAAATATTCTCTGTCATAATTTTTAATTACGACCTATTTCCAACATTCGTTCGATAGATAATCTAGCCTTATCAACGTATTGGGGATCAACAATTACCTCATGTTGATTATGAATAATAGAGTCATAGATCTTTTTTAAGGTAATGCGTTTCATATGACCACATAAGTTGCATGGCCTTACAAACTCAACATTTGGATTATCGATACTAACATTATCTGACATACTGCACTCTGTAACCATGAGAACTTTCTGTGGCTGTTTTTCTTTTACATAGTTAGACATATTGGCGGTTGAACCAGTAAAATCACAAACATCAACTACTTCTGGACTACATTCTGGATGAGCAATAACAACAAGATTTTTATGCTGTGCCTTGTAAGCTAATATTTCTTCTGGTGTGAATCTTTCGTGTACTTCACATTTTCCATGCCAATAAATAACTTCAACATTAGTTTGTTTGGCAATATTTTTTGCAAGATATTCATCTGGTAAGAAAATTACACGTGGGACATTTAAAGATTCAACTATGTGCAAGGCATTGCCACTAGTAACACACACATCAGTTTCTGATTTAACTTCAGCCGAAGTATTTACATACGTTACCACTGGTACACCAGGATATTTTTGTTTTAACAATCTTATATCTGCAGCCGTGATAGATTCTGCTAAAGAACAGCCAGCGCGCATATCTGGAATAAGAATTTTCTTTTCAGGACTTATGAGCTTTGCAGTTTCAGCCATAAAATGAACTCCAGCCATAATAATTGTCTGTGCTTCAACTTCTTTTGAAGCGTAGGCAAGTTTTAGCGAGTCTCCAACTACATCAGCCACACAATGAAATATTTCTGGAGTCTGATAATTGTGCGCAAGAATAGCAATGTTACGTTCTTTTTTTAATTTTAAAATTTCATGAATAAGTGGTGCATAAAATGGCCATTCAACCTCAGGGATAACTTTAGATACACCTCTGTAAAGCTCATCAGTAGAGTTTCTAACTTCTGAAGTATATTCAGTTGGATATTCAGTATTTGTCTGCAACATGTTACTTTTTTTAATTATTCTTTATTATAAGTATAGTTAAATGTATATATTTCAACAAAGCTTAATTTTTAATAAAATTTGAGACTTTATAGGCGGCCGTGGTGGAATTGGTAGACACGCAGGTATGAGGTATCTGTGCCTTACGGCTTGGAAGTTCGAGTCTTCTCGGCCGCACCATAAAAGATATTATTGATCCATCCAGCTTTGTTTATTAATTTTTAACTCATTGTTAGGTAGGCTAAAAGTCATATCAGAAATTTTTTCTGAAGATAATTTGCGCAAAGAAATGTTTCCAAATAAATAGAGACCTTGCTGATAAATAATTTCTCCAACAGTATTGCTATTTTCAATTATTGCAGATTGAAGATGCTGTATGTCATCTTTAAAATCAATGATAAATGGAAGTATAGTACGAGGAATTTTGTTACGTAATTTCATGCGAGCAGTAATTTCTTGTCCAACATAGCAGCCTTTTTTAAAGTCTATTCCATTAAGAAGGTGTAAATTATTTTCTAAGGGATAAAATTTACTTAAGTCTTGAATGAGGTGTGTATTAAGAATTCCATGTTTTAAGAAATTTTCTGTATAACCTTTTTGTAGATTATCAAGTTTAGTTACGCCGATTGCACCGGTACTAGAAATTACATGTACGCCAAGAGTTTTGAGTCTTGGGTCAATAAAAGCAAATGAGTGATCATAGGGAATTGTCTTACCACTCAAATCATCATTCAAATTAAAAATATCACTTGAATTTTTAGTTTCAATAAAATGATATTCATAAGCAGCAGAAATATCTTCAATATCAAATTTAGCCCTGAGTTTGTATAAGTTTAAAGTTTTAATTAAATCATCTTTAAATCTACTATGAATTAGTAAGATAAAATCTTCGTTGAACTCTGAAATAAAAAAATCAGCAATAAACTTTCCTTGTGGGCTCAATAGACAAGAATAAATAGAGTTATTAGAATTAACTTGCTCAATGTCATTTGTAATAATCTTATTCAGATAATCCCTTGAATCATCTCCAGATATTTTTAGTATGTTAAAATCTTTATTTAAGCAGGTTGTAAGCATAATTTTAATAATCTCATATAAATATTAGATTTAATATATATATTACAAGGTAATGAAAATCCTACTTATTAGCTATAACAGAATTGGTGACACTATCCTTGCAACTGGCTTAATTAGACATTTGTTAGAAAAACATCAAAAAGCTTCATTTTCTATAATTACAAGTACGATTGCTGCAAGCATATATCAAGACATGCCAAGACTTGATCAGTTAATTATTGCAGATAAACAAAAGTACTCCATGCATTGGTTTAAGATATGGAATGTAAGTAGAAAAACCTCATGGGATCTTGTTATTGATTTGAGATCTTCATCTTTAGCCTATTTTGTAAGTGCTAAAAAAAGAATGATTTTTTATGGCAACGAAAATGAACATAAACTTGAGCAATTGAAGTCATTTATTGGTAGCACAGATGATTTATCTCCTGGAATATGGGCAAATAAAGATAAATATATAGAATTAAAAAAGGATAAATTGCTTGCAGATAAATACATCTGCATTGCTCCCTTCTCAAATTCAGCTGTTAAAGATTGGTCAATTGAGAACTATATAAACTTATTAAGAAATGATTTTTTTAATGACTATCAAATTGTATTACTTGGCGCAACTTCAGATGAAAGTGAGCTGAATAACATCAGTAAATTGATTTTAAAATCATCTCAAAATATTAATAATTTAATAAATAATGCAGACATGGTTGAAACTTATTTTATTCTAGAAAATAGCGAGTTATTCTTAGGAAGTGATAGTTCAAATATGCACTTATCAGTTACAGCATCAACACCAACACTGGGACTTTTTGGTCCCACGGATGAAAAGCTATATGGACCTTTAGGTAAAAATAATTTATCTATTAGAGGAGCACGATCGCACATAGAAATCATTAATGAAAAAGATTATAAGCTAGGAAAAATAAAGAGTTATTTAGATGATATAAAAGTTGCACAAGTGTATAAAGAAATAGAAAAAATTCTAAAGGTGTAAAAAAGTTATGATAGTCGACTTAATTATAAAAAATGGAACTTGTGTCTCGCACGATAAAATATTTAAAGCAGATATTGCCATAAAAAAAGGAAAGATTTTTAAAATTGGCTCTTTAGATGACATTAAGTCAAAACAAACCATTGATGCGAAAGGTATGCATATTTTACCTGGTGCTTTTGATAGTCAATGCCATTTTCGTGAACCGGGTGGTGAACACAAAGAGGATTTAAAGTCAGGTAGTATGGCCGCAGTTGCAGGTGGGATAACTAGCATCTTTGATATGCCAAATAACAAGCCCAGCATAACCACAGAAAAATTATTTAAGAAAAAATTAGCCTTAGCTAAAAATAGAATGTTTTGTGAACATGCATTTTATATGGGTGCAGAAAAAGATAATATTGCTGAAATAAATAAAGTTGAAAAGCTAGATGGCTGTTGTGGTATTAAAATTTTTGTAGGCTCTTCAACAGGAACTTTATTAGTGTCAGATTTTTCTGACATTGGAAATATTATTAAAAAAACTCGTAAAAGAGTATCGTTGCATTCTGAAGAAGAAAATCTACTTAATGCTAGAAAAAAGTACATAAAAGACAATGATGTTAAAAGTCATATTGTATGGCGAAATCCATTAACAGCCTTAACTTCAACAAAAAAACTTGTTGCTATCGCTAACAAGCTAAAGAAAAAAATTCATATACTTCATATTACTACCAAAGAAGAAGTTGCATTATTGGCTAAAAATAAAAAATACGTTTCTTTTGAAATTACCCCACAACACGTTTCTTTTTATGCGCCAGATTGCTATGATAAGCTTGGGACTTATGCACAAATGAACCCACCAATTAGAACCATTGATCACTATAAAAAACTGAGATGGGCCTTAAAAAATAGTGTAGTTGATGTGATTGGTTCAGATCATGCGCCACACTCTAAAAGGGAAAAGAATCAAAAATATCCAAATAGTCCATCAGGGATGCCAGGAGTGCAAACTTTACTACCTGTATTATTAGACTTAGTTGCACAAAAATTGATTACTTTGAATCAAGTAGTACAGATGACTAGCTACAATGTTATAAAAATTTTTAATATTAAAAATAAAGGCAAACTAGAAACTGGATATGATGCTGATTTTTCTATCGTTGATATAAATAAAAAACATAAGATAACTAACGCTCAAATTCTTAGTAAATGTAAATGGACTCCATACCATGGAACAACTTTTCAAGGAAAAATTATTGGAACTATTATTAGGGGTAATAAAGTTTACTGGAAAAATAAGATAGTGGGCAAACCGCAGGGGTTGCCAATTAAATTTAATTAACTGCGTGCAAGGAAAGATGGATTTTTAAACCCCTGTTTTCCATATTTTAATACTTTTCTATCTAATGTTTTAATTGAGCCTCCAGCAGCATTTAAAATTGCATGCCCAGCCGCTGTGTCCCATTCCATTGTTGGCCCAAGTCGCGGGTAAATATTTCCTAATCCATTTGCAATATAGCAGAATTTTATTGAGCTACCTGAATACTTAACTTTATTAGTTCTAAAATGTTTTTTTGACAATTCAATATTTCTAGCGTGGGACCGGCTTAATAGTAAAACCCGATCTTTCAGATTATTCTTAGGCTTAACTTTTATTTGTTTTTTTTTGCTATATATATTTTTACTACTTATTTTTGCTGAATAAGCACACTTATTTAGTGTATAAAAAATTTCTTTTTTTACAGGAGAATAGATGACGCCATGGATTGGACGACCATTTTTAATAAGCCCAATATTAACTGTGAATTCACCATTTTTTTTGATAAATTCTTTTGTACCATCCAGTGGATCAACACACCAAAAAATATTAGTTTTACTATGTAAAGATTTTTTACCTTCTTCTGAAATTATCTGTATTTTAGGATTTATATTTTCAAGTGCAGCGCAAATTAACTTATTCGCAACCAAATCTGCTTTTGTCACTGGGCTTCTGTCTTTCTTCATTTTTGCAGTAAAGGGCTTATTATAAATTTTAATAATTTCACGACCTGCATCAATTGCAATTTGATTTATGATTTTTGATAAATTCAGGCTAATTTTCATAGGTTATAGAGTTAAAAGGTTTATCATTAGACAATATACATTATATATTATAGTTAACTGATTATTCAAATATTACCATGGAAACGTTAGAAATAAATCAAGATTTAAATCAAATTAGCAGTGCAAATGCAACTGTTGTGGCTATGTCTGGTGGAGTAGATTCTTCTGTTGCAGCTGCAATGATGTCAAAAAACAACAAGAATGTTATTGGTATTACTTTAAAACTATATGATGAAAAAAAGATTACAAAATCTAAAACATGTTGTGCTGGTGCTGATATTTTAGATGCTAAAAAAATAGCCTCGACGATAAATATTCCACATTATGTTCTAGATTATGAGGCAATATTTAAAGCTAATGTAATAGATCCATTTATTGCTGAATATGAAGCTGGTAGAACACCAATCCCATGTATTAATTGTAATGAGAAAGTTAAATTTTTAGACCTTATACAATTTGCTCGTAAAATTGGAGCAACATCTTTAGTTACAGGACACTATATTAAAAAAATTAAAGTGGGAGACGAGTGGGGGCTATATATTCCAGCCGATCAAAACCGTGATCAATCTTATTTTTTATTTTCAATCAAACATAATGATCTTGATTATTTAGAATTTCCACTAGGAGAGTATAAAAAAGATGAAATTAGAGAATTTGCAAAAAATTTAGAGTTACATCTGCATGATAAGGTAGATAGTCAAGACATATGCTTTATTCCAGACGGTGATTATAAAAAATTTATACAAAATAGATCTAAAATAAAATCAACTGGAGAGATTGTTGATATGGAAAATAATGTGCTAGCTGAGCATGATGGGATCTATAATTTTACTATTGGCCAAAGACGTGGCATTGGTGTTTCTAAAACTAATCCACTTTATGTTAAAGAAATTAATTCTTCAAACAATAGGGTAGTAGTAGCAGAAAAAGAATTTGTTAAATCTTCAAATATAAAAGTTGAGCGAGTGAACTTGCTGACAACTGATAAGTTAGAAGATATTTCTGTTAGGGTGCGTTCAACTGGAAAATTGTTAACTGCTAAAATAACAAGTATTGATGACTATTATAATATCGAGCTAAATGAGCCTGAGGCAGCTATATCGCCTGGTCAAGCTTGTGTTTTTTATAAAGATGATAGTAATGGCACACGCCTACTTGGTGGCGGTTGGATAAAGTCAGCCACTTAAAATATGCAACACTCTGATATTTTAGGACAGTGGGAACTAACTAGAAATATTAAAGATAAATTAAATGATAAAACATTTAATTTAATTGGTATTTCTATATTTACGGAAAATAATGCATCTTATGTATGTAATGAAACTGGAATTATTAAATCTGATAATTTTCAAAGCAAAGCACATCAGACTTATAATTGGCTTTTAAAGCCAAAAGGTTGGGAAATTAGTTTCCTCAATGGCAATTTTTTTCATGATCTAGAACTAGTAATGTGTGATCAACAAGTATATCATAAGTGTAACAATGATATTTATAGAGGGCTTTTTAAATTAAACTTACCAACTGATTTTTCAGTAACGTGGAATGTATCTGGGCCACGTAAAGACTATCAATCCCAGTCGTATTATATAAGAAAATAAGGATAAAAATTATGACACATTCAAATTCAACAAACTTACTTACTGAGGCTTTGTGGAGACCAAAAGAAAAAATTATTTGGCTGCAAAGAGCTATTTTAGTTGCACTTGGAATTGTCTTTTTAATAGTAACAGCTAAAATTAAACTTGTTTTACCATTCAGCCCCGTACCAATAACTATGGGTACATTTGCAGTCTTAACTATAGGCACAACTTATGGTCAGCGCTTAGGACTGACTACGGTATTTGGTTACTTGCTTATAGGTATGCTTGGCTTTGATGTTTTTGCCAATTCATCGGCTGAAGCTAATGGCATTAGTTATATGTTTGGTGGAACTGGTGGATACTTAATTGGCTATTGTTTTGCAGTTATAGCTCTTGGTTATTTTGCAAAATTGAACTGGGATAGAAATATATTTAAATTAGGTGTTGCGCTCTTTGTCGCCAATGTACTTATTTATGCTCCAGGATTATTGTGGTTAGGTCAGTTGTATGGTTGGGACCAACCCATCATTGCTTGGGGCTTAACTCCGTTTATTGTTGGAGACTTACTAAAACTTGCCTTAACAGCATCATTAATTCCACTAATATGGAAATTAATTAGTAAAACTTAAAAGCAGTTTATATTTGCAAATCCTACTTAATTAATTTACCTAACTATATCTCTTTGGCGGAGTAGCTCAGTTGGTTAGAGCGGAGGAATCATAATCCTTAGGTCGGGGGTTCAAATCCCTCCTCCGCTACCATATTAAAAGCTTTATTTAAACAAAAGGAATGCTTATGAATTATAAATCAACTAAAGCCATGCGTATTGGTGCATGGATAATGGTGATTCCAATATTGCTATTTTTACTACTTGCTGGTGGTACCAAAGTTTTGGGTATCAGTCCTTTGGCAGAGGTAGAATTCATGAGTCGATGGGTATTTTGGATTGGCTTAGGAGAACTAACAGCTGCAATTCTATTTACCATCCCTAGAACAAGTATACTTGGCGCCCTAGCGCTCAGTGCCCACTTAGGTGGTGTGATTTTATATCACATTGTTCGTGGTGATAACTTTTTTGGCTCAGACTTTATAACCAGTTTTTGGTTTCAATCTTTAATGCTAGCCTTGGTTTGGTTAGTGACAGTATTAAGGTATCCTGGGATTCTTCATAATTTTGAGGACAAATAAGCTATTCTAGTATTAGTTTAATATTTATAGCCTATAACTACCAGAATCTTAAATTAAATTTAAGTATTCCAGAACTTTTTTATCCCATGTAAATCTAGCATAAGCATTTTTTTGTCCAGCTAACCCAAGCTTAATTCTTTTTGTTTTATCAGAAAGCAGCTCATCAATTTTAGAAGTTATATCATTTAGATCAGAAGTTTTTGCAATCAGGCCTGTTTTACCATTTATTATAGCATCACTTATCCCACCATTATCTGTTCCAAGAGTCGCAATTCCATGAAATGCAGCATCAATAAATACCATGCCAAATCCCTCAACTGATTCTTTCTCTAGGTGTGGTGTCATTAGAAATAAATCAGTATTTTTAAGCAACACTGACTTTTCAGGCTCAGTAATCCAGCCAAGAAATTTAACATTATTTTTCAAACCCAACTCAGAAACTTTATTTTTAATAGTTTTTTTAAAATTTCCATCTCCTGCAATAAAATATAACAAATTAGGGTATTTAGAAATCAATCTGGATAGTGCCTCGAGTATAACTATATGTCCTTTTCTATGTTCTAATCTGGCTAGCGTTACAAGCACAGGACCTGAAGAGTTTATTAGATTGTTAATCTTATTAATTGTGTTGGCGTTAATAAACTTATCGTAAATATCTATACCTGGATGAATAACTGTAATTTTATCATTATCGACTCCAAGAGAATTTATTATTAGTTCCTTTGTATAGGTGGAGTTAGCGGCTATTTTAAATGAATTTTGGTATGATTTTTTAATTCTTTTTTGCTTCAAGTATTTATATAAACTCAAAAAACCTATATTTTTTTGAATTTCAGTACCATGAGCCAGTACAATTATTGGAATATTAAGTTTATCTAGATATTCAATACTTTTCCAGGAGTCAGCATATATAGCTTTAACATTATTATCTGCGCATAATTTTTTTACATAATTTGATTTGCGAATTCTGCGGATAGGCTTCCAATCATTAAATCTTATTATTTCATATTTTTTTTTACTATCAGATGAAGTTGACTTGCCATCGGCTATAACTATTACTTTTCCTGAAATAGACATAGCCTCAGCCATGCCAGTCATCAAAGCTTCAATACCACCTATTTTAGGAAAGAAGCATTGAGTAGTAATTATAATCACTTTATTTAATTTAGGATTTCCATTTAATTGAGCAGCCAATGCTAGGTATTTGTTCTTTGGGGCCACTTCCAGTTTTTGCCACTAAAAGCATAGCTTCTAAAAGTTCTTTTGGAGCATTAGGTACCAACTGTTGTTGAGATGCCTCTAATCTGCCTCTGTACTGAAGTTCATTCTTGTTGTTAAAGCCAAAAAAATCAGGGGTACATACAGCTTCATACTTTTTACCAATATCTTGAGTTTCATCGTAGACATAAGGAAAAGTAAACGAATTATCAGATGAAAATTTTTGCATATTATTGAACGAGTCTTCGTGTCCATATTTTGGATCATTAACATCATTAGACATAACGGCTATAATCCCAATTCCATTATCCTGCAATATTGTACAGTCTTCAACAATTCTGTTAATTACAGATTTTACATAAGGACAGTGATTACAAATAAACATCACTAGAGTGCCGTTTGGACCAGCAACATCTGAGAAGCTATAATTCTTTAAATCAACTCCTTGCAAATCAAATTCTGTAGCTTTCCATCCAAAATTACATATCGGCGTAGTAAGGGCAGGCATAATAATACTTTTCTGATTTAATTTATTAGTTATTATAGCTTAACTTAATATTTAAATAAATAAAAGCATATGATTTATACTCTTGGAGAAAAGAAACTTGTAACCAGTAATGATGATTTTTGGATTGCGCCTAATGCGGCTGTTATTGGTTCAGTGACATTAAAAGCTAATGCAAGCGTTTGGTTTGGCACTACACTTCGAGGTGATAATGATCCAATTATTATTGGAGAAAATTCTAATATTCAGGATGGATCTGTTTGTCATACTGATGATGGAATGCCAATAACAGTAGGAGATGACGTTACAGTTGGACACATGGTAATTTTACATAGTTGCACAGTAGGCAACAGCTCTTTGATTGGAATGGGCTCTACAGTTTTGAATAAAGCTAAGATTGGAAATAACTGTTTAGTTGGAGCTAATACTTTAATAACTGAAGGAAAAGAGTTCCCAGATAATAGTATGATTATGGGTTCACCTGGTAAAGTTATTAGAGAACTTACAGAGATGGAAATTAAATTGATCAACTTAAGTGCTTTGCATTATGTAGAAAATATGAAAAGATTTAAAAAAAATCTAATTCAACAAAATTAATTTTATTCGGAGAAGTACCTGACTAATACATTTGATTATATAATTGCTGGCGCAGGATCTGCTGGATGTGTTTTAGCTAACCGTCTATCCAAAGACCCATCTATTAAAGTTTTACTTATTGAAGCTGGTGGAAGTGACTGGCACCCATTTGTGAGAATGCCGGCTGGAGTTTTAGAGTTAATGTCCGGTGAAGGAGCTGGAAAAAATTATAACTATGGTTTTTGGACAGAAGGACAGCCCCATTTAAATAATCGAAAACTTTTTACACCGCGTGGAAAAGGCATTGGTGGTTCTAGCAATATTAATGGTATGCTCTATGTGCGAGGTCATGCACGCGACTATGATATTTGGCGACAGTTAGGAAATGAAGGCTGGTCGTATGACGAGGTAATGCCATATTTTAAAAGATCAGAAAGAAATGAAAATGGTAAAAGTGATTATCACGGTGCTGATGGTGAGCTAGGTGTATCAAATCCAGTATTCAAAAACAATCCTTTGCATAGAGCATTTTTAAACGCAGGAGTTGAAGCCGGATACCCTTATAATGAAGATCTAAATGGTGCTGATCAAGAAGGTTTTGGCCCAGCACAACAAACCATATGGAAGGGTAAAAGAGAAAGCACTGGTCAGAGTTTTATTAAGCCAGTAAAAAGTAGAAATAACTTAACTATTACAACTCATTCTGTTTCAAATAAACTATTGTTCAAAAACAATAAATGTATCGGCATTGAATATATTAAAAATAAAAAAATTTATACAGCACATGCTGAGCGTGAAGTCTTAGTTTGTGGTGGGACTATTAATTCTCCACAACTATTGCAACTTTCTGGTATTGGTAAAGGTGACTATATTAAGAAATGGGGCCTAGACGTTGTCTCTGATTTGCCAGGTGTGGGTGAAAATTTACAAGATCATCTAGATATATTGTCACACTATGAGTGTACGCAGCCAGTAACAGACGCAAGACATATGATGGGTCCATTTGGTTGGGGCCTAGCTAAGCAGGCGATGATTCTAGGGCAGTGGGCATTATTTGGGACTGGTCCAGGCAATGATATTGGCTTAGCAGGCCTATCATTTATGAAAACTGATAAGAATTTAGATGTTCCAGATATTCAAATGCATTTTGTTGGAGTGCTCCTTAAAGACCATGGAAAAACCAAACCTGATCAACACTGCTTTAGTAATCATGTATGTATGCTGAGGCCAGAGAGCAGAGGCTATATAGCCTTAAAATCACTAGACCCCACAGCTCAACCTATTATTCAGCCAAATTATCTTTCAACACAAAAAGATTTAGATGTAATGATTGCAGGAGTTAAATTGTCTAGAGAGGTTATTCATCAAAAAGCATTTGATGAGTATAGAGGAACAGAACTTATGCCAGGATCAAATGTGCAAACAGATAAAGAAATTGGTGATTTTATTAAAACTAATGCTGAAACAATTTATCATCCGGTAGGTACATGTAAAATGGGTAATGATGAATTTTCTGTGGTTGATGACAAGCTAAGAGTTAGGGGCGTTGAAAACTTAAGAGTTGTAGATGCTTCAGTTATGCCTACATTAATTGGTGGAAATACCAATGCCCCAACAATTATGATTGCTGATAAAATTTCAGACCATATTTTAGGCAATGATTTTTTGCCTGCTGATAATTTTTCTAATAATAATTAAAGTATAAAATTAATTATGAAGAAACTTTATTACATCCCTCTTTTTTTTGTAGTGATATTTATAGTGATTTATTTTTATAGTACAGCTATTGCAAATAAAAATTTCCTTTCAGAAGAGTTTATTAAGATTTCTACTAACTATGAGTATGAAATAGAACGTGATACTTATGGTGTGCCACATATCTTTGGTAACAATGATCATGACGCAGCATTTGGGTTTGGTTTTGCACAAACTGAAGATGATTATGAAAATATTGAATTTGTAATAAAGATGGCAAGAGGTGAATTGTCTGATCTTAATATTTCATTCAGCGCCCTAGTTGATTTATTTAATTTAGCAACAGGTACAGGAGATATTATGTCTAGTATCAGTGCTATAGAAGGAATTGAAATTGATTATTTAGTTAAATTTTTAAACACTAAAGAAGTTGCGTTAAGCTTAAAAGATACTGTAGATAAAGAAACTTTAACGTATTTAAGAGGGTATGCTGATGGCATCAATTATTGGGCAGCACTAAATTCACAAAAAGTTGATAAGTCACTCTTTCCTGTTACTGAAGATGATTTATTGGTAGGTATGGTTTTTCGCATGCCCTTATTTTATGGGCTAGATCATCATATTGATCAACTTATCAAATTGATGTCTGAGCCCAATGAACAGCTTGTTGCAACGAATGAACTATCTAATAATAAGTTAGTTGCGGCGATTAAATCACACTTTAAACCATCTGGATCAAATGCTTTTGCAGTTGCTAAAAGCAGATCGCTTGATAATGAGACAATGTTAGTTATTAATTCACATCAGCCATTAACAGGACCAGTTGCCTGGTATGAAGCACACATAAAAAGTAAGGATGGACTAAATATGATGGGAGGCACCTTTCCCGGATCACCTTTTATCCATGTTGGTTTTAATGAATATTTAGGCTGGGGTGCTACAGTTAATCAACCAGATTTAGCAGACATCTATGAGTTAACTATAAATCCAGAAAATCATAATCAATATTTATTAGATGGAAGCTGGAAGAATTTAGAGATTATTAAACAAGTTTTTAAAATAAAATTATTTGGACCATTTAGCATATCTTATCCAATAGACATGTACTTTTCTGATCATGGGCCTGTCATGAAAAATGACCAGAAAGCTTACGCACTAAGATATGTAGGAATGGACGATGCAAATCAAGCCACTGCATGGCTTAGAATTAATAAGGCAAAAAATATTACTGAATGGCAAGAAGCATTAAAAATGCAGCAAATAGCTAGTCTAAATTTTTTATATGCAGATAAAGAAGACAATATTTTATTTGTACATAATATGAAATCTCCCAAAAGAAATAATAATTATGACTGGAAAGGTGTTTTACCTGGAGATAAAAGTGAATTAATTTGGAATGATTTTTATTCCTATGATGATTTGCCAAAAATTTTAAACCCTCAATCTGGTTATCTATTTAGCACCAATCAATCTCCGTTCTTTGTTACAGCACAGGCAGATAATCTTTATGAAAAAGATTTTCCTTTAACAATGGGTTTTCAATCTAGGATAACTAACAGAGCACACCGCGCCTTTGAATTACTAGATAATGATAAAAGTATTTCTTGGAAAGAATTAGATAAGTATAAGCATGATAATAAATATTCATTAGACTCAAGGCAATATAAATTTTTACAAAAGATTTTTGATTTTGACTTTAAAGATGATGTCAGATTAGTCATGGCGCAAAATTTTATACAAGATTGGGACTTAGCTACAGACAGTGAAAATCTACATGCTGCTTTTGGAATTTGCATTTTAAGTCCAGAATGGTTAGCAGAAATTAAACAGGAATCTCAGCCAGACCCAATTAAAATATTTAAAGATTGTATCAATGAATTTGAAAAAAACTTTAATAGATTAGATATTAAATGGTCTGAAGTTAACTTCTTGGAGCGAGGCAAGAAGAGCTTACCTGTGCAAGGCGGGCCCGATGTATTGAGAGCTATTTATTCACCAAGATCAGATAATGGAATTCTTAATGCTGTTGCTGGTGATGGTTTATATATTTATGTAAATTGGGATAAATTAGGGGAGCAAAGAACTTTAAGCATTCATCAGTTTGGATCTAGTAGCACAGTTGAGAACTCTCCCCACTATGATGATCAAATGGACTTATTTGTTGGTGAAAAATTAAAAAAAACTTTTTTTAATAAGAAAACTCATTGAGTGATAGTCTTTTTAAGATTAGAATATTTTTATTAACTGATAAATATTTATAGGGGAAAATAATGTTATTACACAATTATCTTGAAGACTTTGCAAATAAAACACCACATGGCGTGTTTTCAGAGTTTAAATCTAGGAAGCTTACGTATCATGAGGCAAATGCTATAGCAAATCAATTTGCTGCTGCTTTAAAAAAAGAAGGCTTGAATAAGGGTGATCGCTTTACTTTTTTGTCTAAAAATTCAGATGAATATGCACTTATGTATTATGCAGCATCTAAAGTAGGTATTGTACCTGTTCCATTAAACTATCGACTTGCTGATGCTGAGTGGGAATATATTATTAATAACTCTGAATCAAAAATTGTAATTTGTCGAAGTGATGAGTTTGTTGAGAGGATACATGGATTTAAAGGAAATTTAACGCAGGTTAAAAAATGCATATCAATTAATGCAAAATTACCCGATGATAGTTGGACAGATTTTTATGACTGGACACAATCTCAGTCAGATCAAAACCACCAAGAGGATATTAAAGATGATGATGCTGTTTATCAAATGTACACCAGTGGCACCACAGGAAGGCCTAAAGGAGTAATCATTATACAATCAAACGTTATAGCAAATATAAACCAGGTAGATAAATATATTGCAACAAGAATACCAGTGCCAAAAAATTTATTGGTTGCTCCAGTATACCATGCAGCGGCTGCAATCAACCACTTCGGAACTATAGCAAGAGGTGGCCAAAATATAATTCATGAAGATTTTAATCCTGTTGAAGTTGCCAAAACATTATCGGAAGAAAAAGTTACAAACACCGTAATGGTGCCTGCAATGATACAGGCGTGTGTTTATATGGTTCCTGATATTGACAAGATGGATTTTGCAAACTTAGATCATATTACTTATGGGGGTTCACCTATATCACCTGAAGTTTTAACTAAAGCCATGGGCGCATTTAAGTGTGACTTTGGTCAAGGTTTTGGGATGACAGAAAATGTTGCTGTTTTATGCTTTTTAAGTTTTGAAGATCATAAAGAAGCATTAGAAGGCAAACCTCATTTATTAAAATCTTGTGGCAAGCCAGTTGAAGGTGCTGCAATCGAAATACGAGATGAGAATGAAAAAGAAGTTCCCCGAGGAACAATAGGACAAGTTTGTGCAAAAGGTCCACAAGTTATGAAAGGTTATTGGAAAAAAGAAGAGGCTTCCAAAGAAACGCTTGCCGGCGGCTGGTTACACACAGGCGATGCAGGACGAATGGATGAGGAAGGATATGTTTATATTGAGGATCGTATCAAGGATATGATTGTATCAGCTGGTGAAAATATTTATTCAATTGAAGTAGAAAGTGCATTAATGGAGCATCCAGAAATAACAGATGCGGCAGTAATTGGAGTTCCTGATGAAAAATTTGGTGAAGCAGTAAAGGCTTTTATTGTTACTAAGGATGGAAAAGAATTACCTCAAGAAGAAATTATTGAGTTTTGTAAAAGCAAAATTGCTAGCTATAAAACCCCAAAATCAGTTGATTTAATTGATGTCATTCCAAGAAATCCAAGTGGAAAAATTCTTAAGAAAGTATTAAGGGAACCTTATTGGGCTGGCAAAGATCGTCAAGTTGGCTAGTTTTGGGTATTTTCGTGATATAAAGAAGTTGAAGGAAAAGCAAATCCAGCTTTTTCGCTTTCTACTACTTGCTTTACTTCGTAAGCTAAGTCTTCTTTTATTTTAAGCCACTCACCCCAACTTTTAGTTGCAGCAAAACAGTAAACTAACAAGTCTATTGAACTATCTGAAAATTTATCAATTCTTACAAAAGTTGGCTCTTCAGTAGCTTTAACAAAATTATTGTTAGAGGTTATATAATTTTCAATTCTATCTCTGATGTTTTTTAATTGTTCATGAGAAGTCCTATATTCTAATCCTATGGTCCAGTATATTCTTCTGTTACGCATATTTGTAAAGTTTGTAACAGCATTTTCTGCAAAATTAAAATTTGGAACCATAATAGGAGATGAATCAAATTTTCTAACTAGAGTCGATCTAAAACCAATTCTTTCTACGGTGCCTTCGACAATATTATCAACTTTAATCCAATCGCCATTTTTAAATCTTTTTTCAAGTAAAATTAAAATACCTGAGATTAGATTTTTAAATAAATCCTGTGCACCAAGTGCAATTGCAACACTTAATAATCCAAGTCCAGCTAAGATAGGTCCAACTTTAATGCCCCATGTTTCTAATACTGCAGCAACTCCAATAAAAAATATAAAAAATTTTAAAAGCTTAATGCCCCAATCCACTAAGTCACTAGTTAGCAACTCTTCATATTTGTTCATGAAAAATGAAAGTGGATCAATTAGTTTATATAGGAACCAGAAAATTTGAATTGTAATAAGAGATTTATTTAAATTCGATGTGAATATTTCTAATGATGGATTTAAGTTTATATAGGCAGTACTAATATAAACCCCTAAAACTATTGGTATGAAGCGAATTGGATCAGAAAAAGCATCTAGAACTTCATCATCAATTTTTGTTTCTGAGCGCTTTACAAAAGCCTTAAGTCGATTAACTACAACTTTAGAAAATAGAGATCTAAAAAATACAAAAACTAGAAGAATTAAAATACCAATAACAATATTATTAAAGTTAATGCCAAATACACCTTCATTCCAAATAGAGACTAATATTTCTAAAAAATTATCCATTGGTCATGACATTATATTATTTGTGAAAAATTTTGTAGATATTTATGTTTTCTATAAAAAGCTCAATATTTCATTACTTACACCGTCTATATCTTCAAGTGGCAACATATGAGTTGTATCTTTTAAAGTTACAATATCCATAATTGATAGGTATTGAGCTAGTTTTTTTTGTGATTTTTTATTACAGACAAAGCTATTTGGTGTTAAAATCAGCTTTGTAGGAATATCAGATTTCTTAAGATTAAACCAAATTTCACCTGCTGTTAACCTAAAAGTAGCTGCTTCCCATTTTGGATCACAACTTAAGCCATATAAATTTTTATCAATCTTCTTTATACCACCATCAATATAATTACTAATTGCCTCTGGAATAACTTTTCTAAATAATTTTTTACTTAAGAAATATTTGTAAGCTTCATCTTTACTTGTCCATGTTTTCTTTCTTTTCAGTGCACTTCGTACCATAGGATGGATTTTTTCAATTAAACCTAGCGATTGGATTGCCTTGGTACCTAACCAATATGATAAAGGAAGCAAAACAGGATCTATTAATATTATCTTTGATACAAGATCAGGCCTTTTTAAGGCAGTTAATAAACTTGTTGTTCCACCCAATGAATGACCAATTAGTATTGATGGTGTTTTATTTTTTTGAAGAATACCTATGAGGTCATCACTATAGCGGTGCCAAGATTTTAACTTTCCTGGTTCTGCTGGAATAGTCGATTTGCCATGACCACGCATATCATAAGCAATAATTTTTTGATTATCAGAAATTTTATTAAGTAATGATTGGTATGCTAATCCATTAAAGCCATTTGCATGTGAGAAATAGATTGAGGACTGGTCTAGTTCAAGATTAAGAGAATAGGCATTAAAATAATTTCCCTTATAAGGAATTTGATACTGAAGCATTTAGTGACAAGCAACACCATATTTTTTAAGACGCCAATAATTATATGGCCAAGGTGTTAGAAATCCAGCAGCCAGCATCATTGGAATAACCCACCAAGTAAGCACGCCTTTTGCAAAAATAATATCAATTAGATTCATTGCTACTTCCATGGATATCATACTGATTAAACTCATTCCAAAAGCAGTTGATAAAGCTGAACCTAATGTCATTTTTTTGAGCAAGATTAGAGTTTCTAAAAGAATACTTGTAAGTAGACCGTTAATAATAGCAATTGCCATTACTAGATAAATAGGAAATGTATGATCAATACTTTGAAAATAAAAGATAGTACCAAAGTCGCCTATACTACAACCTATCAGACACCACATAGTATTGTGTGCACTCTCTTTCCATGTATGCTTACAATTCCACTTAATACTATTCATCTTTAATAAATATATTCTTTCTTGCCTCAATATCAACTAAGGCTTGTTCTTTTTCTTTTAAAGTCATCCTTCGCCAATTTGTTATTTCAGACTGTTCTCTGAAGCAGCCAACGCAAACCATAGCACTCATAAAATCTGCATCATATTTACAGATTTTGACACATGGGCTAAAGTTATTTGATTTTTTTTTTTTCATTATTCTGAGGCTTTCCAATAATAAATACATGGATTTGAACTAATAAGATAGATTTGCTTGATTTTTTCTTATAAATCAATAGAAAACATCTTCTAACTTCAATTTATATGTAAAAAATTATGGCTCGAATAACAGTAGAAGATTGTATCACCGTTATTAATAATCAGTACGATTTAGTAATATTAGCTAAAGAACGTGCGGTACAACTAGGGCGAGGTGCGGCACCTGCAGTTGATGAAGATAATGATAAAAAACCTGTGATTGCTCTTAGAGAAATTGCAGAATTAAAAATCACTGAAGAGGAGCTCACTAATAGTATAATTGAAAAACTAAGACTTATTCCAGACTATGTTGAAGAAGAAGTTGAAACTGAAGAAGCTTCTAATGATACCTTTAGACAAATGTATCAAGGCGGTCTTTCAAAATCTGAAATGGAAAAACCCGCTTCAAGAAAATTCACAGCAAGAATTGCCAAACCTGAAACTAAACCAATTGAAAGAATAGCAACTGAAGCAGAAGCAACTGAAGCAGAAGCAACTGAAGCAGAAGCAACTGAAGCAGAAGCAACTGAAGCAGAAGCAACTGAAGCAGAAGCAACTGAAGCAGAAGCAACT
>CAJJBG010000007.1 GCA_905182345.1 Pelagibacteraceae bacterium AG-422-B15
GCAGCAGCAGCAGCAGCAGCAGCAGCAGCAGCAGCAGCAGCAGCAGCAGCAGCAGCAGCAGCAGCAGCAGCAGCAGCAGCAGCAGCAGCAGCAGCAGCAGAAGCAGAAGCAGAAGCAGAAGCAGAAGCAGAAGCAGCACGTTTAGCAGCAGAAGCTGAAAGAATTGAAATAGAAATAGAAGAAGCTCGATTAGCTACTGAGGCAAGACTTGAAAATATTGAAATGCCCCTAGTAACTGAAGAAGAGATTGAATCAGAAATTTCAGATGATTTAGAAGAAAATCAAAGTGAAAATTTAGTTGATGACATTGGAGTAGATCTAATCGATACAAATGATAGCGGTGATAGTAATGACTATACTAGTATTATGGATCTTATTTCTGATGGCAAAGCTGATGATGCTACAGGCAATGATGTTAATTCAGATGCACCTGATTTATTTTCTACTACAAGTGAAACATTAAGCAAAAATGAAAATGATACAGATAGTGTGAAAGATTCAGCTAATGAAACTGAAGAAGATTACTTGGAAATACCAGCCTTCTTAAGACGTCAGAGTAGATGAATGGAGAAAATCTAAAACACAAACCAGTCTTATTAGAAGAAGTACTAAGTGTAATTAAACCTAAAGCTGGAGAAGTTTACTTTGATACTACTTTTGGGTGGGGTGGGTATACTGCTAAAATTCTAGATTCCTGTGCATGTAAAGTTATTGCAATTGATCAAGATCCAAGTACAAAAAAACAAGCAAATGAATTTAAGAAGAAGTATGGAGAAAGATTTGAATTTATACAAAGTAAATTTAGTCAAATATCAAACGTACTTCAAAAGTTGGATATTAAAAAAGTAGATGGCTTTATGTTTGATATAGGTGTTTCATCAATGCAGCTAGACAATCCAGAGAGAGGATTTTCATTTAATAAAGATGGACCATTAGACATGCGAATGAGTTCTGATGGTTTGACAGCCGCAGAATTTATAAAATCAATTGATGAGAGTGAGTTAGCTGACATTCTTTATAATTATGGAGACGAAAGAAAATCAAGGAGAATTGCAAGATATATCTGCCAATCAAGGTCAGAAAGCAACATAGATACCACTCTTCAATTAGCAAGTATTGTTGAGAAGGCAAATCCTAAAAAGCATAATCATAAAAAACATTCAGCAACAAAAACTTTCCAAGCAATAAGAATATTTATAAATGATGAGTTGAGAGAGCTATTCAATGGACTCTCTGCTGCAGAAGAGTCATTAAATGTAAATGGTAAAATTTGTGTAGTAACATTTCATTCAACTGAAGATAAAATAGTTAAGAACTATTTTAATAAGTCATCAGGCTCAGATCCTTCTAACTATAAAAATTTACCTACTAGTAAAAATGAAAGCAGTCATTCATTAATACCTTTTAAAAAAGCAATAAAACCAACAGATAACGAAATTAGCGAAAACATAAGATCAAGATCTGCAAAGTTAAGATGGGCAAAAAAAACTGATGCAAAACCAAATAAATTTACACTTGATGATATTGGTTTTAAGGAGCTAAATTAAATGAATATTAATTTTATAAAAACATTTTTAGTAGTATTTTTCATATTAGGAGCAATAGGCATTTCTATTGTAAAAAATATATCAGTACAAAAACAAAATTATATTACACAGCTAGAATTCAAATTATACGAACAGCAAGAAAAATTTAACATATATAAAATTCAATGGGACCATTTAACTTCTCCAATAACGCTTGAGTCAAAAATTAATGGATATACTTTAGAAAAATACAATAAAACATTTATTGTTATCAATGAAGAAAGTCTTTCAGCAACTTATCAAAATGACTTAGACAGTATGTTTAATGTTAATACTAAAGTGATATTAAATAATGTAGGTAAATAGTTATTACTAACAATGAAGCACTATAGTGGTAAAAAAAGGATTGATATTAACCAAAAAAGCTTTGCTTTTACACATCGCTATGATGAAGATAAGTTTTATGAAGAAAAGAACTTAAATAAAACATCAATTTTTTTGACTAAGATTAATAATAGATTAATCCTTGCATCGTTGTTCTTTGCAGCAATTTTTCTAGCAATCTCAATAAAATTAATTGAAATAAATTTATTTAATCAAAGTGAAAATTCTACTCTTATCAAAAGTTATACCGAAGCCAGAGGAAATATATTAGATCGTAATAACAATCCCCTTACTCATAATATAAAACTTGCAAATATTCGTATCAATCCCAATAAAATTGACAATAAAAGTAATTTTATGATGGCTGTTACTGAAATTTTTCCAGAGTTAGATACAAATAATTTAATTACAAGGTTAAATAAAAGTAAGAGTTTTTACCTTAAAAGAAATATTTCTAATTATTATCTACAACAAGTTTATGATATTGGAGAAACAGGAATTGAAATTGAATCTTCATACTTAAGAAAATATCCTCATAAAGAATTAGTTAGCCATATTTTAGGTGATGTAGATATTGATAATGCTGGAATAGCTGGAATTGAAAAATCATATGGTGCTAAACTTAGTCAAAATATTAAGAATAATAACTTAGTCTCATCTATAGACATACAAGTTCAGCATGCTATTAGAGATGAATTATTGAATGGAATTGATAAATATAGAGCACTAGGTGCATCTTCAATTTTAATGGATATTAACACTGGAGAAATTATATCAATGGTGTCTCTTCCAGATTATGATCCGAATAAATCTTATAATTCTTCTGATTTAAAATTATTTAATAAAAATACAAAGGGCATATATGAATTTGGGTCAGTAATGAAAACATTTACTGTGGCAATAGGTCTAGAGGAAAATAAATTTGATTTAAATAGTAAGTTCCCAGTTCCTAAAAGTATTAAAATTGGTAAAGATAAAATAAGTGATGTTCATGATACTTGTGATCAAAGTGAATGCAGTGTTAGAGATATTTTTGTGAAATCTTCAAATGTTGGCACTATTAACATGGTACGTGAAATCGGCAGTAATCTACAACAAATATATCTTGGTCAATTAGGTTTCTTTGACAGAGTAAATTTAAATATACCAGAATTAAGCACACCTAAGTCTCCAGATCCATGGAGTGATGTAAGCACCGATTCAATTTCTTATGGATATGGACTCTCAATTAGCCCACTGCATTTAATTTTAGCAACTGCAACAGTATTAAATGGTGGATACTTAATAGAACCTACTTTTTTAAAGAGTGTAGATAAAAATAAAAAAGATCATATTAAGGTCTTTAGTGAAGAAACTAGTGAAAATATGAGATTCTTATTTAGTCAAGTAGTAGCAGATGGAACCGCAAAAGAGGCATTTTTTACTAGTGGGAATAAACATATAATTGGAGGTAAAACTGGAACAGCAAGAACTTTTCAAGCTGGAAAATATAGTAAAGATCATAAGTTAACTTCTTTCATTTCAGCTTTTCCAATTCATAAGCCAGAATACATATTACTTACTGTATTTGATCGACCTTATTGCAGTTTAGATGGACCGTGTTATGCGTACGCTAGCTGGAATGCAGCTAAAGTAGCAAGATTAACTATTGATAGAATTAGCCCTATTTTAGCCATAAATAGTCAATATAAATTAAAAAATAATAACTTATTGATTAATACATCATCGCAATAATGGTTTCAAATCTGCTTAAAAAAGTTAAAGCAAAAGGCCTTACTATTGAAGGCATGGCAATTGATAGCCACAATGTTAAAAAAAACTTTATATTCTTTGCAATTCCTGGGTCAAAAGATGATGGCAATAAATATATAAAAGAAGTTTTAAAAAAAAATCCAGCAGCTATTGTTACAACTCAAAATAAAAAATATAAATCTAAAGTTCCCTTTTTTTTTGTTAAAAACATCAGAAAAGAACTAGCTTTATTTTCTTATAACTATCATCAAATAGCAATTGCAAATAAAATTGCTATTACAGGTACAAATGGAAAGACTTCTGTCGCATTTTATGTTCAATATATTTTAACTAAGTTAGGTAATAAATGCGGGAGCATAGGAACATTAGGAAGTAATTTTAAACAAATTCAATCAAACCTAACAACCCCTGATTCAATACAGATTGCTCAGCTATTAAACAAATTCACACTTAATAAATATAATTCAATAGTTATGGAAGCATCAAGTCATGCCTTAGATCAGAACAGAGTGTTTGGATTAGATTATAAAATACTTGCTTTAACAAATATTTCACATGATCATCTGGATTATCACAAGAATATAAATAATTATATAAATGCAAAGTTAAAATTATTTATAAATAATAAAAATAAAAATGAAGCAATAAATATTATATCAAAAGATACTAAGTATTATAATCTTATAAAAAATAAGCTTAAGAAAAATAAAATTAATTTTAAAACATTTGGATTTAAAATTTCTGATTATCAAATTATGAAATTTGATAGAATGAGTGAAAAAATAAATGCAAAATTAAAACATCTCAAGAAAACCTATACCTTTAAATTTAATAACCTACCAGAATTTCAAGTACAAAACTTTTTATTAGCAGCAACTATGGTTGCTGAAATGGGTTATGAGCTTAAAAAAATATCAAAATTATCTTTAGCAGCACCTAATGTACCAGGGAGAATGGAGTTGGCAGGCGTAAAAAAAAATAAAGCTAAGGTATTTATTGATTTTGCACATACCCCAGATGCCTTAAAAAATGTACTACAAGAAACTAAACTAATGAATCCAAATAAGCTTCACATTGTGTTTGGTTGTGGTGGAGATAGAGATAAGAATAAAAGACAGGTTATGGGTAAAATAGCAACAAAATATGCAGATTTAGTGGTTGTAACTGATGACAATCCCAGAAATGAAAATGCGAGCAAAATAAGATCTGAAATTATAAATAAATCAAATAATATATTTGAAATTCCAAATAGAGAAGAGGCAATTAAACATGCGATTAGTAATCTAAAGTCTAATGATATTTTAATAATAGCTGGTAAGGGACATGAAAAATATCAAATTATAAAAGATAAGACAATTTCATTTGACGATGCTAAAATTGCAAAGAAATATATTAAATAAGTTACTAGATGTCTAAAATATTAATAAATAATAAAGATATTAATAAACTATTTAACACAGAAATAAATAGCCTAAACTTTAGTGGCTGTAGCTTAGATTCTAGAAATATTAAAAAAAACAATATTTTTTTTGCTTATAAAGGCAAAAAAAATGATGGAAATAAATTTATTGCTCAAGCAAAAAATAATGGTGCAATCTTAGCATTTGTCGAAAAAAAAAATCCTAGAGTAAAAATATTTCAAATTGTTGTTAAAAATACACATCTAGCATTAATAAAATTAGCAAAACATGCCAGGCTAAAATCAGTAGCTAATATTATAGCAATTACAGGTAGTGTTGGAAAGACAAGTACAAAAGACGCCTTAACTCACACACTAAATCAAGACGATAATATTTTTTCAGCACAAAAATCATTTAATAATATTTTTGGCGTACCTTTAGAAATATTAAATATGCCAAAAAATACTAAAATTGCAATATTTGAAATTGGCATGAATCATTCAGGTGAGATTACTAGATTAATTAAGATATTAAGGCCTCATATTGGAGTAGTATTGAATGTTAGCTATGTACACGGTGGAAATTTTGATAATGAAAAGCAAATAGCTGATGCAAAAGCTGAAATCATTAATAAAGATTACCCATTACAAACTTTAATCCTAAATAAAGATAATAAATATTATAATAAGCTAAAAAACAAAGCCAATAAAAATAAAATTATTAATATTTTAACATACTCCAAACAAACCAAAGCAAACTTTACTCTTAGTAAGTTAAGTTTAAACAAAACCAAATATTTAGTTGAAGTTAAGTTTCAAAATTCAAAAAAGATAAATTATACTGTTAATTCAATAAATGATTACCTAGTAGGTAACTCAATGGCAATTTTAGCCTGTCTCAAAGCTACGGGTGTAAATATTACAAGAATTAAAAAATTATCATCATTAATGTTAACTGAGGGGAGAGGTAATATTATAACCACTAAATTATTAGATAAAAATATACAAATACATAATCATTCATATAATTCAAGTCCTGCCTCAATGGTTGCAAGTTTAGAAATATTTTTAAACATAAGTAAAAAACAGAATCTAATTATAGTGGGTGATATGAATGAATTAGGATCTAAAACTAATTATTATCACTTAAAGTTATTAAAGCTTTTAAAACAAAATAAAAATAATATTTATCTTTTGGTAGGTAAAATACTCTATAAATATAAACAGATGAATCTTTTAAGTAATACATTTTTTTATAGAGACACAAACGTATTAATAAATGATTTAAAAAATCATTTATACTATGATAACAACATCTTCATTAAAGGCTCTAACTCCATCAACTTACAAAAAGTTGTAAACCATCTAATTAAACCAATCGAAAATTAATTATGATCTTGTACTTAATAAATTATTTTGAATTAGGTGGTACCTCTCTAAGCATTATTTCATATCTTACTATGAGGTTTGGATTAGCATTAATGACTTCTTTATTTTTTATTCTATTTTTTGGTCCTTTTTTAATCAGACAAATTTCAAAATTTCAATTAGAGGGGCAGCCAATAAGACTAGATGGCCCAGAAACTCATTTGATTGCTAAAAAAGGCACCCCAACAATGGGAGGGGTTATAATCTTATTATCAATTTTAATTTCAATCTTGCTTTGGGGCAATTATTCAAGCCAAATATTATGGCCATGTATTTTTATAATGATATCCTTTGGATCAATAGGCTTTTTAGATGATTATAAAAAAATTTCTAGCAATACAAGTGACGGTTTAAGAGGAAAATATAAAATCTTACTTGAAATAGGATGTACATTATTTTTTATATTCTTGATATCAAATTTAAATATTGAAAATCTACAAATGCTATCCTTGCCATTTTTTAAAAACCATTTCATTGCATTGGGAATATTTTTTATACCATTTATACTTATAGTAATAGTTGGTTCTGCAAATGCGGTAAATTTAACGGATGGCTTGGATGGCTTGGCAATTGTTCCTGTTATGATTGTGGCGCTGTCTTTTGCGATAATATGTTATTTAGCTGGTAATATTATTTTCGCTGAATATCTTTACTTGGATTATATTCCTGGAGCTGGAGAGTTAACAATTCTTTGTGCAGCACTCATTGGTTCTGCGCTAGGATTTCTTTGGTACAATGCGCCGCCAGCAATGGTATTTATGGGTGATACAGGCTCTCTATCGCTAGGTGCTACAATTGCTGCTATAGCGATAATGATAAAACATGAGCTAGTTTTGGCAGTAATTGGTGGATTATTTGTTGTAGAAGCTTTGTCTGTTATTATTCAAGTTGGTTATTTCAAAACCACTGGAAAAAGATTTTTTAAGATGGCTCCTTTACATCATCATTTTGAAAAAAAGGGATGGCCAGAGTCACAAATTGTTATTCGCTTTTGGATAATTACAATTATTTTAGCAATTATCGGACTTGCAAGTCTAAAGATAAGATAAAAAATGATTACTTCCTCTATTTTTAAAAATAAGCAAATTCTTATTTTAGGGCTAGGACAGACAGGTTTAAATCTTTATAAATCTCTTCAAATGAGTGGGGCTAGAGTCTACGTCTTTGATGATAATAAGGGCGTATTAGCTTCATTAAAAAAAGATAAAGTTTCTAATATAGATCTAAAAAAGTTTAATTTTAATACACTTGATTACTGTATTCCAAGTCCAGGAATTCCAACAAAAGGCAAGATTAGTCATCCAATTATAAAAATATTAAAGAAAAAAAACATCAAAATTTTGAGTGAACTAGATATGTTTCAATTATATCTTAATTCTAAATCAGATAAGCATAAGAATAATATTAAAGTTATTGCTGTTACGGGGACAAACGGTAAGTCTACTGTAGTATCTTTAATAAATCATACTTTAAAAGCTTTAGAATTTAAAACTAGTTTAGTAGGGAATATTGGTAAGTCTATTTTTCAATCACATAAAATTAATAAAGGCTTTTATATTATTGAAGTATCATCTTACCAACTAGAGACAACAAAGATATTTAAACCAAATTTTTCTATATTAACCAATTTATCAAATGATCACATTAAAAGACATGGCACACTAAAAGAGTATGCAAAACAAAAATTCAAATTATTTAAATCTTTTTCAGATAACGATTATGGGATTATGTCTATAGATCATAAGCTTACTAAAAATTTTGTTAGTCATATAAAAAATAATAAAAGTCAGAAGTTAATAACAATTTCTAGCATTGATAAAAAAAGCAATCTTTATTTTGATAAGAATTCAATTTTTAAAGACAATAAACTAATATACAGATCAAAAAATCCTTATTTATTTGGCCTTCATAATCAAGAAAATATTAGTAACGTACTTGCTTTATTGGACTTAATAAACTTGAGAAACAGCATAAGTATCAAAGCAATAAATAATTTTATTGGATTACCTCACAGACAAGAGATAATAAAAAGTAATAAAAAGATTATTATAATTAATGACTCTAAGGCTACTAATTTTGAATCTACACTGCCTGCGCTACAAAACTATAAAAATATATATTGGATTTGTGGTGGTATCGCCAAAACGAAAGATATAAGTGTGGTAATTCCGCATTTAAAGAATGTTAGAAAAGTATATATAATTGGCACTACTAAAAATGTATTTTATGATTCATTTAATGAGCATATTGATACAGTTTATGTAAAATATCTATCTAAAGCAATTAGCGAGGCATTAAAAGATTCTAAAAAAAATAAAAATAAAGTTACTATTCTATTTTCACCTGCAGCAGCCTCTTTTGATCAATATAAAAATTTTGAAACTAGAGGCAATTCATTTAAATATCATATTAATAATAATTAAATATTATGAATGAAATAATTGACAATAAAGATACAAGTGTACTTTTAAATTGGTGGTTAAATATTGATAAATCATTATTAATTTCTTTTTTTGTCTTATCATTTTTTGGCCTGGTAATAAGTTTTACAATTAAGCCAGGAAGCTCACTTGTTGACGAGGTAAGTATATTTAATGCCTTTACAATTCAATCTGCTTATTTGGTAATGGGTATTAATATTTTTATATTAATCTCCTTTATAGATCTAAAAAATCTTAAAAAGTATGCGCCATTACTATACATAGTATTATTTATACTTCTACTAGCTACAATTATTCCCAGTTTTGGGATAGAAAAAAAAGGTTCATCGAGGTGGCTTGATTTTACATTTATTACGCTTATGCCAGTAGAGCTAATAAAACCTATATTTTGTATTATATTGGCACTAACTCTAGAAAATAAAATTGATAAAATTAATAGTAAAAAATATTTTTATAGTTTTATTTTATACATTTTAGTCGCTTTAATTCTTATTAAACAACCAGATATCGGTCAATTGGTAATTGTATCAGCTATTTTTATATCTAGTTTTTTTCTAAGTGGATTTAGCTTTCCTATTTTAATTATAATTATTGTTTTAGGCTTTATTAGCTTTATTGGGATATATTTTTTTAACTCGAATGTTGAACATAGAGTGAACTCTTTTTTATCACCCGAGCAATATGATATATCTCAAGCAACCAGATCAATCAGTGCTTTTATTGAAGGTGGGTTCTTTGGTGTAGGACAAGGTGAAGGTAAATTAAAAAATGACTTACAAGAATCTCATACTGACTATATTTTTGCAGTTATTGCTGAGGAATATGGTGTGATTGGGTGTTTAATTATATTATTTTTGTTTTTTTATATTGCCTATAGATCTTTTAGAAGAGCTTATAATGAGAAAGATCACTTTGTACAATTATGCTTATTCTCTTTGACTGTATATTTATCTCTACAAACCTTAGTTCATGCTGCAGTAAACTTAAGATTAATTCCTTCAACTGGAATGACATTACCATTCATTAGCTATGGGGGCTCATCTATTCTTGGTATATCTTTCACACTTGGATTGATGTTACTTCTTACAAAAAAAAGCCATAATTAAAAAGTAAATAACTTTTATGAAAGCAATAATTTTAATTGGAGGTGGAACAGGAGGACATTGCATACCTATGGTTGCGATGTATAAAAAATTTTTAAAAGAAAAAGTTAGTTGCACCATATTAACAGATTATAGGGGCGCATTTTTTTTTAAAAGTTTAAATCAAAATGATGTAATAGTCCTAAAAACTGGATCTAAGGCAGTTTCAAGGCTTGAACAATTTATAAGTTTTCCACTAATAATAATACAAGCATTAGTCTTGTTACTAAAGATAAAGCCATATCATATTATTGGTTTTGGTGGTTTTTTAACACTTCCATTTATGCTCTACGCATCATTTATTGGAATTAACATATCAATACATGAGGCTAATGCAGTTATTGGTAAGGCAAATAGAATTTTGGCAAAAAAATCTAAGAATATTTTTTTAACTTTTAAAGAAACCAGAATGTTAGATAGTAAATTTATTAATAAATCTTCTTGTGTAGGACTGCCACTAAGAGAAGAGATGATAAAATTTAATAATTACAAACAAACATCTAATAAAATAATAATTTCAGTTATAGGTGGAAGTCAGGGCTCAAATACTTTAGCTAATGAAGTACCAATGGCATTAATTAAATTTCAAAATTTAGTTGGTAAAAATATATTTGTCTATCATCAATGTAGGCAGGAAGATTTAAAAAAAATTAAACATATCTATAGAGCATTTAAAATTAAACATGAAGTGAGTAATTATTTTAATGATATGCCAAGAAAAATAATTTCATCTAATATAATTGTATCAAGATCCGGATCATCAACTATTAATGAAATTATAACTGCACAAAAACCTTCAGTTTTAATCCCATTCCCTTATGCGGTAGACGATCATCAACTTTATAATGCAAAAATCTTAAAATCTTTATCTTGCTCAGAGATAATTAGTAATAATAGGCTAAATAGCAATATATTATCAAACTGTCTGTTAAAAATTTATAAAAATCCTGATAAGATTAAGTACATTCATCAAAAATTAGGTAGATTTAAACACATAAATTCTTCGCTCCAAATGCTGAATATAATCGAAAATACTAATGATAATTAATAAAAAAGATAAAATACATATTGTTGGAATTGGTGGAATTGGCATGAGTGGCATTGCTGAAATTATGTTTGATATGGGTTATCAAGTTCAAGGAAGTGATGTTAATGCAAATAGCAACACTGAAAGACTAGTCAAAAAAAATATAAAAGTTTTTGTGGGGCATAAAAAATCAAATATTAAAAATGTTAGTACAGTTTTTTATTCCACAGCAATTAAAAACAACAATATTGAAATAGTAGCAGCACAAAAAAATAAAATACCCACCTTACCTAGATCTAAAATACTTTCTCATCTAATGAGACTCAAAAAAGGAATTGCAATATCTGGATCACATGGCAAAACAACTACAACAACAATGGTTTCTAGTATATTAACAGCACAAAATTTAAGACCTACCATTATTAATGGGGGTATTATTAATGAAATAGGAACAAACACCAAATTAGGTTCTGGTGAATGGATGATTGTGGAAGCAGATGAATCAGATGGAACCTTCTTAGAGTTACCTTCAACAATTTCTGTTATAACAAACATTGATAAAGAACACTTAGATTACTATAAAAGTTTCTCAACCTTAAAAAAAAGCTTTAAGAAATTTATTACTCAAGTACCATTTTATGGCTTTGCTGTTGTTTGTAGTGATGATGTCTATGTAAAAAAAATAATTTGTAATATTAAAAGTACTACCATCATTACATACGGCTTAAATAAAGGTGCTGACATCAGAGCTATAAATATCAGGATTAAGAAAAATAGCGTAATTTTTGATGTTGAAAATAATCTTTCAAAAATAAAAACTATTAAAAACTATAACCTCCCTATGCTTGGGTCACATAATATTCTTAATGCCTTGGCAGGCATAGCAATATCAATTAAATTAGATTTAAATCAAAAAATTACAAAAGAATCCTTAAAACAGTTCTTAGGTGTTTCAAGAAGATTTACTACCATTGGATCCATTAGTAATAATATTTTTATTGATGATTATGCCCATCATCCAACTGAAATAACGAATGTATTGTCTGCGGCAAAAGATTCTAAGACAACAAATAATGTTATTGCAATATTTCAGCCTCATAGATACTCAAGGGTTAACTCATTACAGCTTGAATTCTCAAAATGCTTTAGTAAAGCCGATCTAGTTCTAGTTACAGATGTTTATGCTGCAGGAGAAAAAAATATTTATTCATTTGATTTAAGTAAATTAATTAAAGTTATTCAAAAAAAATCAAAAGTGCCTACGATACACTTATCTTCATATGAACAAATAGATGAGATATTAGTAAAGCATAAAAGTAAAAAAAACTTAGTAATCTTTATGGGTGCAGGAGATGTATCTACTAAAGCCAAAGAATATTTTAATAGAATTAATACTTAAAATAAAATGTCTGAAGTAATAAATTTTTTTCAATATTATGAGAAACATAACAAATTAGACGGTTGCTTATCTTATAACCATAGCCTAGCTAAATCTTCATGGCTTGGAGTTGGCGGCCAGGCTGAGGTTTTTTATTTATGTGAAAATAATGAACAATTAATTGATATTTTAAATGAATTACCTAGTAAATTTAAAAGAACAATAATTGGGCAAGGATCTAATCTATTAATACGAGATGGTGGAATTAAGGGACTAGTAATTAAATTAGGTAAGAAGTATCAATGTATAGGCCTTGAAGATAAGGCACTTACTATAGGAGCAGCTGCACTAGATAAAGTTGTTGCAAGATTTTGTGAAAAAAATTCTATTGGAGGATTAGAGTTCCTATCTGGAATACCCGGAAATATTGGTGGCGCAGTAGCAATGAACGCAGGATGTTTTGGTGGAGAAATTAATGATGTTTTTATATCAGCCGAAGGAATTGATTACTTAGGAAATGTTTGTAATATAAATAAATCTGTATCACTCTTTGAGTATCGAAAAAATAATAATGCCGACAACATAATATTTACAAAGATTAAATTGAATGCAATCAATAAAAAACAAGATCTTATTAAAGAAAAAATGGATGAAATCAATGATAAAAGATCTTTAGCACAACCAAAAGGCATTAGAACCGGGGGAAGTACTTTTAAGAACCCAGACTCAAAGATTACCCTAATGAAAGCTTGGGAACTGATTCAAAAAACAGAAAGTCATAAAATTTTATTTGATGGTGTCTCATTCTCAGCAAAACATTCAAACTTTATTGAAAATAGACAAACTAATTCAGCGAACCGCATCGAAGACTTTTGTAATCTTGTTAAAAATAATATATTAGACAAATTAGGAATAGAATTAGATTTAGAAATAAAGATTTTAGGTGAAAGATAATACTGTAGTGATTAATAAAAAAATTATGGTTCTCTATGGAGGAATATCGGCAGAGAGAGAAATTAGTATAATATCTGCTGAAGAAATTATCGGTTCTTTAAAAAGAAATGGTTACGAGGTATCAGAAATAGACGCTGATCCTGATCTTGCTGAGCAAATAAATATACATAATCCAGATATTATTTTTAATGCCCTTCACGGTACTTGGGGCGAGGATGGAGAGGTTCAAAAAATACTTGAAAAATCTAATGTGCCATATACCCATTCAGGTGTCATTTCATCTAAATTGGCTATGAATAAACATGAATCAGGAAAAATATTTGTGCAGAATGGCTTTGCACACCCAAAATCACTAATGTGCAACCTTAAAGACTTAATCGGCAAAGAACCAATGCCATTTCCTTATGTTATTAAACCCAACAATAATGGATCTAGTGTTGGTGTTGCAATTATTTTTAATGAATTAGAAAAAAATAACTATATAAATAATATTATTGCAGGTCAGGTTTGTTCAGATGAAAAGCACAAAGTATTAGTGCAAGAATTTATTGAAGGAGCTGAAATACAAGTAGCTATTTTTGGGCATGAGCAAGTAGGTTCTATTGAAATAGTGCCAAAGAATAAGTTTTATGATTATGAATCAAAGTATTTTGATAGTGGCGGCACTCAACACATTATACCGCCAAGAATTAGTGATGATAAGATTAATGAGGTAGAAAAATTAGGCTTAAAAGCGCACAATATATTGAATTGTAAAGGTGTATCGCGATCAGATTTCATTTTAGATAAAAAAACTGATACTTTCTTTATATTAGAAATTAACACTCAGCCTGGCATGACGCCAACATCTTTAGTCCCAGAAATTGCAAAATTTCATGGCATAGATTTTGATAATTTAATAGATTGGATAGTTAAAAATGCTTCAATTAATAGGTAAACATATAAACAATGGTCTGCTGGTGATCACTATCCTTGTGGTGGTTATTTTTTCTAGCATATCTATATTTATCCCCTCATTGCTTAATAGTATTGTACCAATAGAGAAAATACTAATAGAAGGCAATAATCGTTCATCAGAGAACGAAGTTAGAAAGATAATTGATCAATATAAAGATGTAGGTTTAATTAACTTCCCATTAGAGAAATCTCAGGAAAATATAGAAGATATTGATTGGATTAAAAGAATTTCAATTAAAAGACTGCTCCCCGATACATTGAAAATATCAATAGTAGAAAATACACCTTATGCAGTATTTATTGAAGGTCCTAAAAAGTATTTAATTGATGATGAGGGTGAGATTATAACCTTAATTAATTCGTTTGATAAATATTCAGATCTATTAACTGTAACAGGATCAGGGGGAAATCTTAATATTTCAACATTAATAAAAGAGATTAATATAAATTATCCTGAAATTTTAGCTAAATTAAATGAGGTAGAGTTTATTGAAAATAGAAGATGGAATTTAATTTTAAAGCAAAATATCAAGATAAAATTACCTGAAAAGAAGTCTTTAGATCAGTTAGAAAAATTAAAACAGCTTGATCAAGAACAGAAGATTTTTAGTAGCAATATAATTGAAATAGACCTTAGAGAGATTGGCAGAGCGACTATCAAACTACCCGGCGGAGAACAATTAAAAACAGGCCTGGATGAAGTGTAGCTTTGATGTCTAGAAACTTAATTAATGCACTTCAGGTAGGTAATAATTCTATTAAATTTATTACAGCCCAAGAGATCGAAATAGCAAACCAAGGCTCAATTATACAAGTTCTTGCTATGACTGAAAAAAAAGGTGAATGGAATGTAGGCAATGATCTTGATACTGAAATATTATCTTCCTATCTTAAATCATTGCTACTCGAGAATGAAAAATTAGCAGGTCAAAAAATTAATGAAGTATTGGTTAGTGTAGATGAACAGTCATCTAGCAAGTATATAACTCATGAATTATTTTTAAATAATATTGAGATCACAAAAGAACATATAAACTCATTTTATAATTCAAAAGATTTTATAGACTTGTACCAAAGTGAAAATCAGCCAATACATACGTTTCCAATCAGCTATAAAGTTGATGAAAGAAGGATTGTTTCTGATCCAATTGGAATTAAAGCACAAATGCTTACAGTAAAATGGCACATAATAAGTGTCAGTAGAGAAAAGCTAAAAAATATCAGCAATCTTTTGGAATTGAGTGGCATACAAATGAGTCAGTGTATCCTTTCTTCCTATGCTAGTACCTTAGCTTCAATTAATGACATGGAATCAAATCTTGGAGTTATATGTTTAGATATAAATTATAACAAAACAGAGATTACCATCATGATTGATAATCAATTAGTTTATGCTGATCAAATTGAAATTGGAATTAAATATGTAAATAAAGATTTACAAGATATTTTAGAAATTAATGAAAAAGAAGCTAATCAATTAAGAATAAAATGGGGAAGCGATAGTAATATTAAGAACTTAAATGAAAAGCAGCTGCACATCAAAGAGATCATCAAATATCGTATTGAGGAGATTATTGAACTATCACAGAAAAAAATAATCAACAGTAAATACTATGATTTAGCCAATAGTCACATTGTAGTGACAGGTGAAGGAGCAAAATATTATGATATTATTGAACTGGCTAAAAATATTTTTAATACCAAAAACATTAGGATTGGCGCTCCACAAAGAGTGCACGGCTTAAAGTCTATTATTGAAAATACGAGCAATAACACATGCTTGGGCATGCTGAGCTATGCCTTGAGTACAGAATTTCAATATGATTCAAAAAATCAAACATCTAAGAAAGAGTCAGTATTATCAGTGCTTTATAACTTCTTTAAAGCCATTTAATTTGAAATAATAAGTAACAATCCTTGTGTTTTTTACAGTGTATTTCAAAGGTATATTCATTTTAAATGAAATCATCATACCAACATACTATTAAAAAAACCTGTGTACTAGAAGGTACTTCATTACACTCAGGCATTTATTCAAAAGTAAAACTTCATCCAGCTCCAGCAAATACTGGAATTAAGTTTAAGAGAATTGATAGTGATTTACCTTTAAATCAAAGAATTATAGATGCTTTAATTTGTAATGTTAAATCTTCTCAACTCTGCACTTCAATAGAAAATGAATTTGGCCTAAGAGTCAGTACAATTGAACATTTAATGGCAGCCTTACATGCCATTGGTATTGATAATTTATTAATTGATATTGACAATGATGAAATGCCTATTCTTGATGGAAGCTCTCTTCAATACTGCTTAGCTTTAGAAAAAGTCGGCTTAAAAAAGCTTAAAGCTAAAAGAAAATTTTTAAATATTTTAAAACCAATTATAGTTAAAAGAGATGATGCTTTTATTAAAATACTTCCTAATAACCAGCTCTCTATAGACTATACAATCAATTATCCTGGAACAGCTGTAGGAAATCAAAATATAGCTATAGAAAGTTTGAATGAGCATAGTTTTAAGAATCTACTATCTGACTGTAGAACCTTCACATTTGAAACTGAATTAGAAAAACTAAAAACAAATGGTATTATTAAAGGTGGCTCATTAGATAATGCTGTTGTCTTTGGAGAGAATGAGCCTCTTAATTCTGATGGTTTAAAGTTCTATAATGAACCTGTGAGACATAAAGCTTTAGATGCTATAGGAGACCTATATTTAACTGGTTCGCATGTGTTAGCTCACATAGAAGCTTACTGTGCAGGTCATAGTCTTACACATTTGGCTATAAGAGAGATTTTTTCTGACGATAATAACTGGAATCTTATAACAATCGATGAACAGTCTGATTATAAAATGTTACCAGGTGAGCTATCAGTTAATTCAATTAATCTTTAAGTAAAATATAACTCTTTTATCTTCCTCAATAATCAATAAAATAAGATTTTAAAAAAATGCTTATCTGTTATTAGGGAATATGAAGAAAACAATTATTACAATTATAGCCTGTACCTTTATTTTATTTAGCTGTGCAAGTAATAAGCTCATGGCACCTGAATCTGAAGGTGAGAAATTGGCAATTTTGTATGCTGACGCACTTAAGAAAACAAAGAAAAAAGACTATGTTGATGCTGCGATAATATTTGAAGATATAGAAAGACAGTATCCATATACTTCTTGGGCGAGCAAATCTCAATTAATGGCTGGCTTTTGTTATCTAAGATCAAATATGCATGATGAAAGTATTAATGTTATTGAGAGGTACTTAGCTTTAAATCCTGGTAGCAATGAAATTGACTATGCAAACTATTTAAAGTCACTTAATTATTTTAATCAAATTAGCGATGCACAGAGAGATCAATCGTTAACGCTTGCAGCTTTAAAATCATTTAAAGAAGTTGTGAGTAGATTTCCTGATTCAGATTATGCAAAAGATTCTAAAGAAAAAATAAAGATTATTAATGATAGATTAGCAAGTAAAGAACTCTATATTGCTCGAGAATATCAAAAAGATCATCAGTGGGTTTCAGCAATTGCAAGATACAATTATATAATTGAGAATTTTAGTCAGACAAAATTTGCTCCAGAATCATTACATAGATTGGTTGAAATATATTTATCTTTAGGCCTTATTGATGAGGCTAAAAAATACGCTGCAACTTTGGGGTATAATTACCCGAGTAGTTACTGGTATAAAGCCTCGTATAAACTCATCAATGAAAATACAAAAACAACTTAAATAAGTGGATACTTTGAAAATTAAAAAGGATGTTGAAGCCATCCATGAGAAGATAAAATATCATAACAATCTATATTACAATTTAGATACATCCGAGATTAGTGATGCTGATTATGATCTTTTGCTAAAAAAGCTTCAAAAATTTAAAGATGAATACCCATCCATTGTAACTGACATATCTATCTTGAATGAGATTGGAGGACAGCCCTCTAATCAATTTACAAAATTTACTCATCCATCTCGAATGCTTTCATTGGATAATGCTATGAATAGAGATGACTTATTAAATTTTGAGAAAAAAATTAATAATTTTTTAGGTGAAAAAAATAAAAAATTTGAATATTCAATTGAACCTAAAATTGATGGATTATCATTAAACCTTATTTATGAAAACGGCATACTAAAAGAGGGTATAACTCGAGGCAATGGTGAAGTAGGTGAGGTTGTAACTGATAATATTAGCACTATTAAAGAAATACCAAAAAAATTAAAGACTAAGATGCCGCCAAATATGATTGAAGTCAGAGGTGAAGTGTTTATAGATCGTGAAGATTTTCTTAGTTTAAATGCTAAAAATGAAACTAAATTTGCTAATCCCAGAAATGCAGCGGCTGGAAGTCTAAGGCAGTTAGATGTCAGAATCACTGAATCTCGACCATTAAAGTTTATTGCCCATGGTTTTGGGTTGTCAGATCAACAGATTAACACAACATACTATGAAACAATGAACAGTTTAAAAAAATGGGGAATTCCAATAAGTCCTAAATTAGCGTTAGCTCAATCAATTGATGAATTAGATAAAATTCATAAGGATATATTTAAGAATAGAAACGATATTCCATATGATATTGATGGGCTGGTTTACAAAGTCAATGATCTAAAGCTACAAAATAGACTTAGCTATGTTGGTAAATCACCACGTTGGGCAATTGCGCATAAGTTTGCAGCTGAAACTGCAGTTACAGAAATAAAAAAAATAGATATTCAAGTTGGAAGGACAGGAGCCCTAACTCCTGTGGCACGTTTAAAGCCAATAAACGTTGGCGGGGTACTAGTTTCAAATGCTACGTTACATAATTTTGATGAAATTTCTAAAAAAGATATTAGATAAGGAGATAAGGTTTTAATAGAACGCGCGGGAGATGTTATACCTTATATAATAGAAGTTATTCTTGATAAAAATAAAGTGAGAAATAAAAGCTTTATCATCCCCTCTAAGTGTCCGGCTTGCAATTCTTCAGTAATAAAAGATAAAGATGAAGTTGTTCTTAGGTGCGAAGGTGATCTTAATTGTAAGGCACAAAAAATTGAACGTCTTAAACACTTTGTATCTAGAACAGCCTTAGATATAGATGGCCTAGGAGAGAAACAAGTAGAGTTTTTTTATGATAAAAAAATCATAAATATTTTTTCAGACATAATTAATCTGGTAGAAAAAAAAGATTTAATTATAAGCTTTGAGGGATGGGGTGAATTATCATTTAATAATCTTATAAAATCTATAAATATTAAAAAAAAGATATATTTATCAAAGCTCATTTATGCCCTAGGAATTAGGCATGTTGGTGAAAAAAATTCAAAGCTTATAGCGAGCAATTATAAAACAATAAAAGAGTTTATAGATTCAATAAAAATAGATAAAACCAACGGCTTAGATTTATTAAGGCAAAGTTTAAATCATCTTGATGGTCTTGGACCCAAGGCTGTAAGTTCATTTGCTAAATATGTATTAATAGAAGAAAACCAAAAAGAGATAATAAAATTAATAGACAAATGTGATGTCTCAATAGAAATCACAAAAGTTCAAACTTCAAAGATAACTAATAAATCGTTACTATTTACAGGCTCATTACAATCAATGTCCCGATCTGAAGCCAAATCAACTGCAGAGCGAATGGGTGCAAAGGTAGTTTCGAGTATTAGTAACTCAACAGATATATTAGTTTATGGTGATAAACCAGGCTCAAAACTAAAGAAAGCGCAAGAATTAGGGATTAAAACTTTTACTGAAGAGGAATGGCTAGATTTTATTCGCGAATTATAATTTAGCACATTCAATTTTAAGCCACGCTCTTTCTTTTAGATTTAAATGCTGATGTAATTTTGTGTAGACTTTTTGGTGGTAGGCATTAAGCCAATCAAGTTCATCTTTTTTAAGTAATTTGAGATCAATTAAATATCGATCGATTGGTGCCAATGTTAGCGTCTCTAACTCAAGTTTATTTTTATTTTTTATAACTACAACTAAGTTTTCTATTCTAATGCCATATGCATTTTTTTTATAAAAACCAGGCTCATTAGAAACTACCATACCAGATTTAAATTTAACTTTAGAACGAGAGGATATTGAGTGGGGACCCTCATGTACGTTTAAAAAATATCCAACACCATGGCCAGTACCATGATCAAAGTCACAGTTATGTCCTCTTAAATACTTTCTTGCTTTATCATTTAATGTCGTTCCAGTTTCTGTAGAGTTAAACTTGCTAGTGGCTACGGCAATATGACCTTTGAGTACAAGGGTATTCATTTTACGTTGTTCAGACGTAGTTTTCTTAAAAGCTATAGTTCTTGTAACGTCAGTTGTGCCATCAAAATATTGACCACCAGAATCAATTAGAAATAAATCTGAATTTTTAATTTTACGATTTGATTTCTTATCAGCATGATAATGAACAATAGCTCCATTGGGACCAGAGCCAGCTATTGTTGGGAAACTTAATGAAAAAAAGCTCTTATTTTTACTTCTGTTAGTATCTATTTTTTTGATAGCATCAAGTTCAGTAAGTTTTTTATCATTATTAACTTTATTCTTTATCCAAAATATTGACTTGGTTAAGGCCACACCATCTCTTAAGTGTGCATTACGCATACCCTGAACTTCTATTTTATTTTTCTGAGCTTTTAGAATTTCTATAGGATCATTCATTAATTTTATTTTAATCTTATAATATTTGAGCATATTATACATATTTACAGAAATCGTACGTGGATCAGCAATTATACTTTTCTTTATAACTTTTTTACTTATAAAATCACTTATTGAATTTCCTTTTAAAATTGTAATTTTAATTAGTTTTGGAAATTTTAACCCTCCTTTCACATCTGCAAATAAATAACATTCACCTTTTTTATTAATTAACATTCGACTCATAAATATAGGTGTGTAAGGCAGATCACCAGCCCTTATATTAAGTAACCAACAAATTGATTCACATGACGTTATTAATAAATAATCAGAATTATTTTTTTTAAGGGTGTTAGTAATAATTTTTATTTTTTCATAAGTATTTGATCCATGATATTGTTTTTTATGATGCCAAACTTCAGATGGTTTCTTTATTGGTCGATCATTCCAAATGTAATCTATTAAGTTTTTTTCAAGTAAATTAATCTTGATATTTTCATTAGTTTGCTCTTTTAAAGCTTTAAATTTTCTTGCTGTAGCTATGTTGCCATCAATAGCAAAATTAATTTTCTTAAGTTTTAGAGAATTTAATAATTCAATTGGGGTTTTTTCAAGGTAGTTAAATACTTTGTAAGCAGAATTATTCACCTCATTTTTTGCCTGTAACGTGTAGCGACCATCTACAAATAAATAGGCAGATTTTTTGGTAATAAGCGCTTCACCAGCTGAACCTGAAAATTCAGTTAGCCATTCAAGTCTTTTTGAATATTCTGGGAGAAACTCATTTTGAAACTCATCTGTCTGATCAACTATACAGGCATCAATATCATGCTTATCCATAAGAGAGCGTATTGCATTTAATTTTTCCTCAGTTTTCAACATGGATTTAGAAAGTTTGAAATTAATTTTTTTACACCATGAGCATCAAAATCAACATGCACTTTAGTTCCATCTACATGCTTAACAGTACCAATACCAAATTTTTCATGTTCAACTTTTTGACCAATACTAAGCATAATATCTTCATTTATATCACGCACATTTTCTTCTGCCTCTATTTCCATGACAGTCTTAAAACTGGAACTTTTATCATAATTTGAACTAATATATTTATTTGAGCCAATAAATTTAGGCTTCTTCATTACAAAGGAATCATCTTGATTGTATTCATCAAAATTATTATTAAAGGGATCTGTATGTTCAGAGATGTGATTAATATTTTTGATAAAGTCTTCGTCTAGTTCATCAATAAATCTAGATTGCAGTGAAGGCATCCAATTGTTCTGAAACCTTCTTGTTAGTGACGTTGAGATATTCAATATTTTTTTTGCCCTAGTAATACCAACGTACGCCAAGCGACGCTCTTCTTCAATACCCTTAGTACCAGACTCATCGATTGTTCTTTGATGCGGAAACAATCCTTCTTCCCATCCAGGCAAAAATACAAACTCATATTCTAGGCCTTTAGCAGCATGTAGAGTCATTAAACTAACTTTTGTATCATTTGAAGTTGTATCTACGGCAGAAACTAAAGAAATATGTTCTAGAAATTCTTCAATACTAGCATAGTCATCCATAGCTAATATAAGTTCTTTAATATTTTCAATCTTACTTAAAGCATTAATATTTTTGTCATTTTTTAACATTTCCATATAACCAGATTCATCCAATAATATTTTTAAGATATCATTAAATTTTTTAGAAGAAGTCATTAATGTACAACGTTCTATAAGGTGAATAAACACCTCTAAGCTTGCTTTAGCTTTTTTTGGTAATTCATCTGAGCCAGCCAGTGCTTGTGCGGCTTTAAATAAAGATAAACTTTTGTCTTTGGCTAAACTTATAATTTTTCCAAATGATTTATCGCCAATACCACGTTTTGGCACTAGCAAAGCACGCTCAAATGCAACGTCATCCTGTTTTTCATAGACTAAACGCAAGTAGGAGATTGAATCTTTTATTTCAGCACGCTCATAAAATCTTATTCCTCCAATTATTCGATAAGGAACAGAATACTTAATAAGAGACTCTTCAATCTCTCTTGTTTGAAAAGTAGCTCTTACTAATACAGCCATCTCATCAAAATTAGGCTGATCTTTTGAGTATTTTAATATTTCTTTGGCAATCAATGAGGCTTCGTCACCACTAGAGTTAGTGAGATGAATATTTATTTTATTGCCATCACCTTGTTTAGAATAAAGCTCTTTGCCTAAACGCATCTCATTATGACTAATTAATGATGAAGCTGATTTAAGAATATTATTAGTAGATCTGTAGTTTTGTTCTAATTTAATAGTTTTAGTACTGGGGTTCTCTTTTTCAAACTTAAGCATGTTGTCAGCTTGAGCCCCGCGCCAACTATAAATAGACTGGTCATCATCACCAACGCAGCAAATATTACGATGATGGCTGGCAAGCATTTTTAACCAGATATATTGAGCAGCATTAGTATCTTGGTACTCATCAACTAGAATAAATTTAAAATTATTACTATATCTCTTATGAATATCTTCAATTTTAAACAAATTAATACATTGCAGCAATAAGTCTCCAAAGTCTAAACAGTTAATATTAAATAGTCGGCTTTGGTATATTTTATAAATATTGGCGACCTTATCGTCGATAAAGCTATCAAGGTGTTGAGAATTAATGTCATTTGGATTAAGGGCTTTATTTTTCCAGCTATCAATTTTTGCTTGAACATACTTAGGAGAAATTTGTGATTGGTCTAAGCTTTCTGATTTTAGAATTTGTTTAATAAGAGCAATCTGATCATCTTTATCTAAGATCGTAAAACTACTTTTAAGACCTATAGCTTCTGCGTGGTTTCTAATAATTTTAGCACCAAGCGAATGAAAGGTACCCATCCAAGGCATTTTATCAAAACGATTTGGAATTAGACTTTGAATACGCTCACCCATTTCTCTTGCGGCTTTATTCGTAAAAGTGACGCATAGAATTTGAGAAGGTTGAGCAGCATTTTGATCAAGGATGTATGCAACACGAGTAGTTAAAACCCTTGTTTTACCAGTGCCGGCACCAGCAAGAACTAAATTTGGACCCTCAATGCTCTTAACGGCCTCTAATTGTTTTGGGTTTAATAATGTAAGATATTGTGGCGCACTAGACATTCTAAGTATTCTTTAAATGATTCAGTAGATATAATCTAATGGCACTCGATAAATTTTGTGTTTTCTTATTTTTATCAACATTTGAAACAATTCTAGAAATTGATTTCTTTTGTAATTTGCTGATATTTTTTAGCTCTATCCAGAATTCTTGTTCAATAAATACGCTAGTATCATGCCCATTAACTTTCACAGTATGTTTATTCACAGGCTATAAGGGATTTAAGAGGCACTCACCATTTTACGAGGATCTAAAAGCCCCTTCATTTTTTTGGGATCAACATATTTTAAAATAGCATTGGCTTCAGTTAAAGAAATACCTTTTTTATGTGCTAATTTTGCCATCTCCGCAGCCTTATTGTAGCCAATTGTTGGGGCTAAAGCCGTAACTAGCATTAAAGAGTTATCCAGGCCAGTTTTGATATTTTTCAAATTTGGTTTAATGCCCTTAAGGCACTTGTCATTAAAGTTATTCATGCCGGTATAGAGCAATTGAATTGATTTAATGATGTTTAAGCCGATTAAAGGTTTAAAGGCATTAAGCTCAAAGTGTCCTTGGGAACATGCTATTGACAACGTGTTGTGCAAACCAATTACCTGTAAGCAAGCCATAGTTAAAGCCTCACTTTGTGTAGGGTTGACCTTACCAGGCATAATTGAAGAGCCAGGTTCGTTTTCAGGGAGACTAAGTTCGCCTAAACCAGATCTTGGTCCAGAGGCAAGCAGCCTAATATCATTAGCTATTTTAAATAAATCTGTAGCCAATACATTTAATGTTCCTGATAGTTCAAGAATAGCATCATGAGAGGCGAGGGCTTGAAATTTATTGTCTGCACTTTTAAATCTAATTTTAGTAGCTTTACCAATTTCCATTGCTACAATTTTATCAAAATTTTTCTTAGTATTTAAACCTGTGCCAACAGCAGTACCACCTTGTGCCAAAGCCATTAAGCCTGTAGTGGCAAAATTAATTCTTCTTATATTAGAGCTAATCTGAGCAGCATAACCAGAGAACTCTTGCCCTAAAGATAGAGGAGTTGCATCTTGTAAATGTGTACGGCCAATTTTAATAATCTTATTCCATTTCTTTGCCTGTGACTTAAGTGTAGTTTCAATCTTCTTTAATGCAGGCTCTAAATTAGTTTTTACTTGAATTGCTGCGGCAATATTAATTGCAGTAGGAAAAGAGTCGTTAGTAGATTGACTCATGTTTACATGGTCATTTGGATGTACTGGATTATTTGATCCCAAAGGCTTGCCTAGTTTTTTATTAGCTAGATTGGCAATCACTTCATTAACATTCATATTAGTTTGTGTACCAGAACCAGTTTGCCATACAGAAAGTGGGAACTGATCATCATACTTTCCAGTTAAAACAGTGTTAGCAGACTGCACAATGGCATTAGCTATCTTGCTAGAAATACTTTTTTGTTTAAGATTGGTTTTTGCACAAGATAGTTTTATTATTGCCAGTGCATGAATAATTTCAATTGGCATAATATCATTACCAATCTTAAAGTTTTGTAATGAGCGTTGTGTTTGCGCACCCCAAAATTTATCATTATCAACCGACACATTACCTAGAGTGTCTTTTTCGATTCTTTTTCTAACCATAAGTATAATTATTAGATTCTCTTAATATATCATATGTGTAGTATTTCAGATTATTCAATGGTACAGGCCATATCTTCTCCACAACATATCGGTGATTTAATTTTACCATGTTCGTTTGGACATTTTGAAATTTGTACTTCAGTCCCATCATCAAGTCTTAAACTATCATCTATAAGCGGAGCATCACATTTTGCACATGTTGCATTAATACCCATTCCACACTCTGAACATTCATAAGTTGCCATAATTTTTTTCCTTAATTTCTGTTATTTATTTGGTTATAAAGTTCTTTTATTGCCTTACTTCCACTGTTCTTAAATACACTAGGTACAATTGCATGAAAGAAACACTGCATACTAGCTATTAGCATCTTAAAGCCTACGTTGGATGCAAATTTTAAATGTTGAGCATAACTTTCACCCGTATCATTTAAATGTTTTTTGGAATCTTTGAACATATAGCTATTTATGCATAGTTTGGCTTTAATGTGAATTGTAAATATTATACTAATAAAATCATGAAGTTTAATGTCACTTTTAAAGTAACTTGGGATACTGACTACGAATTAGTAGATTTTGAATTTGATTCGAAGAATCTAGAAACCCTGCACAGAAATATTAAAGTTGCCATAGATGAAAACTATCTTGAGCCAGAACGCAATGTTAAAAAGCCCATAAATGGCAAGACAGCTATCACCTATACTTCAATTAAAGATCTATCAGGTAAAGAATTATATTCGGCTTAATTCTAGTTCTTAAAAAGCTCAATGGCTTGATTTAATAATTCTTCAGATTTTGCATGGTCACCACTTTCATGTGCAGCCATTGCATCATCACGAAGTTGTTGAACCTGCTCAATCTTGTCATCTACTTGTTTTGCCATCATTGGACATGAGCCAGCAAATGCAGATGTAGAAAATAAAACTAATATTAATGTAATTATAAAATTTTTCATTGTTACTCCTTTAAATTTAATTAGTAGAAATGATATAGTTCAAAATAAAAAAAATAAAGCAGGAGATTGCTATTGATTACCAGAAATTAAGTACTCTTCCATTACCAGCAATAATTAAGACACACGTTAGTACGTGTAACACAATCCAAAAAGTACGCAAAGCAAGAGCTTTTTTTACATCACGCTGAGTAATTGGTTGAAACTCAGGTTTGTCTTTATCAGTTTCACCAATTGGCATGCCTACAGCACGTGACCACATTTTTAGAAATTTTCTTTGTCCGCTCATAATTATCTAAATTTTTAGCAGAATACTTTTAGCCAACAACTTCGCCAATTAATGTAGTAGGCTTACTATTGGTAAAGTTTACTATGTCATCTAGTGCAGGACCCATCTTGGATAAAGCAGCATCTAACGCAGCCTTATCTTCAAATAATATAGTGGCAATAGCATGGTATCCAGCAGGTACATTTGGACCACCCGCAACACCCTTTGTAACAAGAGTACTTTTGATATGCTCGCCTATAGCTTTGCCTACTATGTTCATATGAGTGCCAAGGTAATAATCATAATCAAAATTTGTTGTTTCAGTAACGGGGTATAATACTTGTATAGAGTGTGACATTATTAGATTCCTAACTTCCGAGTTGCTATCAATTTTAATGATAGAGATTAAAGGGATGCTATACAATAATTAACTTAGCGGGAGACTTCTGTTGCCCGGTGCCTCCCAAACCGCGCTTGCCTAAGTAAACTTAAGCAGCGAGCGCTAAATCATCGTTAGCATTTGTAATTTAGTCCGATAACGGTGGTACAATACCGAACGAAAGAATTTACCTTTAAGCATCCGTCGATCCTATTTCACCCCCGCAATTTGGTGGAGGTGCCGGGTACCGCCCCCGGGTCCGTAATGGTTATTACGTAAATCGTTTATCGTCATAGCTGAGGATATCCCCAACAAAATTACTATATTTTATAAAACCCTCTTTTTAAAGCAGATAATAATTATATAGTGAAAACCTTGATAAATGATTCCCTTGTATGCCTCTAAATAAAGACCAAATAGAAGAAGTTGAACAGCTTAGAGCCAGTAGTAGCAACACTTTAAGAGCTACAGTGCCTGCATTAGAAGAGATTCTATATAAACCACTACCAGCACTAGATCATGGTTTTGTTAGAGTTATTGATTACATGGGAGATGATACCGCTATCGTACAATCAGCGCGTGTCTCTTATGGTAAGGGCACAAAAAAAATATCCAATGATAAAGGTTTAATTAAATACCTGATGCGTCATTGGCATTCTACACCATTTGAAATGTGTGAAATCAAACTGCACGTAAAATTACCTATATTTATTGCACGGCAATGGATTAGACATCGTACCGCCAATGTTAATGAATACTCTGCTCGATACTCCATCCTAGATAAGGAATTTTACATTCCGTCTGCTGAAAATTTAGCCTCACAATCAGAAGTAAATAAACAAGGCCGAGCAGAAGCTCTAAGCCCTGAAGAGGCACAAAAAGTTATTTCAATTTTAAAAAATGATGCTGAGCAAACTTATCACAATTATGAAGTGATGCTTAATGAAAATTCTGATGGTGAAACTTTAGATGAAAACTCTATGGGTATAGCTAGAGAACTAGCCCGCATGAATCTGACTCTAAATACCTATACGCAGTGGTACTGGAAAATAGATTTAAATAATCTTTTACATTTTTTAGCACTGCGAGCTGATGCACATGCACAATATGAAATAAGAGTCTATGCAGATATTATTTTAGACATTGTCAAGAAGTGGGTGCCGATTACTTACGAGGCATTTGAAGACTATCGCATAGGAGGTACGCAACTCTCAGCAAAAGAAATTTTAATACTAAAGAAAGTTATTAAAGGCGAAACGATTGACCCTGATGCTGAAGGAATTTCGAAACGTGAATGGGGTGAGTTACAGAAGAAATTTGATCTTTAGATTAAGTATTAGCAAGACGCAGTAACTTTAATTTTTTCAATACAACTTCAGCCAGCTCAATAAACATACGACTTACTTTATGTTCAGGTACTAAATCTGTAAGTGGGTGACCATTCTCACATTGCTCTAACAATAATGGATCATGTGGAATTTTAGATAATATTTCATAATCGTATTGCTCAGCAATTTTTTCAGTCTTACTTTCACCAAAGAGCGGGTATTGTTTGCCAGTATCTGGAGCTACAAAGTAGCTCATATTTTCAATTAAACCTAAAATTGGTATTTCAGTTTTTTCAAACATCTTTAATCCTCTTACCACATCAATTAGAGCAACATCTTGGGGGGTTGTTACAATGACACTGCCATCTATTTTTAATTTTTGTGATAAGGTCAGTTGAACATCGCCAGTGCCAGGTGGCAAATCTATAACCATTATATCTGCTTCACCCCAATTTACCTTAGAGATAAGCTCATTAATAGCCTTCATAACCATAAGGCCACGCCAAATCATTGGATTATCATCATTAACCATGTAGCCAATTGACATGGTGGCGATACCATATTTATTAATAGTTTCTATTTGCTTACCATCAGAAACAGGTTTCTCATGGACATCAAACATAGTTGGGATTGATGGACCATAAATGTCAGCATCCAGTAAACATGTTTTTAAGCCAATGCGTTTAAAAGCTATTGCTAAATTTGTTGCTACTGTAGATTTTCCAACACCACCCTTGCCGGAGGCAACCATAAGAATGTATTTTATTTTAGAGGTCCCAAGACCAGGAGTTATTTTTTCTGAGTCAGAATTAGATATGTCACCTTGCAAAGTTTCGTTGGATTTGGGCTCACTATGATAAGTAGTTACTATATTAGCTTTAGTTATTCCTGGAATTTCACTTAAAGCTTTTTCACTTTCATCAAAGATTTTTTTAATATTAGGATCATCTTTATTGAATTCTAAAATTAGTGTCGCTTGACCAGATTCAATGTTGATACTTTTTACGATCCCTAATGAGACAATATTTTTATCTTTATCTTCGTCAAATACTTGACCAAGTGCATGTAATACAAGGTTTTCTAAGGTTTCTGTCATTTTTTAATAATTGTAATTAATAAATTAAACCCCATATAACACATTGTTGACAATATTTTGTTTAATTTTAAATAGTTGCTTTTGTACGATATGATTATACATAACTTAATTAATACTGTAAAAAATATTTAATGTCTTGGTCTGATAATAATAATAATAATCCCTGGGGTTCACAAGGTGGCGGCAATCGTGGCAATGGCAGCAATGGTGGCGGTCAAGGTCCAGATTTAGATGCTCTAATTAAAGATCTGCAGAATAAGTTTAAAGGTTTCATACCAGGATCATTTTTTGGCAAGCTTGGTCCAGTAGTAATATTAGTAGCACTTATTTTAATTTGGTTGGCAACTGGCTTTTACAGAGTATTGCCTGATGAACAAGGTGTAGTACTTCAATTTGGTAAATTTTCACAAACAACTCAGCCAGGCTTGAATTATCATATTCCTTATCCAATAGAGAGAGCTCTTACACCGAAAGTTACTAAGGTTAATAGAATTGAAGTTGGTTATCGTCAAAGCCCCGATTCTACAGTTACACAAATTAGAGATGTGCCAGAAGAAAGTCTAATGCTTACAGGTGATGAAAATATTGTTGATATAGACTTCTCAGTTTTCTGGATTATCAATGATGCAGGCAAATTCTTATTTAATGTCCAAGCTCCTGCGCTTACTATTAAAGCAGCAGCAGAAACATCAATGCGTGAAGTCATTGGTCAAAGTAAGATCCAATCAATCTTTACTGAAGGTAGAACTGAGATAGAAGATAAGACAAGAGTATTGATGCAAAGTATTTTAGATGATTATGATACAGGAGTTACGATTACCCAGGTTCAAACACAAAAAGCTGATCCGCCTGCACAAGTTATTGATTCATTTAGAGATGTTCAAGCGGCAAGAGCTGATTTAGAGCGACAAAGAAATGAAGCTGAAGCCTATGCTAATGATATTATTCCACGTGCTCGAGGTGAAGCAGAACAAATTCTACAAGGAGCTGAAGGATATAAGCAATCTGTAGTGGCTGACAGTCAAGGTAAAGCTGCTAGATTTCTATCTATACAATCAGAATATACAAAAGCGCCAATAGTAACTAAGCAAAGAATTTTCTATGAAACAATGGAAGTAGTTTTTGGTGATATGGATAAAATTATTATAGACAAAGATAGTGGACAAGGAGTCCTACCTTACTTACCACTACCTGAAATTAGTAAAAAGAAAGCTGAATAATTAAATGAAAACAGTAAAAATATCACTGATACTAATTGCCCTTGCTGCACTAACAGCATACTTAAGTTTATTTACAGTTTTAGAAGTAAAACAAGCACTAGTACTTCAATTTGGTGACCCTAAGAGAGTAATTACTGAACCTGGATTAAATTTTAAGATCCCATTTATTCAAAATGTAGTTTTTATTGAAAATAGAATATTAGATATTGATGCACCTGCAGAAGAGGTTATTGCCTCTGATCAAAAACGTTTAGTAGTTGATGCTTATATAAAATTTAAAATAACAGACGTGCTAAGTTTTTATAAAACTCTTGGCAATGAAAATGTTGCAAGATCAAGAATATCAACAATTGTTAATTCTAGAATAAGAGGTGTACTTGGTGAGCAGCCTTTAAACATGGTATTATCAGAAGAGCGATCCGCTTTAATGCGAGAAATTACAGAAGATGTTAATGAGGAAGTTAAGAATTATGGAGTCTACATCGTTGATGTAAGAATTAAGCGAGCAGACTTACCCGATGCAAATAGCCAGGCAATCTATAGAAGAATGCAGACTGAACGTGACCGGGAAGCTAAAGAATTTAGAGCCCAAGGCGCTGAGATTGCTCAAACTATTAGATCTACAGCTGATAAAGAAGTTACAATCCTTAAGTCACAAGCAGAGAAAAAAGCTAATATAATTCGAGGTGAAGGAGATGGAGAGGCCAGCTCAATTTTTGCTAAAGCATTCCAAACGGACCCAGAGTTCTTTAATTTTTATCGTGCGATGCAAGCTTACATAGAAAGCTTAAAAAGTTCTGATACAACTATGATACTATCACCTGAAAGTGAATTCTTTAGATATTTTGGTAATCCAGAAGGTAAGTCACAAAATTAATTTATATCTATGATAGAGTGGTTAATTACTGCATTAGGTCTTATTTTGATTTTTGAAGGATTAACATACGCCATATTCCCAAAACAAATGAAAAAAATACTTAGTAAATTTCTAGAATACTCTGATGCTACGGCAGTAATGATAGGACTACCTTTAGCCGCACTAGGATTATTTTTAATATGGATGGTAAGGTAATATATGAAGCTCTTAATTTCTAAAGCTAAATTTTTAGTAGCTCTAATTTTTTTAACAAGTATTTATTCTGCAAATGCATTTAATGCACCTGAAACTTTTTCTAATCTAGCTGAAAAATTATCACCTTCAGTAGTTAATATTTCAACCACTGGAACAATTGAACAAAAACAGCAAGCCGCACCATCAATTGAAGACTTTTTTAATTTTCAATTTAATACACCACAAGGTAGTGGTCCCCCAGAAAGAGAATTTCAATCCCTTGGCTCTGGATTTGTTATTAGTAAAAGTGGCTTTATTGTTACTAATAATCATGTAGTAGAAAATGCCTCAGATATTCAAGTTACATTTACTGATGGTCTAAAAATAGAAGCCAAATTAATAGCTAGTGACAAAGAAACAGACTTGGCCTTATTAAAAGTTGAGTCAGATTCTGACTTACCATTTGTTTCCTTTGGAGATTCAGATTCTGCAAAAGTAGGAAACTGGGTGATGGCGATAGGTAATCCATATGGCCTAGGAGGAACTGTAACAGCTGGCATAGTTTCTGCTAGAGGTAGAATGCTTGGTGGTAGATATGATAACTTTATTCAAACGGATGCTTCAATCAATAAAGGAAACTCTGGTGGACCACTTTTTGACCTTGAAGGCAATGTAATCGGAGTTAATTCAGCAATAATTTCACCATCAGGTGGTTCTATTGGTATAGGCTTTGCGATTCCTTCAAATCTAGTTAGCAACATTATTGATCAACTTCAAAAAAATGGTGAAATAAAAAGAGCTTGGCTAGGAGTAAGAATACAAGAAGTTACAGATGAAATAGCTAAAAGTGTTGGCCTTGCTAAAACTTATGGTGCACTGGTACAAGGACTAACAGCAGAAAGTCCAGCGGCTATAAGTGGTGTTGAAGAGGGTGATATTATTATTGAATTCAATGGTAATGAAGTCGAGTCTGTGAGAGTTCTACCTAGACTTGTTGCAGATGCAGAAATTGGTGAGTTTGCAGAAGTTAAAGTGTGGAGAAATGAGCAAATCATAAGGCTTTCAATAAACTTAGGACTTCAGCCATCAGTCGAAGAGCTTGCTAACATTGAAAATAATGGCAGCAACGTAAACATAAAAGCATTAGGACTTAAAGTTAAGGCTATTTCTACTGAAGATAGAGCGCGGCTAAAGATCAATAATACTTTAAGCGGTGTAATTATATCTGAAATTGATAATGATTCATTCTTATTACGCCAAGGTATTTCTAAGGATGATATAATTATGGAAATTCAAGGCAAACAAATCCAGAATCCTGGTGATCTTTTAAAAATCATAGACAATGTAATTTCACAAGGTAAAGAAAACGTGCTATTGGTTTTTTATGCGGGACAAAATGCCAAAAAATATATTGGGGCAAAACTATCAGTTAAATAATTGTTGGCTCATATGAATGAGAGAGCTGCAATATTAATTTTTGGTCCTACAGCAAGTGGAAAATCTAAGACTGCACTAGAGTTGTCAAAGAATATTGATTCTATAATAATTAATACAGACAGCCTTCAAGTCTATAAAGACCTTCAAATCCTTACATCCAGACCTTCCACTGAAGATCAAAAGAATGTTCCACATAAACTATATGGAACACAAGATGGAAAATCTCAGTATACAGTTGCCAATTGGATAAAACATGCTTGTGCAGAAATTGAATTATCTTTTCAAGAAAAAAAAACACCTATACTTGTTGGTGGTACAGGCCTCTACTTTAAGGCATTAGAAGAGGGTCTTGCCGAAATTCCAGATATAGAACAGAGCGTAATAGATTCAACTAATAAAATAATAAATGAACATGGCATAAATTATCTATTTAATGAGTTACTTAAAAAAAATCCAAACTGCACAATAAGTAGTAATGATAAAAATAGGATTATCAGAGCGTATAATGTTTTAATGTTTACAGGAGAGCCAATAGATAAGTGGCAAATTAATACAAAACCTATAATCAAAAATATAAAATATCATAAATTTCTAATTAATTCAGAAAGAGAGGATCTATATACAAGTGCCGAAAGAAGGTTTGATAAGATGATTGAAGAAGGAGCGGTTGATGAGGTTAAAAAACTAAACTCCTTCAATCATGACAAAGAAAGTACAATCATGAAGGCTATTGGAGTTAGAGAAATAAATGAGTTTTTTTTAGGCAATGTAACTTTATCTGAGGCTATTGCCCTAGCTAAACAAAAAACTAGAAATTACATCAAAAGACAGCAAACATGGATAAAAAGTAATAATATTTCTTGGAATAGATCTTTTAAGAAATTAATGAAAAGCTTTTAAAGAATTTACTTTTCATTAATTAAAATTGTTTGACTTTATTCCTAAAATTACTTAACTGTTTCACCTAAGAAATAATTAAAAGGTAAAATATTATGGTAAGTATTCAATTAACTGGAGCAGAAATGGTACTTCAAGCATTTGAAGACCACAAAGTTGATACACTATTTGGATACCCCGGTGGTGCAGTTCTTCCAATTTATGACGAGTTAGCCAAAGGCAAAAATTCAATACATCATTATTTAGTAAGGCATGAACAAGGTGCGGCGCATGCAGCAGAAGGCTACGCACGCTCTAGTGGAAAAGTTGGTGTACTTTTAGTTACATCGGGCCCGGGAGTAACTAATGCAGTTACAGGCCTTGCAGATGCAATGATGGATTCAATTCCACTTGTATGTATTAGTGGTCAGGTACCGTCTCATTTAATAGGTACAGATGCTTTTCAGGAATGTGATGCCGTAGGTATTACACGACCATGTACTAAACATAATTGGTTAGTTAAAGACATTAATGATCTTTCAAGAATATTACATGAAGCATTTTATGTTGCCGCAAGTGGAAGACCGGGACCAGTCTTAGTTGATATACCAAAAGACATCCAATTTCAGACTGGAACCTATATAGGACCTGAAACCATAAAACATAAATCTTATCGTCCAAAATTAAAAGCAAACATAGATAAAATTGATGAAGCATTAAAATTAATTATTAGTGCAAAAAAACCAATCTTTTACACTGGTGGTGGAGTAATCAATTCAGGTAATGCTGCAGTTCAATTATTAAGAGAGTTTGTTCGCTTAACGGGCTTTCCAATAACCTCGACACTTCAAGGTCTAGGAGCTTTCCCAGGAGACGATAATCAATTTTTAGGCATGCTAGGAATGCATGGAACATATGAAGCTAATATGGCAATGCATGATTGTGATCTACTTATAAATATAGGGGCCAGATTCGATGACAGAATTACCGGAAAAGTTGATGAATTTTCTCCACACTCTAAAAAAATACACATCGATATCGATCCTTCATCAATAAATAAAACTATTAAAGTCGATGTTCCATTAGTTGGTGATGTGGCTCATGTATTAGAGGACGCTATAAAACTATGGAAATCAAATGTTTATAAAGTTGATAAAATTTCTGTTAAAAGTTGGTGGGGCATTATTGATAACTGGAGAAAAACCGATTCACTTTCTTTTGCAGTTGATAAGAAAGTTATCAAGCCTCAATATGCAATTCAGAGATTATATGAATTAACTAAAGATAAAGATTGCTATATCACTACTGAAGTTGGTCAACATCAAATGTGGGCAGCTCAGCATTATAAGTTTAATAAACCAAATAGATGGATTACTTCTGGAGGCTTAGGAACAATGGGGTTTGGGTTACCTGCAGCTATTGGAGCTCAAGTAGCGCATCCAGATAAATTAGTAATTGATATTGCTGGTGAAGCTTCAATTTTAATGTGTATTCAAGAGATGTCTACAGCAATACAGCATCAGCTACCTGTAAAGGTTTTTATAATCAATAACCAGTACATGGGAATGGTTCGACAATGGCAAGAGTTGTTGCATGACAAGAGATACTCTCATAGCTATACAGACGCTCTTCCTGACTTTGTAAAACTTGCAGAAGCTTATGGTGCCAAAGGAATAAGAGTCCAATCACCTGCAGATTTAGACAAGGGCATTCAAGAAATGATAGATTATAAAGGTCCAGTTATCTTTGACTGTGTTGTTGATCAAAATGAAAATGTTTATCCAATGATCCCATCGGGCAAAGCACATAATCAAATGTTGCTTGGTAAAGATAATGAGGATAAAGAAATTTCTTTAGAAGGGAAAACTTTAGTATAATGGAAAGTAAACATACAGTTTCAGTGCTAGTTGATAATGAGCCGGGTGTACTTGCTCGAGTAATTGGTCTTATTTCAGGAAGAGGTTATAATATAGATAGCTTGTCTGTTGCTGAAGTAGATGCAGAATCTCATATCTCTAGAATTACATTTGTTACCCTTGGAAATGAGGAAACTATTAATAAAATGATAGCACAGCTTCAAAAACTTATTCCAGTTAAAAAAGCTATAAATATTACTTTGGATAAAAAAGGTATCGAAAGAGAGATGGCATTAGTAAAAGTTGTTGCAACTGGAGATAAAAGAGTTGAATCTCTTAGATTATCCGATGCATTTCGTGCAAAAGTTATTGACACAACACACGATTCATTTGTATTTGAACTAAATGGGTCGCCTGTAAAGATTGATGCTTTTATTGACTTAATGACTCCATTGGGTTTATCTGAGATTTCAAGAACAGGTGTTGTTGCAATTGCTCGCGGTAGCGAAAAATTATAAATAATTATAAAAGGAAAAAAATATGAAAGTATACTATGAAAAAGACGCAGATTTAGATTTAATCAAATCAAAAAAGATTGCAATTTTTGGATATGGGAGTCAAGGCCATGCTCATGCTCTTAACTTAAAAGATTCAGGGGCAAAAGAATTAGTTGTTGGACTAAGAGAGAATTCTTCTAGTGCTGAAAAGGCTAAGGCGGAAGGCTTTAATGTAATGAATTTATCAGCTGCTGCCGAATGGGCGGATGTAATTATGATGTTGGTACCAGATGAATTACAAGCAGATGTTTATAAAGATCATATTGAGCAAAAACTTAAAACTGGTGGGGCATTAGCATTTGCACATGGCTTAAATGTTCACTTTAAATTAATAGAACCTAGAGATGACCTAGATGTTTTTATGATTGCACCAAAAGGTCCAGGCCATACAGTTCGATCTGAATATAAAAGAGGTGGCGGTGTGCCATGTTTAGTTGCAATCGATAAAGATAAATCAGGTGATGCTCTTTCTATTGCTCTATCGTATGCCTCTGCTATTGGTGGCGGTAAAGCAGGGACAATTGAAACATCATTTAAAGATGAATGTGAGACAGATTTATTTGGAGAGCAAGCAGTGCTTTGTGGAGGAGTAGTAGAATTAATTAGAAATGGTTTTGAGACTTTAACTGAAGCGGGTTATCCTCCTGAAATGGCTTACTTTGAGTGTTTACATGAAGTTAAATTGATCGTTGATCTAATTTATGAAGGAGGTATTGCTAATATGAATTATTCGATTTCCAATACAGCAGAGTACGGAGAGTACGTATCTGGACCTATAGTAGTTGATAGTGATACTAAAAAGAAAATGAAAGGCGTGCTTGATAAGATTCAATCTGGAGATTTTACTAGAGAGTGGATTGAAGAATATAAGAGTGGCTCAAAGAATTTTCATGCAATGAGGGCAAAAATTGATGGACATCAGATAGAAGAAGTTGGTCAAAAACTGAGATCAATGATGCCTTGGATTGCAAAAAATAAGCTAGTAGATAAAGAAAAGAACTGAGTCTTAAATCATTTTCCCATATTTTACAGGGTTTTTACTAATTTTAAGCTGTAAAAATCCCTACTAAATTATTGATAAATTGTCAAAATAACACTAAAAATAGTGATTATGGGCAATTATAAAATATTTATAAATTTTAAGGGTGTGAACTCTATAGTTGCTAAATCTCTCCTATCTTTATTTGATCTGCTGAGCAGCCCCACGGTGAAGTAATTTTCTACCGTTGGGGATACTTAATTTAAACACAATTTAATTAAATATTATAAATAGGAATTTAAGATGATGAATAAAAATCAAATACAGATATTCGATACAACTTTGCGTGATGGTGAGCAATCACCAGGCGCCTCAATGAACATTGAAGAAAAATTAAAAATTGCAATTGCACTAGAGGCCTTGGGGGTTGATATTATTGAAGCAGGGTTTCCAGCGGCTTCCAAAGGTGATCTAGAGGCTGTAACGGAAATTGCTAAGACCATTAAAGATTCAAAAGTGTGTGGCTTAAGCCGTGCTTCAAAGTTTGATATTGATGCTGCGGCTAGTGCCTTGAAACATGCTGCCCAACCAAGAATTCATACATTTATTTCTACTAGTGCCTTGCACATGAAGCATAAACTAGAACTAAGTTCTGAGCAAGTTTATGAAAAAGTTATTGAGAGCGTATCTTATGCAAGAAACTTATGTGATGATATTGAGTGGTCTTGTGAAGATGGAACAAGAACAGATAAAGATTTCATGTGTAGAACTGTGGAGGCAGCAATTAAACATGGTGCAACTACAATCAATATACCAGACACAGTAGGATATTCAGTTCCTGAAGAATTTACTGAAATAATTAAACATCTTATAAACAATGTTCCTAATATTGATAAAGCAATAATTTCTACACACTGCCATAACGATCTTGGCATAGCTGTTGCAAATTCTCTTGCTGGCATAACCGCTGGTGCCCGACAAATAGAATGTACAATTAATGGCCTAGGTGAACGTGCTGGTAACGCAGCTCTTGAAGAAGTTGTTATGGCCATCAAAACTCGGAATGACTTATTACCATTTACAACTAATATTAAAACTGAACTATTAAATAGAACATCAAAATTAGTTTCAGCTGTTACTGGCTTTCCAGTTCAATATAATAAAGCAATAGTTGGTAAAAATGCTTTTGCACATGAAGCGGGTATTCATCAAGATGGGATGTTAAAAAACTCTCAAACTTATGAAATAATGACACCTGAAAGTGTTGGAGTATCTGAGTCAAACCTTGTCATGGGAAAACACTCAGGAAGGCATGCTTTTAAACAAAAGATAATTGAATTAGGGTATGACATTGGTGATAATGCAATTGAGGAATCTTTTAATAATTTTAAAGCACTTGCAGATAAAAAAAAGAATGTTTATGACGAGGATATAATTGCAATCATTGATGACCAAGTTATCAGAGTAAATGATCACATAACTTTAAAAGACTTGTCTGTTATAGCTGGTACAAAAGGCCCTCAAACAGCTGAAGTTTCATTGTTAATTGATGAAAATGAACATTCTATTAAATCGGAAGGTGATGGTCCAGTAGATGCAATATTTAATGCGCTTACTGCTTTGATGCCGCATAAAGCTAAGCTATTACTGTATCAAGTTCATGCTGTGACTGAAGGAACTGATGCGCAGGCTGTAGTTTCTGTAAGACTGTCTGAAAATGAAAAAACAGTTGTTGGACAGGGAGCTGATACCGATACTTTGGTTGCGTCTGCCAAGGCATACATTAATGCATTAAATAAACTTATTGTAAAAAGAGAAAAAACTACTCCTTCTAAGCTAGGCAATATATCTTAGAAATAATTTAACTACGAAAGGTAACAAATGTTTAATAATTTAATAGGACTATGGTCATCAGATATGGCTATTGATTTAGGTACAGCAAACACACTCGTGTATGTAAAAAATAGAGGTATTGTGTTAAACGAGCCTTCAGTTGTTGCCGTCTTGCATGATAGAGGCAAAAGTAAAGTTATTGCAGTTGGCATGGAAGCAAAACAAATGCTTGGAAAAACCCCTGGCCACATACAAGCTATTCGACCAATGAAAGATGGGGTTATAGCAGATTTTGTTATTACCGAAGAAATGATAAAATATTTTATTAGAAAAGTTCATAACAGAAGAACATTTGCTAATCCGAGAGTTATAATATGTGTGCCGACTGGCTCAACCCCTGTTGAAAGAAGAGCCATTCACGATTCAGCTTTAGCAGCAGGAGCTAGAAAAGTATCTCTAATTGAAGAGCCAATGGCAGCAGCTATTGGGGCAGGCCTTCCTGTTAATGAGCCTCAGGGTTCAATGGTAGTTGACATCGGTGGCGGTACAACTGAAATTGCAGTCATTTCTCTTGGAGGTATTGTTTATTCACGCTCAGTTAGAATTGGTGGAGATACAATGGATACCGCAATTATTGCATTTATGCGAAAGAGATATAACTTACTAATAGGCGAATCTTCTGCTGAAGTTATTAAAAAAGAAGTTGGAATTGCGATCGCCCCAAAAGTAGGCGATGGTAAAACTATTGATATTAAAGGTCGAGATTTAGCATCGGGAGTTCCTAAAGAGATTGAATTAAATCAATCACAAATTGCAGAAGCCTTAGCCGAACCAATCCAACATATTGTTGATGCTGTTAAAGCGGCTTTAGAAGAAACACCTCCAGAATTATCTGCTGACTTAGTTGATATGGGTATCGTTTTAACAGGCGGCGGCGCACTGTTAGAAAAAATGGATGAGGCAATTAGGGATGCCACAGGACTTCCTGTAACTGTTGCTGATGAAGCTCTTAATTGTGTTGCGTTAGGCAGTGGCAAAGCTTTAGAAAGTGAAAGATCTTTTGAGCCAATTCTGTCTTCTGCTTATTAAATTAAGTGAGATCATTAGAGCATAATTCTTTTGGATTTATTAAGAATAATTATCTAAGAACTATAGGCATAGCTGTAGTTCTTGGAATTATCTCTCTGGCTCTAATATATATTGATTACACTAACAAGATTTATGCAACAAGCAGGGCTAATATTAGAGATGTAATATTGAGCACGTCATCTGTAATTGCTACACCAATAATTTTATTAGAAAACGGCTTGCTTACAGCAAGAAAAATAAATGGTCTATATAAAGATCTTCAAGAATATGATGATGAACAAGCTTTAATTAGCAGTACATTTCAGGAACTTTCAACTTTACGACTTAAAGTAGATAAATATGAATCTGATTTAAAAATAATCAAAGAAAATAAATTTGAAAGTATTTCCGTAGAGATTTTTGCAGATATCTCTAATCGTTATTTCTCCTCTATACTTCTTAAAGCTGGATCTAATCATGGCCTTAAAGAAAACAATATAATAGTTAGTTCTAATGGCCTAATTGGAAGAGTTAGCGAGGTAAGTCAAGATATATCACGAGGGATATTGTTGACTGACTTAAGCAGCAGAGTTCCCGTTTCTATTTCGGATAAAGACATACAAGGGATACTTATTGGACAAAATTTAAAAAAACTTAGAATATTTTATATTAGAGAATTATCTAAGATTAATATTAATGATTTGGTTATGACTTCTGGAAAAGGAGGAGTCTTTCCCTCAGGCTTATTAATTGGCAAGGTATCTAAAATTAATAATAAAGATAGTTTTGTGGAAATTGATATTTTTGAAGATCCTGGCAATTTATCAAAAGTAAGAATCATTAAATATGAATTGGTCAATAAAGCTGATGAAGATGCTTTTAAGTAATATTCTTACATATAAATTTTTTAGAGAAATATCTTTTCATTTTATATTGGCTTTCCTTATCTCAGCCAGTCTATTTCTTGAGATCAATAAGTATTTTGATTTTTTACTGGTGGCGAGTGTAACTGTTTATTTGCGCAATAAAATAAATTTTCCAATTTTTTATGTACTATCACTTTTTTTATGGGGCCTGTATGCGGATATATTAATAGGTTATCCAATAGGATACACAAGTTGTATTTTTTTATTTTTTTATATATTAAGTGAGTTTTGTTCGTTATTTGTAGAATCTAGAAACATTAAACCTAGATTTTATATTTTTACATTAGGATTGTTATTCTTTTTAATTACTGAATACTTAATCATAAAATTATCTTTTAAGGTTAATTTGTCTTTTGATATCATGCTAATTAAATATTTTTTAATATCATTAATTTTCTACCCTATGTGTAAAATATCTTTATTAATCGAGCCTTATAATGAGAAATAAAACTATCCATTCTTCATTTGACATAGCAAATTCAGAAAAGTTAATAAGCAGAAGAGCAACATTATTAGCTATTGCTCAAACAGCACTGTTTGGAGTTCTTGGCTCTAGACTTGCATATTTACAACTATATAAACATGATGAATATAAGTCTCTTTCTGATGATAATAGGACTACCCATAGATTAATAGAGCCTGCTAGAGGAAGTATCCTGGATTTAACAGGAAATCTTGTTGCAATGAATACTGAAAACTATCAGGCGCTCGTTGTCTTAGAGGAAACAGGAGATGTTCATAAGGCTTTAATTGCTTTCAATTCAATCTTACCTGAAAAGAAACTTGAAATTAAAAAAATTATCGACCTTTCTAAAAAATTTTCTAAATTTAAGCCTATTAAATTAATTGAGAATCTGACTTGGGACGAATTTTCAAAACTAAATGCAAATGTCTATAATTTAATGGGCATATACCCCAATGTTGATTTTAAAAGGTACTACCCAAAAAATGAAAGCTTAGCTCACTTAGTAGGCTATGTTGCAAGTCTAAATAAAGAAGAGTCATATAATAATCCATTTTCTAAATTAACCAATGCAAAATCTGGTAAAGTTGGAATAGAAAAATCTATGAACTCTAACCTTAGGGGTATCATTGGTAATAAGAGACTAGAAATTAATGCATTTGGAAGAGAGATTAGAGAACTAAACAGAGTTGATAGCAAAAAAGGAGAAGATGTTCAGCTAACAATTGATTCTGATCTCCAAGATTTTTGCTACAAACAATTAAATGGTTTAAGTGGAGCAGTAACGGTAGTTAATATTCATTCAGGAGACTATTTAGCACTTGTATCAGCACCTGCATTTGATCCAAATAAATTTTATAATGGTATTTCTCATAGTGATTGGAACTTATTAACTAGCAATATTTATAAGCCATTAATTAATAAGGCAATATCTAATTATTATCCACCTGGGTCGACAATTAAGCCTTTTGTAGCGCTAGCGGCATTAGAGGCGGGGTTTGATTTAAATAAGAGAATACAATGTGACGGTAGTTATGAAATTAAGGATGCCTCCATGGAGACAGGAATTAAATCTTTTTATTGCTGGAAAAAGAATGGTCATGGTCTTATGAACATGAAAGATGCCATCCAAAGATCCTGTGATGTTTATTTTTATACTATAGCAAGAGAAATAGGGATTGATAAGATAGCCGAAGTTTGTAGACGTTTTGGACTAGGAAAAAAAGTTTTCACAGATTTTGAAGAAGAGTTATCAGGTACAGTACCTGATAAAAAATGGAAGAAGGACGTCTTGGGTGAGAGTTGGATGATAGGAGAATCATTGGTTGCTGGAATAGGACAAGGATATTTTCTAACAACCCCAGCACAACTTTCTTTTGCTACCGCACAATTAGTTAATGGTGGAAAAAAATTAAATGCCAATATTATCTATAAAGGAACTAATTTAATTCAAAAAAATTTATCGACTCAATTATTAGCTAATGAAAATCATCTTTCTTTTATTAAGGATTGCCTATACTCAGCAACTAATATTCCTGGTGGCACAGCATATGGATCTAGAATTAAAGGTAAATATGAATTTGCAGGAAAAACAGGAACATCTCAAGTAAGAAGAATCACCATAAAGGAGAGAGAAGAAGGTATTATTAAAAATAAAGACTTAGATTGGGAACAAAGAGATCATGGAGTATTTATTGGCTATGGTCCAATTGAAAAACCTAAGTATTCAATTTCAGTTCTCATTGAACATGGTGGAAGTGGCTCAAGTGTGGCAGCACCTATTGCAAAAAATGTTATGAATTTTATTTTTAACAATAAATTAGACGTAAAAAGAATGTTTAAGTCAGATGCGTAGTTTTTATCAGATTAAAACTTCATTAAGTATAATTGATCGTATAAAAGAAATAAATTATCTTTTAGTATTTTTGTTACTAATTATCTTTTCTTTTGGCCTGCTATCTCTTTACAGTGTTGCGGAAGGAAATTTTGAACCTTGGGCAAAGAACCATTTAATTAGATTTTTTATTAGTGCAGCAATATTTTTAATAATTAGCTTAATGAATATTAAGTTAATTCTTAAATTAGCTTACCCATTATTTTTCCTAAATATTTTAGCTTTAATTCTTATTCTTTTCATAGGAACTGAAACTTATGGTGCAACACGATGGATCAGAATTGCAGGTATAAGTCTGCAGCCCTCAGAATTTATTAAGGTTTCATTAATCTTATGTTTAGCTAAATACTATCATTCAATTTCATTTATAGATGTCAGTAAAATTTCAAGAATGATTATTCCAGCAATTATTACAATCATACCTATTGGACTAGTAGTTGTTCAGCCAGATCTTGGAACATCTATAATAATTTGCATAGGGGCAGGATCAATATTTTGGATTGTAGGTGTTAATTATAAATATTTTATAGCTGCTTTTGTGGTTGCCTGTGCCTCAATTCCAATAGGATGGCAATATTTACATCAATATCAAAAAGAAAGAGTCTATACCTTTTTTAACCCAGAAAGAGATCCTCTGGGTAATGGGTATCATATTATGCAATCTAAAATTGCGTTAGGTTCAGGTGGTTTTTCTGGCAAAGGTTATTTAGATGGAACACAAAGTCATCTTAATTTCTTACCAGAAATGCATACAGATTTTATTTTCACAATGTATGGAGAAGAGTTTGGCTTTATAGGAACAATATTTTTATTATTAATTTATTTATCTATAATTTTTGTATCAATTAATATCGCTAATAAATCTCGAAGTAACTTTAGTAAATTTATGTCATCTGGGTTAATTTTTCTATTTTTTATTCATATCTTTATCAATATAGGTATGGTGATGGGTATTTTACCAGTAGTGGGAGTGCCACTACCATTAATATCTTATGGTGGCAGCTCCATGTTAGCAACTATGATTAGTTTTGGCTTAATTATGAACTGTTATATTAATAGAGATGTTATTTTGGCAAAAGAAGGTTTTATTGATTAGGAAAGTAATCCTCACAATTACCCTCTCGATAAACATCTGTTGTTGCGCAATGCAAGGCTCCACCAAAAGGGTATGCATCTCTAAATGGAACTGGTATCACTTCAAATCCAAGCTTGTCAATTTGTTCACATTGATACACTTCAGTTTCTTCAACGCAAACTGTTTTAGGGTCTACAACAAGAACATTCATACTTAGCCAAATACTAGAATAACATAATGGTGGAGGTTGATTATGAGCAGGTTGTGCGGCATCAATAATTTCCCAATCATTTTTTTTAAAGATCTTTCGCTGCTCTTCAGGTAGCTGTCTTGTTGGGTTATTAATGATTAAGCCTGGACGAAGAGGCGTAAAAGTTGCATCGATATGAATTGGATAAGGATCACCTGGAAAATTTAAAGTATGTATTCTATGGTTAGGAAAATGTCTTCGCAACCAGTCACTACCCTTTAGGTTTGTGGTAAAGCCATGCTGCACAAAAAGATCCTTGCCCAGTCTAAGAATATCAGCAGCATCAAATAAGATCTCCTTTTCAGTAGTTACAAACCTTTTATCTGCAACCATCTTCAATCTTTCTTCAATTGTTATATTCTTACTTAAATAATTTTCTCTATATGATTCATCTGTTAATCTTGGTTTGGGAGCTGATTCAAATTTCATATTAGGATCCTCATTAAAATATTTTTCTAATAAAGGTCTGTAACAAAGATATTCAAACCATCTCGATCTGTAGGACATTGTAGCCTCTAACATTTCATTACCTAAAGTTAGAATTACATCTCTTGGAGGCATACATCCAAACATTGATCCATTTTCCCAGTCTGGCGTAGATATTTTTTGATTAAACTCTAAAGGTGTAGGCCTATCAACCCTTATGCCTCTTGACTCAAGTATTTTAGCTAGATTATCTAATTGAATATTTGCCTTTATAATAGATTCTTCTGACCGTGGACCATCCATACCTGTCATATCACTATCTTCAGGAATTTTTGCATCTGTTGCAGGTTCTGCTGGAGGGATACAACAATTGTCAGCCCTACCAACAATAACATGTTTTAATGGATCCCACTCGTTCCAAGAGTTTACTATTTTAGTCATAGAAAATTTTATTTTTTAATTCTTAATTGATTATTATTTAACTTGAATTCAATATAAATTGAAAGTAATAGTCAAGGTAATTTAGGAAAAGCTTTGAAAAATAATCTATTTCATTACGATGTAATAATTGTTGGCTTAGGTCCGATAGGACAGTTTATAGCAAACTTATTTAACAAATCTTCTTTAAAAATCGCAATAATTGAAAAGCTAGATAAAATCTATTCTAAATCTAGTGCGGTTGTTCTTGATGATGAAATTATGCGAGCAATATCTAACCTGAGTATATATAATGAATTTAAAGAAAAAATAAGTATTCCAAAGTCTATTGATTTTGAATTTCCTGATGGGAAAGTTATTCAAAGTAGTTTAGTCAAAAAAACCTCAAACGGCTTTGCAACAATTAGCACATTTTATCAGCCTGACTTAGAAAAACTTTTAACTGATAGTTTGAAAAAAAGTAAGAATGTAGATGTGTTTTATCAATGTGAGCTTATTGATTTTAACGAATCAAACAAAAAAATACTGCTTACATATAAAGATCTTAATTCAAAAGAAACTGAAATTCTATCAGGCAAGTTTTTACTTGCATGTGATGGCATAGATAGTTCTATAAAATCAAAATTAAAAATTCCAGATATTGATATGCAATACAGTAAAGATTGGCTTATTGTTGATGTAATTTTAAACAAGGGAGTGGCTTTAGATAAAGCTGTTCGTCAAATTTGTGATTCAGTCAGACCAACAGTATCTATTCATATGCCGGCAAATCGTCACAGATTTGAGTTTCAGCTTTTAGCAGGAGAAATTTCAAAAAATATGCAAAGCGTCGAATCTGCAACTAGCCTCTTGTCTACTTGGCTAAAACCAAATGAATTTAGCATAGATCAAATTGATATTTATAAATCTAGAGCTAAAAGAGTCAGCGAATGGAAGCGTGGTAATGTAATTCTTCTTGGTGATTCTGCTCACCAGGTGCCGCCTTATGCAGCCCAAGGAATAAATTCAGGAATAAGAGATGCCATAAACCTTTTTTGGAAGTTAAATCTAGTTTTAAAAGGATCTGTGCATAATAGTGTGCTTGAATCATATCAAATCGAGAGAGAGATTCACCTGGTGGAAACGATTAAATCTTCAATAGCCCTCGGCCAGTTAATTGATTCTATATCAGTAGCTTATAAAAAGAAAACCCCACTTAAAGACGCTGTTGCACCAGAAGCCAGAGACCAAGCCTATGGAGGAAGAAAGGCAAACCCTTCAAAAGAGACTAATCCAGGTATTTTTTATAATTCATTACAACATAAATTTACTGGCATACTTTTACCAAGGTTTGATTTGACAGATGGTGATGGCGTAAGGTTTTCCGTAGACAGTATCATCGATTATTGCCTAACAATTATAAGTAATGGGAATATAGGGAGTGAACTATCTACTGAATCAATGAAGGCATACAAATCCCTTGGAGCAAAATTCATCGATATTTCTAAATATTCCTATAAAAATTCTGAATTTAGTGAAATAATTTCTTGTGGCTCCTTAATAGTAAGGCCAGATTTATATATATTTGGTGTAACTGATAAGGATAGTAATTTACAAGATTTATCAGATCGATTATTTAAATTTTTAGCCATTAGTTAATTTTTAAACAAATAAATTAATCGAATCAAATCTATTTTACCCAATTTTTATAACTAAAAATTATGTGGTAATTATATCACTACTTTTTACAAAACCATAATAAGCTATTATAATCAGTATCTTAAAAACTATTAGATTCTTGGCATCTACATGTAGGGAGGTTAATCTCATACTAACACAAAATGTTGTGCCATGTGATTAATCACAATAACGAGAGGAATAAAATATGATAGATAATGCAAAAAGAATGATTGCTGGACTTACTTCGCTAGGAATAGCTTTATTAGGTCTTGGAATTATAGCGTCACTTTTAAGCCCAACTGGAAGAATTCCATGGTTAGGTGACATCTCTGGCAATATTGTTGGTCTAATTAATAGCTTGGGTAGTCAAGGTATTGTTGGACTTGTTGCCTTAGGAGTAATTCTTTATTTATTTAAAGAATAGCACTGTCCTTTCTAGTCCCTAGGCTTTAAGCTTAGGGACTATTAATTATCAAAAGAAAGAATTATTGCATGTTAACGAAAATTAAGATGATTTTACGGGAAATAATAGATTTTGGTCTTTTATTAATAGCTATTGCAATAATTTTAGAGGTCTTATTTGGACCTTCATCACCATTTTTAGGTCAAAATATTATAGGTAATCTTGTTAACTTAGTTAAAGATTTAGGTGACGCTGGCGTAGTGGGGCTTATTTCTATAGCAATTATAATCTATCTTTGGAATAGATTAAAAAAAGACTGATTTATTAAGAGTTTATTAAAAATACACTTGCTCATAAGCCATTTTTAAAGATAGGCTGTCTATATTATATAATATGGAGGTTAACCGTGAGAATATTTAAATTTTTTACAACACTATTAATTACCTTATCTTTATCTTCTTTTGCATTAGCAGGAGACTGGTCAAAAATAAGAATTGGAACGGAAGGGGCATACGAGCCTTGGAACTATACAAATGCAGCTGGCGAATTAGTTGGCGCTGAAATTGATCTTGCTCGAGATTTATGTGCAAGAATGAATGCAGATTGTGAATTCGTACAACAGGATTGGGATGGAATTATTCCAGCTTTAACTAATGGTAAGTATGATGCAATCATGGCTGGCATGTCGATTACCGAAGAGAGAATGAAAACTATCAGCTTTTCTTCAGCCTATATGACTGAGCCTGCTAGAATGTCTACAGTCAAAGGCTCACCATTAACTACATTATCTACTGCTAAAAATTTGAACTTAGATGATGATAGTGGTGCTACTAAAGGCACTATTGGAACGTTAAACGCAGCTCTTAAAGGGTTAAGAATTGGTGTTACAGCGGCTACAATTCACGAGGACTTTGCTAACACTCACTTAAGCAGTGCAGAACTTAAAATTTATCCAACTCAAGATGAAATGAATTTAGATTTATCTGCTGGTAGAATTGATGCTGCATTAAGTGACATCGGTACTATAGAAGCTTATATGGGCACACCATCTGGTGCAAACGTTGCATTCTTTGGTCCAAACATATTTGGTGGATTACTAGGTGAAGGTGTTGGAGCTGGTATCAGACAAGAAGATTCAGATCTAAAAGCTATGTTTGATAAAGCTATAGCTGAAGCTGCTGCTGATGGAACTATTGGTAGAATTTCTACTCAGTATTTTGGTAAAGATTTGGCTCCGTAATATTTAATCATTAAAAAAGATCAAAAACGGCTGTAATATATTGCAGCCGTTTTTTTTTAACCTATTATTAAAAATATGATGGAACTTCTAGCGTTTGGAGATACTGGTTGGGGTGACGAACTTCTTATAAGTGCTGTTATGACTATATTGGTTAGCACTTCATCGCTTTTTCTCGGTCTAATTATAGGTACAATTTTCGCAAGCTTTAAGCTTTCAAGTTCATACATATTAAAGTTTATTGCTGAAACTTATACAACTGTCATCAGAGGTGTTCCAGAATTGCTGGTTATATACCTTTTATTTTTTGGTGGTAGTAGTGCCCTAATGTACGTTGCAAGCATATTTGGACATAATGGGTACTTAGAACTAAGCCCCTTTACAATTGGGACCATTGCTGTTGGTGCAATTTCTGGAGCATATTCTACAGAGGTTATAAGAGGAGCTATTCTTGCAGTACCGAAAGGTCAATTTGAAGCAGCAAACACGTTAGGTATGAGTAAATATAGTATGTTTTTTAAAATAATCTTTCCACAAGTAGCAAGAATAGCCTTACCAGGCATAGGTAATGTTTGGCAGGTAACATTAAAAGACACCGCCTTAATAAGTGTTACAGGTTTAGTAGAAATTATGCGGCAATCTAGAGTTGCGGCTGGCTCTACTCATGAACCATTTATATTTTATGCAGTTGCAATTGTTTTATATTTAATAATTACATCTTTTTCATCCAAGCTTTTCAATCGAGCCGAAAGTCGTTTTTCCAAAGGCTTTGTTAGAGAGGATATCTAAATGAGATTTGAATTAATGTATGAATCATTCTTTAAAATTATTAAAGGCATCCCTCTTACTTTAGAAGTTGTATTTCTATCTACTATTCTTGGTCTTTTTTTTGCAATAATTGTTGCTCTTATGCGTGTTTCAAAAAATAAATTTATTAGTAATCCTGCATACTATTTTATTTATGGAATAAGAGGCACACCATTACTTCTTCAACTTTATTTTATTTATTATGGTATTGGCCAGTTTTCAGTAGTACGTGAAAGTTTCTTATGGGTGCTTTTTAAAGAGCCTTACTTTTGTGGAATCTTAACATTAACTTTAAGCACCGCTGCTTATTCAGCTGAAATTATTAGAGGCGGTATGCAGTCAGTTGGACCGGGCTATATTGAGGCGGGAAGTTCTCTAGGAATGAGTAAAATGCTTAGATTGAGAAAAATCATATTACCCATAACAATCAGGCAGGCATTACCTGCCTATGGCAATGAAATAATACTTATGGTTAAGGCAAGTTCTTTAATTAGTATTGTCACACTTATGGAAATTACAGGTATTGCTAGGACCATAATTTCAAAAACCTATGCTCCAGTTGAGATATTCATTGTTGCAGGTTCAATATATTTACTAATTAACTTTATTGTGACAAGGTTAATAAAGTTTGCTGAAAATAGATTAAATCAAGGGCAAGCTTAAATATATTGGAAAATTTATGAATTATTTTAATGATAAGGTTGTTTGGATCACAGGTGCCTCATCGGGAATAGGCAAGGAACTTGCAATACAGCTATCTAAATTCGGAGCTATACTAGTTTTAACAGCTAGACGTGAAAAAGAATTAGCTGAAGTTAAAGCTCTATGTGCCAACGCAACTGTACATGTATTTCCATATGATTTAGAGAATCTAAATGACATTCCTAAATTGTATAATGATGTTATCAAAGAGACTGGAGCTATTGACATCCTAATAAATAATGCAGGAATTTCTGCCTGGTCTTCAGTAAATGAAACCAATCTTGATGTTTATAAAAGAGTTATTAATTTAGATTACTTATCAGTAGTTGCTTTAACAAAATCTGTACTACCTGATATGATTAGAAAAAAATCAGGACAAATTGTTACGAACACTAGTCTATTAGGAAAACTTTCAACTAAAAAAAGATCTGTTTATGCCGGAGCTAAGCATGCACTTCATGGATTTATTGATGCATTAAGAGCAGAGGTATATGAATATAACATTAAAGTAAATACAGTCGCACCAGGCTTTGTAAATACCGATGTTGGAATCAAGGCCTTAACAGAAGATGGTAACTCTTATGGTAAAAATGATAGAGGGCATGAAAGTAAAGGCATGAAAGTAGAGAGGGCCGCTCAACTAATTATTAATGCTATTATCAAAAATAAGAGAGAGGTGTTGGTTATACCTAAATTTTCACTACTTATGATAGCTTCGCTGTTAAGTAGATTTGCCCCTAGTATAAGTGCAATACTGGCAAGAAATTATGATGAAGATAAGCAGTAATCTTATTTTTTTAGATCGTCAGTAAGGAATTTCATACTATCTATCCCCCAATACATCTCATTATTTAAATAAAATGTTGGAACTCCAAAAGCTCCATTATCAATTGCAAATTGTGTACTTTGTTTTAGTTCGTCTTTAATTTCATCACTCATAATACCCTCAGCAAAGTCATTACCATCAATACCAGATTCAATTGCAACCTCTGATAGAATTATTTGATCATTAAGATTAAGGCCTTTAACCCAAATAGCATCAAACATTTTTTCTGTATACACATCTAGCAGATTCATTTTTTTTGCAACATGTGCGCCACGCATATGTGGAACAGTTATAATAGGGAAGTATGGATTCATCTTAATTTTAACAGCCAGTTTCTCTGACCATCTAGCCATATCTTTAGCTAAATATGCAAATTTTTTAGGAATCATTAATGGAGCTCTATTTTCAGTAGATTTAAATATACCACCCACAAGAACAGGCTTTAAATCAATATTTGCACCAATTTCAGTAATTGAGTTTAAGTTTTTATAGGCTAAATAAGAATAGGGACTGCCAAAATCAAAGCAAAAAGTAACAGTTTGTGTCATATTTATTTGTTATAGTTTCAAATGGAAGTATACATTATTTCAGTGAGTAGTAAATGAAGATAGTAATAATAACAGGAGAAGAATCTGGCGATGAACTTGGTGCGTCTTTAGTAGATGCGCTGAAACAATCATCTATAGGTGAATTTGAGTTATATGGAATAGGTGGCTCATTGTTACTAAAAAGAGGGATTAATAACTTTCATAATATTTCTGAGATTAATGTAATGGGTATTGTTGAAGTTGTGCCTAAAATTTTAAAAATAAAAAAAATTATAAATAATGTAACTAAGCAAGTAGCAGAACTTAAGCCGGATATTGTTATTACTATTGATAGTCCAGATTTTACGCTTAGAGTTGCTAACAAAATAAAATCAATCAATCCATCAATCAAAATTATACATTATGTAGCTCCATCTATATGGGGCTGGAGACCCAAGCGAGTTTTTACTGTTAAATCTGCAGTCAACCATTTATTAACTATCTTGCCATTTGAAAAAAAATTATTTGAAAAAGAAGGTATCGCAACAAGTTTTGTAGGACACCCAATTACACATAAAAAAAAGCCTGATATAACTTTTAATCAATTTAATGAAAAATACTTGTCAGGCAATACAAAACCAATTTTACTAATCTTACCTGGAAGTCGAAAACCAGAGATTGATAAGTTGTTAAATATTTATTTAAAGGCAATTGAGAGTTTTAATTTTTATAAAGATTTTTCAATTGTACTTCCAATTAAAAAATCTTTATCTAAATATATTGAACAATTAATTATTGGTAAGAATATTAATTTTAAAATAACAATACTAGATGATGAGGAGGCTAAGTATGAGTCTTTTGTAGTCGCAGATTATGCTATAGCTACCTCTGGTACTGTAGCTTTGGAGCTTTCGTACTTTAATATAGCATACCTTGTTGCTTATAAATTCAATTTTTTAAGCTATGTCATCATTAAAATGCTGGCTCAGGCAAAATTTGCCAACTTAATTAACATCATTAATGACAAAAAAGTTATTCCTGAATTAATTCAGTCAGAATGTAGCATAAATAATATTGGGCAAACATTAGAGAAAATTATTAATGATAATAAATATAAAAATAATATTCTTAATGCATCAGCTAATGCTATAAAACAATTAAGATCTACTGCGGCACCATCAGATCTCGCGGCTGATGAAGTAATTAGATTAATTAAAAATGATTAGTGAAAATTATAAAAAAATTGAAGCGAAAGCTTTTTGGTACTTAGAAAAGTATGCTTCTAGCTCAAAAAATCTTAAGGAGTATTTAAAGAGGAAAGTTAGAGATACTGATCTAAATCAAGATAGTGAAATTATTATTAATCAAATTATTTTAAATTTAGAAAAGCAAAATATCCTTAATGACAATCTATTTTCAGAAAGTAAAGCAAAGAATTTTATTCACAAAGGATGGTCAATTTCAAAAATTAAATTTAAATTAAAACAACTTGGAATTGATAATGAGATTATAGATAGCAGTATTGATACCTTAAAATCAGAAGAACCGAACCTTGAATTAATTGCTGCATCTAAGTTAGTTAAAAAAAAATCATTAGGTGTGTATAGAAAAAAAACTCTAGATGATAAATTAATGAATAGAGAGTTTGGAGTTCTAGCTCGAGCTGGATTTAATTACGCTTTGTCAAAAAAAATTCTAAAAGAACTAACTCTTGAAGAAATTGAGAATATCATAAACAATCATTAATAGAAAAAATATATATTTAAGATTAATTTATTAGTAAGGAAAAAAAAATGAAAGATAAAGTAGTAATAATTACAGGCGCGGCAAGAGGCTTAGGTCAAAAATATTGTATTGAATTTGCAAAAGCTGGAGCACATATAGTCGCTGCAGACATAGCTTCATGTAACGAGACAGAAAAACTTGTTAAAAATGTTGGAGGTGAATGTTTGAATCTTGAATTGGATGTAACTGATTTTGATAGCTGCTTAAATCTAGCATCTAAAACTTTAGAAAAATTCAATAAGATTGATGTCCTAGTTAATAATGCTGCTTTATATGGAACCTTAAAAAGTAGCAGATTTGAAGATATAGAGAGTGATCAATGGGATAAGGCAATGAACGTCAATGTTAAGGGTGTCTGGAATTGCTGTAGAGCTGTAGTACCTTCAATGAGAACACAAAAAAGTGGATCTATAATTAACATTGCATCATTGGCTGCCATATACGGAATGCCTTATGCTGCAGACTATGCCTCTTCTAAAGCGGCTGTGCTTGGCTTAACTAGAGTTATAGCAAGAGAGGTAGGTAAAGATGGAATTAGGGTAAATTCAGTTGCACCTTCAATGGTAAGGACGGATTCTGCTGCAGAATTTCTTGGTGAGAAAGCGGATAGAGCATTCGATGTTATTGCTAAAGGACAAATACTTCAAAAAACTTTAGAGGTAGATGATATTTATGGCACCATTCTCTATCTAGCAGGTAATCAGAGTAAATTTGTTACAGGCCAGACATTGATGGTAGATGGTGGGAGTGTTCTACTTTAAATAAATAGAATAGTAGCTAAAAAACAAAAGAGATAGACAATGCAATTAGAAATTAAGCTAAATTTATAACTTAATTTTCATTACTTAAATCTTCTGCATCCGGATAAAGCTCCATAATTGCAGGCGATGATCTACTTGTAACAAAGACAGCACTTCGCTGTTCATTCAAAGGAACAGAGTCTCTTACTGATATCCTATACAATGCATATATCCCAATTAAAGTATGGATGATAAATAAGTAAATCCAAAACCCATTAGAGCCTAAAAAATTCATAAATAACCCAGCTATGATTGGACCAATAGTTAAGCCAATACCAGCAACAAACAATAGACCACCACTAGCAGCAATCATTTCAGATTTTGAAAGAAAATCATTAGTATGTGCTATTGCAAGAGAATAAAGAGGGACTGTTAATCCGCCAAAAATAAATGCTATAATTAACAATAAATTAAAATCTGCACTAAAAATTAAAGCAAGCACACTTAATAAAGATGCGGTGAATGAGACTATGGTAAGAACAAGTCTTCTATCATATATATCTGACAAATATCCAATTATGTACTGAAAAATTGCACCTCCGCTAATAAAGCTAAACATAAAGAATGAAGTCTGAGATACACTTAAACCGCTCATAAGAGTGTAAACAGAACCAACTCCCCAAAGTGCTCCATGTGCTGTTCCAACAGCTATAGAAGAAACAACACCTAATGGAGATGCCTTGTACAATTGTCTGATAGATAAAATTTCTGTTATTGAATAATCAGGTTGCTTTCCAACTGTAATCAGAATTGGAACCAGGGACATTGAAATAAGAATTGAAACAAGCATAAAAAGAGTAGTGTCATTCGGGTCTGCAAAGTTTAAAAATAATTGACCAATAGCATTACCACCCATACTAATAATCATATAGATTGACAAAGCTTGTCCTCTGCTTTCATTTTCAGATTGGTCATTAATCCAGCTTTCTGCAACACAATACATTCCAACAAAACAAAATCCAGTTGCAAACCTCATTAAAAACCAGCTAATTAATGAAAAATGTAAAGTATGAAGAAGGATTGCTATAGATGCAATTGATGCTAGGGAAGCAAAAACTCTAACATGACCAACTTTTTGTATTCGCTCAGGAATAATAATTGCTCCCAACATAAATCCAGCATAGTATCCAGTCATTATTATACCGACTATGAATGGTGAGTAACCTTCTGTAGATGCACGCACACCAATCAAAGTTCCCTGCAAACCATTGGCAAGAAATATCATAGCTATACCAAAGAACAGCGCCCAGCTTGATTTTAATAGTGTAAACATTTATTATTTTAAGAGTTAATTTTTAGAATTATCTTATGCCTATCTTAAGTTAAATTCTTATGTTTCAGTTAAACCTTATCAAACTAATATTCAAGATATTTTTCTTAAGTAGCTACAATAACATAATCATCTAAGGCATATTAAGCTTAAGAGAACTAAAGATTAATACAACGCAGATTTTCTTTGTCTAATTCTAATTTTATAAACGCAAGCTAAGACTATATTTGAGGTAATTGAATAAGCTAAAAAACCTTGTATCTACTAGTTTTTTATTTGTTTTATTTATATTTTATTGTCATTGAAGCTATTTCAATATAAATGACATAATCATGTTTAATAAAAGAATATCCATAGAGCAAGTTGAAGAGAGCAATGAACTAGCACCTAAATTTGATGAAAAGGGGTTAATTGTTGTGACAACAGTTGATGCTTCTACAGGCGAGGTACTTATGACTGGCTACATGAACCAAGAAGCTCTAGAAAAAACTATAAAAACCAGGGAATCATACTATTTTAGTAGAAGTCATCAAGCTATATGGCACAAAGGTGCTACCAGTGGATACACTCAGAAAGTATTAGAAATTTTAATAGACGATGACCAAGATGCCCTATTTATGAAGGTAGAAATTGGTGAAAATGGGGCAAGTTGTCATGTTGGCTATAAGTCTTGTTTTTATCGCAAAATTAAATTAGAAGATAACCAGAATAAAGCTGAGTTAGAAAGTTTGGGGCATAAAAAAGTATTTGATCCAAACAAGGTTTACGGAGACGCACCTAACCCAACAAAATTATAAGGATAAGATTATGGCAGTTCCAAAAAGTAAGATTTCAAATTCACGTAGAGGTATGAGAAGAGCTCATCAAAGTCTTTCAAATGCTAAAATTGTTGAAGACAAAGAATCAGGTGAAATGAGATTATCGCACAATGTAGATATGACTACAGGAATGTATAACGGTAAGAAAATATTTACACCCAAAGCTGAAAAGTAAGCTTTAGCCCCAACACATTTTTTCTGCTAACCTTATAAAACCTTCATCATACTTAATTCCATTTAATTGGTCTTGTTTTAAGAAGCATGGGCCATCTAGATCTATGTAGTCGGCATATTCATATAAAGTTAAGGCAGGTAACATTGAGAGAGAAGAGCCTACCATACAACCAATCATCACGCCTTTCTGAAGCTCTTTAGCTTTCTTAGCAATTTTTAATGCCTCAGTTAATCCTCCAGTTTTATCAAGCTTAATGTTTATATATTGGTATTTTTTAAAAATATCCTCCAGGTCATCGTAGCTATGAAAGGATTCATCTGCACATAAGGGAATAGGACTTTTAAAGTATAATAGGTCTTTATCTGCATCCGAGGATATAGGTTGCTCCATTAGAGATACATTCATACTTACAAGAAAGTCAGATAGCTTATCAAGAGATTGAACGGACAAACCTTCATTTGCATCTAAAATAATTTTTGGATTTGGTGCAGCATCTCTTATCGACATCATTGAATCATGTAAGTCTTTTTCATTTACTTTAATTTTTAATATAGGGTAGTTTTCATGAGATTTAGCATCTAGAGCCATTGCTTTAGGAGTATCTAGAACAATTGTATAGCAGGTTTTAATTGTTTGAGGTTTAGGAATTTCCATAAAACTCCAAATGTTTTTATTGTTTTTTTTACACTCAAGATCCCACAAGGCACAATCTATAGCATTTCGTGCCGCACCAGGTTCAATAAACTTATGTAAATTATGAAGGCCAATTATTTCTTCTTGTATTCCTTTTTTGATTCCTTCTAATTGTTTAATAACAGTATCAGTATTTTCTTGGTATCTACTATAGGGAACGCATTCGCCTCGACCATAAAAGTCATTATGCCGAAGATTTACTTCAACAGTAACAGCTTCAGTTTTTGAGCCTCTAGAGATATTAAAAGGCTTATTTAGGGGCCAGGTTTTTTCTTTAAAGATAAAATCCATTACTTAATATTTTTTAATGTACTAATAATTTCAGCTAGATCATCTTTAAGCGGATCTACACAAGGTAAATTATATTTAGCAGAAATTTCATCTTTAAGTTTTTTTGGATCAGTAGACATAACCGAAGTATTTAATGCAATTCCAGCACAATGAATGTTTGGATTAGTAAGTCGTCCAAGCCTAATATTCTCTTCTATACATAAATCTAAAGATGGTAACAAAGTCTCAACTCCACGCATTTTAGTTCTTGTGGGTTCATGACATAGAATAAAAGCATCAGGCTGACTACCGTGTAGCAACCCCAAAGAAACACCTGCAAAAGAAGGGTGAAACAAAGATCCCTGACCTTCAATAATATCCCAATGATCATTTTTATTGTCTGGTGTGAGCCATTCAACTGCTCCAGAGATAAAGTCTGAGATAATTGCATCAACTGCTATGCCCTTTTCTGCAATTAATACGCCGGTTTGACCAGTAGCTTTAAATTCAGCATCAATTCCCTCAGCTCGCATAGCTTTTTCAATAGCAAGAGCAGTATATTTTTTTCCAACTGAACAATCAGTTCCTACAGTTAGTAGTCTTTTTCCACTACGTTTTGTACCTTTTCCAGTAGGAAAAGTTTTATCATTAAATCTAAGGTCAAATAAATCTATATTATTTTTTATTGCAGCTTTATTAATTTCAGGAATAGAGCTTAGGCGTACATGCATACCACTTGCAATATTTAGACCTGAATCAATAGCCTCAACAATAGTTTGCTTCCACCTTTCTGACAGTACTCCGCCAGCATTCACAATCCCAATAACCATAGTTTTAATGCCATGTTCTGCAGCTTCTGTAAAATTATAAGAAGGTAGATTTAGATGGACCTTAGCCTCTTTATAAACATATTGACCCTTACACCAATTTGGCCGCCATTCGTAGATGCCTGCTGCAGTTTTAATAGCAAGCTCATCCTTAGCTTCTCCAATAAATAATAAGTATGGTTTTGGTATCATATTATAACTCTGTTAATAAATGGCAAATATACTGTTAGTAACTTGTTCATATCTATGTTTATAAATAAAAGTATTTAATTATTAGTATTTTAAACGTTTTTTTACAATTAATTTGATGTGTCGCATTTTTTATGCGTGGGGTTCGACCGGCCCTAGAAAAAGCGTTGGAGTATGTATTACTACTTACTTTGACGCTTTTTTGCAATAATACAGACATCAAAAATTATTTAATTGATCTTATAGTAAATATCATTAAATAAATACTCAAACAAAATTATATGACCACCATTAAATACATAGAACACAATGGAAAAGAACACCTAGTAGATGTTTCCAATGGCCTAACAGTAATGGAAGGTGCCATTAAGAATAAGGTGCCTGGAATTGATGCAGATTGTGGTGGAGCGTGCGCTTGCGCAACTTGTCATGTTTATGTAAGTAATGACTGGGTTGAAAAATTATCCTCAAAAGAAGACAGCGAAGAAGATATGTTAGATTTTGCCTTTGAGGTAAAAAAAAATAGCAGACTAAGTTGTCAAATTACAGTAAGCGATGAGCTTGAAGGTTTGGTGATTAATTTACCTGAAAAACAATTTTAGCTTTCGTTATACTCAATACAGCCTAAAGAATTTTGAACATCTTTCAAAGCTTGTAAATTTTCTCCATTGCCAACAAACAAACGAATTAATACGTAGCCACTATTAGAAGGTGAGACAACTACTATTCCACTCTCAACTTTTTTAGGCTCTGAATTAACTCCAACTAAATATATTTTAATATTATTTTCTGCAATATCGTGGTCATTTAAAGTTACATAATTATCTGTATTGTCAGCATAAAAAGAAATTGACCAATAGCTGTCTGGAATTGCTGAAGTTATAACTAGTGGCTTATATTTTACATCATAGGGACACAATGAATACATTAAATCAGGACTTGGTCTTTTTAATGCTCTTGTATCTGAGTTTGCAGTTTCAGTATGAAGTAAAACTGTATTTACAGAATCATTTGCACCAATCGATCGATCAAAGAACCATAATATAGTGGTATGAAAATATGTAATAAATATTAGATGTAATAAAAAGCCTAAAATAATGATGAGAGCACTTTTCCTCAGGTAATCTTTAAACATCAGCACTCAACCTTTTCTATAATTGGTAAATCAACTCTTTTTAAATTAGAAAAAAATTCTTCACCTGGTTGGTAAACTCTCAAAACTACAGAGAAAACTTCCTCTATAGGAGTCTTTAGCCAATTTGCTACCTTGCTACTTGGCATGTTGTTTAGATATATTTCAAACTTACCACTTGGATCGTAAATTATATTTTCACTATTATAAGAATATTGTTTTTCTGTTGATTCAATCAAATAGCCATCTTTTCCATAAACAGTAATACTCCACCATCGAGGACTCACGGATGCACTTTGAATATCATGTCCACTCATAAGATAGCAAGTAGAGCCATTTAAAGTTATATCTTCAATATCCCTATCTGCAGAAAAATATGCGGATTCAGGTTTAGATAGAGCCAGCAAGCCATTTACCGAAACATAAGCCCGTGTATAAATACTTCGCTTTGGGTCACCTGGGGATGCGCTAACGGTCCAAATATCATTTTTAGTAAAAGTAATATTTTTATAAATAGGTATTGATACATACGTAAAAATAGCTGCAATGGCTATTATTATTAAAATGTATATGATATATTTTCGAATTAAAATCATTGTAAAACAGGTTAATGTTATTATTTAATATCATATAATCAATAATAGACAAATGACAGATCATATTAAAACAGACTGCCTAATAATAGGTGCCGGACCCGTTGGGTTGTTTGCGGTATTTGAATTAGGAATATTAGGATTAAAAGCAGAAGTCATAGATAACTTGGATAAAATTGGTGGACAATGTGCTGAGCTTTATCCTGATAAGCCTATATATGATATTCCAGGGATTCCCGTATGTACTGGGCAAGATCTAACGGATAGCTTGGCTAAGCAAATAAAACCATTCAATGCAAATATACACTTAAACCAAAGAGTAGATGAGCTGAAGAAAGTTGGAAATGAATGGGAAGTTAAGACTTCTGCAGGTAATAAATTTATCACACCCAATATTTTTATCGCTGGTGGTGTTGGTTCGTTTGAACCAAGAAGGCCTCCGATTGATAGCATTCTTAAGTTTGAAAATAATGGCATTGCATACTCTGTAGCAAACAAACAAGCGTACACTGGGAAAGAGTTAGTTATTTTTGGAGGGGGAGATTCAGCTTTAGACTGGACAGTAGAGCTATCAAAGATTGCAAAACATATTACGTTAGTGCATCGTCGTGAAGAATTTAAAGCAGTTGAACACACCGTTGGTTTGATGAAAGAGCTTGTTAATGAAAAAAAAGTTACATTGCTTACTAATCGTCAAATAGCTGAAGCAAACGGTAAGGGTAAAATAACAAGTATTTCTATTAAAGATAATGACGATAATTTTTCAGAAATTCCATGTGATAATGTATTGATTTTTCATGGTTTAAAAATGGAGCTTGGCCCTATTAATAATTGGGGTTTAAATTTAAATGAAAAGCAAATCTCTGTTAGCACTGAAGATTTTCAAACTAATTTAGAGGGGATCTTTGCCATTGGTGATATTTCTTATTATCCAGGAAAGTTAAAGTTAATTTTATCTGGGTTTCATGAGGCAACTCTTGCCTCTCAAACTGCATTTAAAAGAGCTCGTCCAGATGAAAACTTAGTATTCAGGTATACTACATCATCAAAAGATATTCATAAAAAATTAGGAGTATAAGGGTTGTTTCAGAAACTTTATGACCGATATTTATGCCCGCATGTTATTAATTGGGCAATGCAGTCTAAGTCAATAACAAAACAAAGAGAAAAAGTAGTCCCATATGCAAGTGGTAGAGTTTTAGAAATAGGTATTGGCTCGGGTTTAAATTTTAAGCATTACAAACAATCAAATATAAAAGAAATATTTGCAGTTGAGCCAGATAGCACGCTACTCGAAAAAGCAAAAATTAGAGCAAAAGAAAATAATATCTCTTTAAACATTCAGAAAATTCCAGCAGAATCATTACCCTTTGAAAATAATAGCTTTGATACAGTTTTAAGTACTTACACAATGTGTTCAATTTCAAATTTACAATTAGCATTAAATGAAATGAAAAGAGTTTTAAAAAAAGATGGGAAATTTATTTTTTCTGAACATGGTAAGTCTCCAGATTTAAATATTTATAAATGGCAAAAAAGATTAAATCCAATTCAAAAGAGAATTGGAGGAGGCTGTCATTTGGATATAAACATTCCTTCTGTTATTAAATATGCTGGATTTGAGTTATCTGATTTGAATAGCATGTATATACCTGGACCAAGATTTTTAAGCTATCATTATTGGGGCTCAGCATTCTTAGGCGACAAAGATGTCTAATTCAAAAATGGATGATGTTTTGAGTTTTGTCATTAATAATGCAAAATTTGAAAACCCACAGTCAGTATTAGACACTATTGATCACTATGCAATAGACGGGTCACTAGATAAAAAAAGATTTTTAATGAATATTGGTCCAGAAAAAGGAGCAATTTTAAAAGAGACTATTAAAAAACATGGCTCAAAAAAAATTCTTGAGCTCGGTGCATTTATTGGATATTCAGCTGTTTTAATTGGCATGACTATGGATGATGACGCCACTTTAGTCAGTATTGATCCTGATGAAAATTCAATTAGAGTTGCAACTGAAATGGTGAAATATGCTGGTCTAGATAAAAAAGTAACTTTTGTTAAAAACACAGCCGAAGAAGCTATTAGAAAGTTTAATGATAAATTTGATTTAGTTTTTATTGATCATGCAAAAAAAAGATATTTTCCTGACCTACTTTTGTTAGAAGAGAATAAACTGCTAGAGAATGGTGCTGTTATTTTTGCAGATAATGTAGGCTTATTTGCTGAAGATATGGTTGATTATTTTGAGCATGTTAGAAACCCTAGCTTATATAGCTCCACTAATATCGGATCTCACTTAGAATATCGAAATAATATTTATGATGCTGTAGAAATATCAATAAAGGTTAAAGATTAAATGGAATGCAAAACGGATATAGTAATAGTTGGAGCAGGCATATCCGGTATTAGCGCTGCTACATATTTAAAAAAGAAATGTCCAAATAAAAAATTTATTATTCTTGAGAAAAGATCTTCAATTGGAGGGACTTGGGATCTATTTAAGTATCCAGGTATTAGATCTGATTCAGATATGTTTACTCTAGGGTTTTCTTTTAAACCATGGAAAGAACGAAAAGCTATTGCGAATGGTCCTGCTATTATGAACTATTTAAAAGAAACAGTTGATGAGCGTAAGATAGATAGCCACATTAGTTATAATCAATCATTAATTAAGGCTGAATGGTCATCTAAAGAATCTAGTTGGAAGCTTACTATTAAAAATACCGCCACTAATGGAGATGAAATAATTTTTTGTAAATTCCTATTTATGTGTAGTGGATACTTTAATTATGAAAAAGGGTATACACCTAAGTTTAATGGGATTGAAAATTTTGATGGTGAAATAGTTCATCCACAAGACTGGTCTGAAAAAATTAACTACAATGATAAAAAGGTAGTTATTATTGGAAGTGGTGCAACTGCAGTAACATTAGTTCCTGAATTAGCTAAAAAAGCAAGAACTGTTACAATGCTCCAAAGGTCACCTACCTATATAGTTGCTTATCCAGATCAAGATAAGATTGCCAATGCTTTGAAAGTTTTACTTCCTTCAAAAGTGTCATATGCACTTACACGCTTTAGAAATGTTTTATTTCAACAAATTTTATACACCTTATGCAGAAAATATCCGAAAAGATTAAAAAAATTTATTCTTGATAGGCTTAAAACATACTTACCAGACACAGAGATCAAAAAAAACTTTACACCAGAATACAATCCTTGGGAACAGCGCATGTGCCTTGTTCCAAACGGAGATCTATTTGAAAGTATAAAGGATAAAAAAGCTGAAGTTGTTACTGATCTGATAGTTGGCTTTGAGAGCAAATCGATTTTACTACAATCGGGAAAAAAAATACCAGCAGATTTAATTGTTACGGCAACAGGTCTAAATTTAGAGTTATTTGGAGGAGTGCAATTATTCATAGATGGTTCGAATATCAAAGCTTCATCAACAATGACATATAAAAGTATGATGTTTAGTGGCATTCCAAATTTTATTAGTACTTTTGGCTATATAAATGCTTCTTGGACACTAAAAGCAGACTTAACGTCTCAATATGCCTGTAGATTAATTAACTTAATGGAGCGTAAGGGCTATAATTATTGTTGTCCGGTTGTTCCTAAAAATGTTGATGAAGATATGGACTGGCTTGCTTCTGAGTTTTCTTCTGGCTACATTCATAGATCTAAACATTTATTTCCAAAGCAAGGAAATAAAGCGCCATGGAAAAATTATCAGAACTACCTTAAAGATTGGTTTGACATTAAGTTTAATAAACTACAAGATTCTTCAATGAGATTTTATTCTAAAAATTAAGAGTGAAAAGAATATATTATGCGTATTACCAATAATACACTTTCTATAATTTTTATTCTTATTGGGATGAGTATTTTTTCAATTCAAGATTTATTAATTAGAGTTATTGCAAGTGAAATATCCCTCTTTCAAATTCATTTTACCAGGAGTGCTGTCGGCACAATATTACTTTGTCTGTACTTAAAGTTTTATAAAATTCCTATAGTTTTTAAGACTAGCTACCCAGTATTAACAACAATTAGAACTACACTTTTTTTATTTGGATTCACATTGTTTTATGTTGCCTTAGCCAATCTTTCTTTTGCTATTACCACAGCATTATTTTTTACAAGTCCTTTCTTTATAACAGTTTTATCTAGAATATTTTTAAAAGAAAAAATAGGCTTATATAGATGGGCTACAGTAGGGTTTGGATTTATTGGGGTAATTATAATTGTCAATCCTTCAGTTGATAATATTAACTATTATATGCTCATGCCAATAATATGTGCACTATGCTACTCATCATCAATGATAATAATTAAACTTACTTCTGATAAAGATTCAGTTTATTCACAAACATTTCATTTTTACTTAACAGCCATAATTTTATGTCCAATTGTAGCTTTAGTGGGTGAAATATTTAATTTAAATACAATTAATAATCGTGCTTTAGAATTTATGTTTAGACCATGGAATTTCAGTCTAAATATCTCATTACTATTTAGTCTCTTAATAGGAGTCACTGCTGCAGTAGCATTTGTCCTAACTATTAGCGCTTATAGACTTGGCAAACCCTTCATTGTTGCTCCCTTTGAGTATATTCTTTTAGTTTGGGCTATAATCTATGGGTGGTTATTCTGGGATGAGGTGGTTTCATTAAGAAGTTGGATTGGAATAATAATGATTGTTACTGGGGGTATTTATATTTTCTATAGAGAAAAAATTAATGATCAAAACTTATCTATTGATAAACCCTTAAGATAATTATCCATATCATTGATATTGCTTATTTTTTTTATTTTAAAGTCTATTGAGTATATTTAAGAATTATATATAGTTTTAAGTACCATTTCACATGGTTTAAAAGTGACCGATCTACATCGGTTAAAAGTAGGTTAAAACTATCAACTAAGAAGGAGTTGTAAAATGCAAAAAAGAATGCACGCAATCCTTTCTCGTTTTAGCCAAAGCAAAGCCAAGGAAAAACGTGAAAGAATGTTAAATCATGTACTTGTTAAGTCAGTGGATACTAATGCCAATGGCACATCAGGATATACAGTTAAGAATGGTCCAAACAAAGGCAAGGTCTTAAAACATATAACGGTTAAGCATCCTAATAGGAATTACTAGCTAGAGTTATTAAGAAATTATTATTGCTGAAACTATGGCGATATAGACCAGAGGTCCTGAATAATTAATTAAATTAGTCATCGGTATTTCTCTGTCATAAAGTTTAACAAAGCGATATTCCATTACTGATATTAATGTTGGTAATGCAGCAAATAAATACGACAGGGATATGATATAATCCATTTTTGTAAAGTAAGCTAATTTTGGAAGATCTTGATCAATAACAAAATTATATGCAACTAAAGAAAGCAAGCATACGGTTGTAACTGTTAATCTGCTTTCTAATTCTCTAGCAGTTAGCCACATGACACTCCAGCACACAATTAATATTAAAAATATTGGACCAATTATCTTAAAAATATAATAAGTTGCATTCCTTTGAATCTCAAATGAGTTTGAAATACCAAAACTACTTACTCCATAATTTAAATCAGTTTCCTCAAAGTACTTGTGTGAATAGGAATTTATGTTCCAGTCAAATAGATTATTGTCATCAACAAATTTAGTAAGATAGTCTGAATCATACAGCCACATATTCGATACCCAAACTTTTGAATTAAGATCTTCACCTGATTGATCAATAAAATCTAAATTCAATATTTGACTATCAAATGGAAAATTTTGAAAATGAAATTTATTAGAAAAAGTAGATAAACCATATTCAAGTCTTGATATTTCAATTCCTTGAACTTTAGTAACTGGATTATGCCAAGCAGAAAAATAGTAATTAACTTTTTTATTATTATCCGAGGTAATTATTTCATTTTTAAATTTAATCTTTGGTTGCCAAATTTTAAAATCATAATTAATAAATTCTTCTTCAGTTAATTTACAAGAAAAACCTAAAGCTGCACTTTCAGTTATGTCGACACCTTTAGTAAGAACAGACTCAGCAACATCGAAAACAGCTTGATCTTCCCAGTAGTAATTAAATTCATAGTTAATAGAGTAAGTGCCTTTTTTAGCATTTATTTCAGTTATATCTAAGATTTTCAGTTCGGGTATAAGTAGCACATCAATATCTGGAGTATTTACATCTAAAGTAAGCTCAATAAGTTTGTCTTCAATCCCATCATTTCTTTTGATCAATAGGTCTACTTTTTGTCCTAAGAAATAATACCAACTTTCAAGGGCAGTCATGTCTTCAGGAAATTTTTTGAGATCTACACCATCAAGCTCAATTATAATGTCATTTTTTCTGAGTGCGATTTCACCTTCAGTACCTGGTATTAAGGCTGTAATTATCGGATATCCATCCTTTGTAATACCTGACCATCCATCTTTTACGGTATATTTTCTGCCTAAGGTTGTCCCAGGTGTTAGTCCAATACCATCTAAAACTCTCTTACTAACAATAGTATTATTTGTATTTATCTTAGTTAATTCTATAAAAAAATTTTCACAAATATTTTCTGCACTATATGCAGAAAATGAATTTATTAATGTAAAAATAATTGATGTTAATAGAAATATTTTAACTTGTTTCATTTTTAGCTTTTTCTCTTAATTCATATTTAAGAATTTTTCCTGTAGAGGTTTTAGGAAGTTCTCCAAAAATTACTTTTTTTGGACATTTAAAGCCAGCCATTGTTTCTTTGCAGAATGAAATTATTTCTACTTCAGTTACACTGTCATTAAGATCTTTAAGTTCGATAAATGCACATGGAGTTTCTCCCCATTTTTCATCGGGCTTTGCAACCACTGCTGCAAATAATACAGAAGGATGTTTATATAGTGTATTTTCAATTTCTACTGAAGAGACATTTTCACCACCAGTAATTATTATATCCTTACTTCTATCTTTAATTTGAATGTAACCATTATTGTGCATTACAGCCAAGTCTCCAGAATGAAACCACCCACCAGACATCGCTGTATCAGTAGCCTCTTTATTCTTTAAGTAACCCTTCATGACACAGTTACCCTTAATCATAATCTCACCGATTTCTTTGCCATCTCTTTTTACATGCTCCATGGTCTCAGGGTTCATAACCGCAAGCCCTTCCATCATTGGAAATTTTACGCCCTGCCTTGATCTTAAATCTGATTGTTCTTGAGCTGAAAGTTCATTCCATTGATCTTGCCATGCACAAACTGATACATGTCCATATGTTTCAGTCAGGCCATATACGTGTGTCACATCAAACCCCATTTTTTGGACAGCTTCTAAAGTTGCTGCTGGAGGAGGAGCTGCTGCAGTAACCACACTTACTTTATGGGTAAAATCTCTTCTTTCCTCAGCAGTAGCTTGCACAAGAAAGTTTAAAACAATTGGCGCACCACCAAAATGTGTAACTTTATGGTCCGCAATAGAGTCAAACATATTTTTTGCTGATACATATCTTAAGCAAATACTAGTTCCAGCTAAAACGGCTAAGGTGTATGGGTTGCCCCAGCCATTGCAATGGAACATGGGGACGATCCACATATAAGTAGGGTGCATTGCCATGCTAAAAGTTGCTATAGATCCCAAAGCCATTAAGTAAGAGCCACGATGGTGATAAACAACACCTTTAGGTAAACCAGTAGTTCCAGATGTATAATTTAAAGCAATTGATTCCCATTCATCTTTTGGTAGCGACCACTCAAAATTCTCTTTTCCAGATTGTATAAAGTTTTCATATTCAATTTCTCCAATTTTCTCTCCAGCACCTTTTGGGTAAATAGCTTGTTCGTCGCATATATTTATAACTAAGATCTTCTTACCCAATTTTTCAATAGCTTCTTTAATAGTTGGAGATAGCTCTGTATCAGTAATTAAAGCCTTTGTTTCAGCGTGTTCAAAAATATAGCTAACAGTTTCTACATCAAGCCTAATATTTATAGTATTTAAAACAGCACCTAACATAGGCACTGCAAAGTGTGCTTCGTAGATTTCTGGTGTGTTAAACGCTAGAACTGAAACCGTATCATTTTTACCAATACCATTCTTACTAAGAGCACTAGCCAGCTGACAGCTTCGTTTGTAAGTTTCTTTCCACGTATAAACGCGCTTGCCATGAATTATTGATTTTCGATCTGGATAAACCTCAGCCGTACGCTGCAAAAAACTTAGTGGGCTAAGTGGAGTATAGTTAGCTGCATTTTTAGCAAGATCAGTATCGTACATGACTAATTAGAATAAACCTTCAATTTCACCATCATCATTCAAATAAATTGAATTCGCCGCTGGTACTCTTGGTAAGCCAGGCATGGTCATTACTTTATCACACACAACCACTAGAAACTCAGCTCCAGAACAAATTTTTACTTCTCTAATTGGTACAACATGTCCTTTAGGAGCCCCTCTTAAATCTGGATCAGTAGAAAAACTATATTGAGTCTTAGCTACACAAATAGGATAGTGACCATATTTTTTTTGAAACTCATCAAATTGAGATCTAATTTTTTGATCAGCAATTATATCACTTGCTCCATATATTTCCTGAGCAATTTTCTTCATTTTTTCCCATAAAGGCAACTCATCAGAATATAAGTGTTCTATTTTACTTGAATTGCTTTCAGCTGTTTCAGCAACATGTTTTGCAAGCTCTGTTGCTCCTGCGCCACCTTCGGCCCAGTGTTTACAATTAAATGATTTTACACCAAGATCATCACAACAGTCACTTATGACCTTTAGCTCTGCATCTGTGTCTAGAACAAAGTGATTTATAGCAACAATTACAGGCACATTAAATTTTTTAATATTAGCAATATGTTGTTTTAGATTTTCTAGACCAGTAGAGACAGCCTCAACATTTTCACCTTTAAGATTTTTCTTATCAACCCCACCATGCATTTTTAAAGCCCTAACAGTTGCAACAATAACAACTACCTTTGGACTAAGTCCTCCTTTACGGCACTTAATATCTAAAAATTTTTCTGCACCTAAATCGGCTCCAAATCCTGCTTCAGTAACAACAAAATCTGAAAGCTTTAATGCTGTTTGTGTGGCAACCAATGAGTTGCAACCATGTGCAATATTTGCAAATGGTCCACCATGAATAAATGCAGGGTTCTTTTCTAAAGTCTGCACAAGATTAGGCATAAAAGCATCCTTTAATAAGGTTGTCATCGCCCCATCAGCATTTAGATCTTTTGCATAAACTTCTTTTCTCTCTCGAGTGTACCCAACAATAATATTGCCAATCTTATTTTGAAGGTCTTTAAGACTTGTGGCTAAACAGAAAATTGCCATGACTTCTGAGGCCACTGTAATATCAAACTTGTCTTCCCTAGGAAAACCATTTGCTATTCCACCTAAATTAACATTTGTAGCTCTTAGTGCACGATCATTTAAGTCTAAAACTCGTCCCCAGGCTATTCTTCTTATATCGATACCAAGTTCGTTTCCCCAATAAATGTGATTATCCATTAGAGAAGCTAGTAAGTTATGTGCAGAAGTAATTGCGTGAAAATCCCCAGTAAAATGAAGGTTAATTTTTTCCATTGGTACTACTTGTGCATAGCCACCGCCAGCAGCGCCACCTTTTACACCAAAACAAGGACCAAGACTTGGTTCTCTTAGACATACAATGGATTTTTTACCAATCAGATTTAGAGCATCACTCAGCCCAACTGAAGTTGTTGTTTTTCCTTCTCCAGCAGGAGTTGGAGAAATTGCTGTGACTAAAACTAAATTACCATCTGGTTTCTTATCTAGGCCTTCAATTGAATTTATGTCTATTTTAGCTATATTATGACCAAATCTAATAAGAGACTTATCTTCAATTCCAATTTTTGATGAGATTTCATCAATTTTTACCATGCTATTTTTTCTAGCAATTTCAATATCTGATAAGTATTCCATTAGTTCTTCTTTCTAGTTTTTTGATCAACTATTATTTTAATATATCTAAAGAATTTATGGATAATAAATATCTATGTCTATAGAAATATATATTGTCTTTTTTAAAAATTAAGCTTAGATTTTCCGCATAAGGAGACTCAACGAGTATTGCAAAATTAAGCCAAGCAATACTTAGTAAACATCGCGTGGCTTAAGCGGTACTTTGGTATATATATGGGAAATGTAAATTTTTCATTGGAGGTGACTACCAAATCTGTTCTAACGGATCTTCCAAATTTAAAAGATATCTATATTACTTTTTTGCCCGACACTGAATATCAGGCTGTTGCTGATCAGGCTAAAGCACTATGTGCTCTAGGCTATAATGCAATTCCACATATTCCTGCGCGTTCAATTACAAATCTTGATATGCTAAAAGATTATGTTCGGCAAATTAAGGATGCTGGTGTTAATCAAGTTTTAGTTATTGGTGGTGATAGGGATATTTTAGGTGACTACCATTCTTCAATGCAATTAATTGAAACTGGCTTACTTGAAGGAATGAAAATAGGTATAGCTGGACACCCAGAGGGCTCACCAAATATGAGCGATGAAATTATTAACGAAGCATTAAAACAAAAAGAACCTTACGTCGACTACATTGTAACTCAATGGACACAAGACGTTTCGGCATTAAAGCAGTATGTAGCTACCATGCCTCTACCAGTACATGTTGGACTTGCGGGCCCAGCATCACTAAAGACACTTGTAAAGTTTGCAGGTTTTGTGGGATTAAAAAATACTATTAGTTTTGCTAAGAAAAATGCCACAAAGATTCTTGATTTACTAAGTGTTCAAACACCAGATGAAGTTATTCATGAGCTAAAAGATTCAGTAGATAACTTTCATATATATGCATTTGGTGGAATTAAAAAAACAAATGAATGGTTAACCAAGGAGAATTACTATGTCTAAAAAAATTGAACACAATACTACAGTCGATCAAAGCGATCGTCATGTGCCTTACAATTTACGTCAAAGTGGGCCAACTAAAGTCGAAATGTTGATTTCTACGCGTGTTAGAAAATCTGCATATTGGCACAAGTCAATAGAGCACGGTTGCTGGAGAGCAACTGTTTACAATCGTATTTATCATCCACGTGGATACGTGAGACCAGAAGATGGTGGTGCCATGGTTGAATACGAAGCAATCAAAAACCATGTTACGATGTGGAACGTTGCTGTGGAGAGACAGATCCGAGTTATAGGACCTGATGCTGAACGATTTACAGATTATGTAATTACTCGTGATGCTACAAAAATTTCCCCAATGCGTGCACGTTACGTAATTCTTTGTAATAATAAAGGTGGTGTTCTTAATGATCCAATCTTACTTAGAATTTCAAAAGATGAGTTTTGGTTTAGCTTATCTGACTCTGATATCGGTCTTTATCTCCAAGGTGTTAATGCCGATAAGAGGTTTGATGTTGAGATTGATGAAATTGATGTATGTCCAGTGCAAATTCAAGGACCTAAATCATTAGCATTAATGAAAGACTTAATTGGTGACCATGTTGATTTAGATAATATGCCATTCTACGGATTAGCAGAAGCAACTGTCGGCGGAAGAAGTTGTGTGATTTCACAATCTGGTTTCTCAGGTGAAGCTGGTTATGAAATTTACTTAAGAGATGCAACTAAGTATGCAGACGACATGTGGAATGCTGTTGTTGAGGCAGGAAAAAAACATAACCTTATGGTTATTGCGCCTGCACATCATAGGAGAATTCAAGCTGGAATTCTATCTTGGGGTCAAGACATGGACAATGAACATAATCCTTTTCAATGTAATCTTGGATATCAAGTATCGTTATCAGGCAAAGGTGAGTGGAATAAAAAAGCAGACTATATAGGAAAAGAAGCTTTAGAAGCAATGAAAGCTGATCTTGCTGCAGGTAAAAAACCTTACAAACTTCAACTTGTAGGTATGGAGTTAGGTGGTAAGCCTATTGAAGAGTATGCTCCTGACTTTTGGCTGGTTTCACCGGCTGAAGGTGGTGATCCATGTGGATTTATTACTTCGCCTTGGTATCATCCTGAAAAAGGAACAAACATCGCAATGGGTTACGTACCATTCGATGGAATTTTAAATCCTAATGGGTTTCCAAAAGGTGAAATTGGTAAGAAATTTAAAGTTCATCTACCAGACATGTACGCAGACACTCCAGGAGTACCTGTGGATGCAGTTACAGTAGAAGTCCCTTTCACAGAATCTCACAATGCAAATACAAGAGAAACAGTAAAAGGCTAATAAACAATTTACCCCAGGTGAAGTTCTGTCTTCACTTGGGGTTTTTTTAATAAAAATTATTCATGTCAAAGTCTATCTTATACACGCCAAGAATTCGTAAATCACCTTTCTTTGAAGGCACACTTAAAGCAGGTGTAACATCGTTTACAACATACAATCACATGTTCATGCCAACTATGTATAAATCTCACGAAGAAGACTACAGGTCTCTAGTTGAGGATGTTAGTATATGGGACGTAGCAGCTGAACGTCAGGTACAAATTGAAGGAGAAGATGCCTCTGAATTTGTTCAATACTTAACTCCGAGAAATTTATCAACATTTAAAGATAATTTTTGCAGATACTGTTTATTAACAGATGAAAATGGAGGGATTGTAAACGATCCTCTAGTTTTAAAATTTAATAAAAATAAATATTGGCTAAGTATAGCCGATACGGATGTATTGCTCTGGTGTAAGGCTCTTGCATTAAACAGTAAGTATAAAGTTAAGGTTACCGAACCAGAAGCATGTCCACTAGCTCTGCAAGGTCCAAAAGCTTTTGATATGATGAGAGTAATAAGTGATAATAACGAAACTATTATGAGCTTAAAATATTACCAATTTGTAGAAACAGAGTTGTTTGGTTTACCAGTAGTGGTTGCAAGAAGTGGTTGGAGCAATCAAAATGGTTATGAAATCTATATTACGAGAGAATCTGACGGCAATCCTTTGTGGGATAATCTCATGGAAACAGGTAAACCTTATAAGATTGCACCTGGCTCACCCAATCAAATTGATAGAATGGAAGCTGGAATGATTTCTCATCTAGGGGACACAACTTTAGATGACAATCCGCTTGAATTAAATCTACCAAAGTTTTGTGATCTTGATCAGGAAGCAGATTTTATTGGCAAAGAAGCTTTAAGAAAAATTCGTAATGATGGAATTAAAAAGCAGTTCATAGGCTTTAAAATTTCTGGTAAAAAAATTGGCTACAATCTAAGAAGAATGCCAATAATTGATAGCAATGGGAACGATCAAGGTTTTATATCAAGTTGCATATACAGCCCAACATTTGGCTGTAATATTGGTTTGGGTTTTGTTAAAATAGATAAAATTACTTCTACTGAAATATTTAAGTCAATTGTTGATGATGAAGAAAGAGATGTTGAAATAGTAGAGCTGCCATTTAGCTCAAGACTCGAAAAAATGAAGTAATGCAAATTGTAAAATCTAATTTTAATAAAATTTTATATGTTGCAATAATACTCACAGCAATTATTGCAGGTTGGGGTCTATCTAAAATATTTTCTAGCTCTAATACACCCAATGAAATTGATACTTCTTTTCGACTAATAGACAACACTGGTCAAAATCTAACAAATAATGATCTTAAAGGAAAAAGTAAGGTGATATTTTTTGGATTTACTAATTGTCCAGATGTTTGTCCGATAAGTGCAGATTTAATGTCTGCCTCAATTAACAAAATTAAGAACGAAGAACTAAGTCTAAATAATATTGAATTTATATTTATTACCACAGACCCAAAGAGAGATACTCCTGAAAGAATGACTGAGTTTTTATCAGATTATAATCCAAAAATAATTGGTCTAACTGGTAAATATTCCAACCTAAAGAACGTTTGGAAGAATTTTTTTGTTCATGTACTGCCTGTTAACGACGATACTCAGGACCATGGAGATGTGGGTACCCCTGAATCTCATAATTATATGGTTGAACACACTGCTTTTTACTATTTGTTTGACAAAAAAGACAGGCTTTCAGCAATTCTACCTTTTGGAACTTCTGAAGAAATTTTGTTAACAGAAATAAAAAAGATATTATGAATTCAATAAGTTTTACCTCGCTAAGATCTAACTTTTAATCTACATTTACCGATAATTTATGACTGCTAATCCAACAAATCTTCACTGGGAAATTAAAGGAAACTTTCTTTTAAATTGTAATTGCGATGTCTTTTGTAATTGTCCAATGTCACTAGGAAGAGCTATCCCAAATTCTGCTAATGGAAAGTGTTTTTCATGGTGGGGGATAATTATAGAAGATGGCTATGCTGAAGAAAAATGGGCAGGGTTCAATCCTTTGAAAAATGAAGCTAAAGGTAAAATTGATTTAAGTGGTATCAATGTTGCAATTCTTTTAGAAGTCCCTGGGCCACTATCAATGGGTGGATGGACAGCTGGTCTCTATATAGATGAAAAAGCTTCTGATGATGCTGCCGATGCATTGTTAAAAATATTTTCAGGACAAGCAGGTGGACAAACTGGTTGGTTCTCAACAATGATTTCCAATTTTCTTGGTGTTAAAAGATGTTCTATTACTTACAAAGAGACTGAAAATGGTTGGACTTACACTATTCCAGATATTTTAGACGGAGTTATTGTAAAAGAACCAGGTGTAAATAGAGGTGAGGACGTTAAGGTTTCAAATTTAAAATATTGGGTAGCGCCAGAAATTATTGTTGGCAGAGGTGGTAAAAGAAGTAGAATTAAAGACCATGGGCGTAATTGGGACTTTACAAATGGTAGTGCAGAATACTGTACTGTTGAGTGGTCAGGTCCATAAGTATTAATATTTTTTGGTGGTAAGTATGAGATCTAGAGTAAAGGCTGTTGTAATAGGTGGTGGAGTTGTAGGCGTAAGCACTTTATATCATTTGGCTAAAAAGGGTTGGTCAGATGTTGTTCTTTGCGAAAGAAAAGAGTTAACATCCGGATCCACTTGGCATGCTGCAGGACTCCTTCCTTTATTTAACATGAGCTATTCAGTAGGGCAACTTCACAAGTACTCTGTTAAATTTTATCAAGAGTTAGAAAAAGAAACTGGGCAAGAAGTAGGATTTCGCAAGGTTAGCAATATTCGACTTGCTACCAATCAAGATCGTATGGATGAATATCGTCAGTATGCTGGCGTCGCACAAACCATAGGAGTTGATGTTAATTTTTTAACCCCTGAGCAAGTAAAAGAAATGTGGCCTTTATCAAATATAGAAGGCCTAGTCGGTGCCATTCAGCATCCTGAAGATGGTTATATTCAGCCAAATGATTTAACCCAGGCGCTAGCAAAGGGAGCAAGAGCCTTAGGTGCTGAAATTTACAGGCAAACTGCAGTTATTGGACTTGAGCAACAGCCTGATGATACTTGGATCGTTAAAACAAACAAAGGTGATATTCATGCCGATGTAATAGTTTCTTGTTCAGGCAATTTTGCAAGACAAACAGGTGAAATGGTTGGATTAGATATTCCAGCTATCCCTGTTGAGCATCAGTATATTGTCACAGAAGCCCATCCAGAAATCATTAAACGTCAAAAAGAAGGCCTTCCCGAAATGGGTGTCTTAAGAGAGTCTGATGGATCTTGGTATATGCGAGAAGAAGCGGGTGGTTTAATTTTAGGCCCATATGAAAAAGGTGCGCCATGTTGCTATGTAGACGGTCCAAGTGAAGACTGTGAATATGAATTATTTCAAGAAGATTTAGAAAGACTAGAGCCACACATTGAATCTGCTATTAACAGAGTTCCTATATTTGGAGAAGCCGGAATAAAAAAAGTTTATAATGGTGCTATTTGCTATACCCCAGACGGTAGTCCACTTGTTGGCCCAGCTTGGGATAGAAAAAACATGTATCTGAATGACGGACATTCATTTGGTGTAACTGCTGCTGGTGGAGCAGGTTGGCAATTAGCTGAATGGATAGTAGATGGCGAGCCTACAGTAGACATGCTAGGTGTTGACCCAAGACGTTTTGGAGATTATGCCTCAAAAGCTTATATAATTAAAAAGAATGAAGAATCTTATGCAAATGTATTTACAATTCATTACCCAGATGAAGAGAGAGAAGCTGGAAGACCACTAAGACAATCACCATGCTACGATCGCTTAAAGTCTTTAGGAGCTGTTTTTGGATATAAGTTTGGTTGGGAGCGGGCTAACTGGTTTGCTCCAAAGGGTGTAGAGCCAGTTGATGATTGGTCGTTTAGAAGATCTAAATGGTTTGAACACATCGGAAATGAATGTAAAAATGTTACTGAAAATGTTGGCATACTTGATATGACAGCATTTGCAAAATGTAGAATAAGTGGACCAGGTGCGGAAGCATTTTTAGATAACTTGGTAGCGAATAAAATTCCAAAAAAAATAGGAAGAACTAATTTATGTCACGCATTAAATACAAAGGGTGGTGTTCATTCTGAATTTACAATAATGCGTGAATCAGAAGATAGTTTTTACTGTGTTTCAGCGGGTGCTTGGCAAAGGTTAGATCATGATTGGATTAAAAAACATCTACCTAATGATAGGTCAGTTTCATTTGAAAATATTACAAATAGTTTAGGAGTTTTAGTTGTTGCTGGACCTAAATCAAGGCAGTTACTAGAAAAAGTTTCTAAGGATGATTTTTCAAACGAAGCGTTTAAATGGCTATCAGGTAGAAATGTTAGGATTGGCCTTGCTGAAACACTTGCACTAAGAGTTAATTTTGTTGGTGAGCTTGGGTGGGAATTACACATGCCCCTAGAAATGCAAAACTATATATTTGATACTTTAATGGAGGCTGGTGAAGAATTTAACATTAAACCTTTTGGAATTCGTGCGATGGATTCACTGAGAATTGAAAAATCCTATCGCTTAGTTGGAACTGAACTTTCTATAGAATATGCTGGCTATGAGTCTGGCTTAGATAGGTTTATACATCCAAACAAAGGAGAATTTATTGGTCGAGATGCATTAGTTGAATGGAGAGAAAAAGGATTTGATAATATTTTTATAACATTGGAAGTACATGATGTAACTGATGCAGATGCATTAGGTAATAATCCAATTTATAGTGATGGGCAAGTTATAGGCCGAGCTACTGGAGGTAATTATGGATTTAGAGTTCAAAAATCAATTGCTTTGGCTATGGTTAAACCTGAGTTTTCTAAAACTGGAACTAAACTTCAAATGGATATTCTTGGTACAATGCATAATGTTACTGTTATTGAGGAAAGTCCTTATGATCCAGAAAATCATAAATTGAGATCTTAAGATAATACAGAGTATAATCTTTGAGAATGAACAATCTAATTCAAGTCTATAAAGAACATTGTAAGACCAATAGTCTAGAGCAAAATAATTTGCAGGTAGACCTACTTAATGAACTAACGAGGTTTAAAAAAGAATTAAAATTTAATTTATTCATTAAAATTCTAAATTTGATTAGAAATTCCCATAGTAATAGTTGTTTTTATATTCACGGTACAGTTGGAGTCGGTAAGACCTTAATCATGGATTTATTTTATAATCATATTAATGAAACCAAAAAGAAACGCATACATTTCCATGAATTTATGATCGTGACACATGATACTCTTCATAAAATTAGAAGCACCAATGCATCAAATGAAGATAATTTTTTTTTAATTAGATCCTATGCTAAGGATATTAAAAAAGATTTTGATTTAATATGCTTTGATGAGTTTCAAGTTACTAATATTGCAGATGCAATGATATTAGGTAAATTATTTTTAGAATTATTTAATTTAGGTGTAAAAATTATAATTACTTCAAATGATAAGCCACAAAATCTTTATAAAGATGGGCTGCAGCGCGAATTGTTTTTACCCTTTATAGAATTAATCAATAATAAATCTCAAGTATTTAATCTTAATATAGATAAAGACTATCGAGAACAAACAACAGGACAAGAAAAAGTATTTTTTCACCCCCTAACAATTGAAAATATAGAATTTATCAGTCAGCTTTATCGAAAGTTAATTAATGGTGAGGCAGCAAAAGACCTCGAAACAGAAGTTAAAAAAAGACCATTTATAATTAAAAGATTTGCAAACCACATTGCCCGTTTTAACTTTAATGAACTTTGTGGTGTTGCCCTAGGTGCTGAAGATTATTTGGAATTAATAAAACATGTGAATACATTATTTCTTGAGAATGTACCATCATTTACAGATGAGAATGTAGATAAGCAGGAGAGATTTATAACTCTTATAGATATACTTTATGACAATAATATTGAACTAGTTATGAGTTCTGAAAAAAGATTAAATGACTTTACAAGCTCTAGAAGACTAGAGGCTAAGTTCAAAAGAACGTGCAGCAGATTAAATGAAATGAAAAGTCATGAATACAAAGGTAGGAATCAATGAAAGTAGCTGTAATTGGTGCTGGAATTGTAGGTGTCTCATCTGCCAACTGGCTCTCTAAATTTGGTCAAGAAGTCACATTGTATGACAAAGGTGAACCTGGAAGTGAGGCAAGTTATGGTAATGCAGGAACCTATGCAAAATATGCAAATGTGCCTACAAATTCTTCAAGTTTTTTTTATTTATTTCCTTATCTCTTATTTCATAAAGATAGCCCTCTTTTTATAAGGGGAAAATATTTTATTAAGGCGTTGCCGTGGTTAACAAAATATTTAAGCAATTGTCGGCCATCAAAAGTTAAAGATACATCAGAAAAGCTTACTACTTTACTTTCTAGAGTGGATGAGGGATACGAAGATTTATTTAAAGATGCAAATATAGAACATCTTATTTCAAAGGAAAGTGTTATGTATTTATGGTCGTCAAAGCTTTTCTATAAAGCTGCTATTCCTGATTTTGCTACTAGAGCTAAAACTGGAATAGATATTCAGCTATTAGATCACAATGAAATATCTGATGTAGAACCTGAGTTAAATAATAATTTTTATAAGGGAGCCTTATTTAATGGTTCATATTTTTCTAAGAACCCCAAGGAGACAACATTAGGCCTATTGAAGCTATTACAATCCAGAGGAGGTAAGTTTCTTCAAGAAGAAGTTATGGATGTAAAGATGAATTCAAGTAATAAAGTTGAAATTATTACAGATAAAGGAAAAAAAGAATTCGACAAAGTTATTGTTTGTGCGGGAGTGTGGTCAAAAAAACTCGCTGCTTTATTCGGTGACACTGTTCCCCTAGAGGGCGAGCGTGGCTATCATATTGCATACAATAATTTTAATCCCATTAAACGACCTGTAGCTTGGCAAGAGCGAGGCACTTATTTTACACCAATGAACGATGGCTTAAGAGTTGGAGGCGTGGTCGAGTTAGCGGGACTTGAAAGAGAGTTGAATCAAAAAGTTATTAGTTTTTTGTCAAGAGCTGCAAAGCATGTTTTTCCAAACCTTTTAGGACACGATCAAGAGTGGGTAGGCTTTAGACCTTCTGTACCAGATTCTTTACCAGTTATTGGACAATCTAAAAAAAACCCCTATATTTATTATTGCTTTGGACACCAGCATATAGGATGGTCTTTAGGAGGAATTACTGGAAAATTAATTGCTCAGGAAGCTACGGCAAATAAAACGGATATTGATTTATCACCATTTTCTATTGAAAGATTCTAATTATGAAATATTCGCTATTAAATTTAGTTCGTAACGCTTTTTCTTATCATGAGAATTGGCAAGAAGCATGGACAAACCCAGGGTTAAAAAAGGAATATGACATAATTATTGTTGGTGGTGGTGGCCACGGCCTTGGGACTGCCTATTATCTAGCAAAACAGTTTGGTCTTAAGAATATAGCAGTCCTTGAAAAAGGCTGGATAGGTGGTGGTAACACTGGAAGAAATACAACAATTATTAGATCTAATTATTTATGGGATGAAAGTGCAGCATTATACAATCATGCTGTTAATTTGTGGGAAGGCCTATCAAGTGAATTAAATTATAATGTAATGTTTTCGCAAAGAGGATTATTTCACTTAGCGCATACTGTGCATGATATGCAAGAAATTACTCGAAGAGGATATTCTAATCATCTCAATGGAATTGATGCTGAAATTTTAAATAAGGAAGATGTTTTAAAGAAAATTCCTTTTATAAATGGTGATGGTCGTTATCCAATCATGGGAGCTTTACTACAAAGACGTGGTGGAACAGCGAGACACGATGCAGTTGCATGGGGCTATGCAAGAGCAGCAGAGAATTTAGGAGTAGATATAATTCAAAATTGTGAGGTCACAGGAATAAATATTACAAAAGGAATAGTTACAGGATTAGAAACAACAAGAGGTAGTGTAAAAGCTAAAAAAGTTGGACTGGTGCCAGCTGGACATAGTTCAGTGCTAGCAAACATGGCAGGATTCCAGTTGCCTATAAATTCTGTACCATTGCAAGCTTTAGTGAGTGAGCCAATTAAACCAGTTTTAGACTGTGTCATAATGTCAAATGCTGTTCATGTTTATGTTAGTCAATCAGACAAAGGTGAGCTTGTAGTTGGAGCAGGCTCAGATGCTTATAATTCTTACTCACAGCGAGGTTCATTTGATATGATTGAGCATATTATGGGTCCTTTAGTTGAACTTTTCCCAATATTTTCTAGGTTAAAAATGTTAAGACAATGGGGCGGCATTGTTGATGTTACTCCTGACCGAAGTCCAATTATTGGAAAGACACCTATTGAAAATCTATTTATTAATTGTGGCTGGGGAACTGGTGGTTTTAAAGCAACACCAGGGTCTGCACATGTTTTTGCTGAAACAGTTGCGACTGGTGAACCTAGTAAGATAGCAGCACCATTTTCAATAGATCGTCATTATTCAGGAGCATTAGTAGATGAGGCAGCTGCAGCAGCAGTAGCCCATTAGGTTTAAGTATGTTTGTAATTAAGTGTCCATATTGCGGTGAAAGAGATCAAACAGAGTTTTCATGTCATGGTGAATCACATATAGCACGGCCAGAAAATCCAAATGAAGTTGGTGATGTTGAGTGGGGGAAGTATCTATTTTTTAGAAGTAATCCAAAAGGCATGCATTATGAAAGGTGGACACATGATCATGGTTGTAGAAGATGGTTCAACGTTCAACGACATACTGTTACAGATAAAATAATGCAGACATATAAAATGGGTCAACCAAAACCTAAGGGTATTAATGATTAATAGAAATAGATTATTTTCTGGAGGATTGATTGATAGAAATATTCTTATTAAATTTAAATTTAATGGTAAGCCACTTCAAGGTTACCAAGGAGATACATTAGCTTCTGCATTATTAGCCAATGATATTCATTTAGTGGGCAGAAGTTTTAAGTACCATCGACCAAGGGGAATTCTTACCTCAGGATCAGAAGAGCCAAATGCGCTAGTACAATTGGGCAAAGGAGCTGAGACTGAGCCTAATGCTAGGGCAACTGAGATCGAACTATATGATGGTTTAGAGGCCTCTAGTCAAAATTGTTGGCCTTCTGTTAATCATGATATTGGAGCTTTAAATAACTTATTCTCAAGAATTTTACCTGCAGGATTTTACTATAAAACTTTTATGTGGCCACCAAGTATGTGGATGTTCTATGAATACTTTATTCGAAGAGCAGCCGGGTTAGGAGAAGCGCCTAAAGAAAAAAATCCATCAAGATATGAGCAGAAGTTTTTTTATTGTGACGTCACAGTTGTTGGGGCTGGTGTTAATGGCTTAACAGCTGCACTTACAGCAGCACGCGCAGGTGCAAGTGTCTTGCTTGTAGATGAGAAGCCAGAACTTGGAGGCTACTTATTAAATGCTAAGAGTAGAATTAACAACCTTGATACAAAAAAATGGATTAAAGACACTGTTAAAGAACTTATGGCACTTGAAAATGTGACAGTTCTAAACAGAACAGCAGCAACTGGATATTATGATTATAATTATGTCACAGCCTTACAAAAAATTACAAATCACTTACCAAACTCTTTATCAAAACAACCGCGTGAAAGATTTTGGAGAATAAGATCAAAAGAAGTAATTCTTGCACAAGGTGCATTTGAGCGTCCTTTAGTTTTTTCTGGCAATGATCGTCCTGGAATAATGATGGCCTCATCCGCCCAAACATATGTCAATCAATATGGTGTTTTGCCTGGCAATGCTGTTACCTTATTTACAAATAATGACCATGCGTATTCAGTAGCTGTAGATCTAATTTCTAAGGGTGCCAAAGTTATCATTGTAGATATAAGAAGTAATATTTCAGAAAAAATTAGAAAATTGTGTGAGCAGAATAAAATTGAAACTTATATTTCACATGCAGTCATCAAAACTGATGGTTCAAAAAAAATAAGCTCAATTACAGTTCAAGAGTTAAGTGAAGATAAACAATCATTTGTTGGTGAGGCAGTTACTATTGGTACAGATTTATTATTAATGTCAGGTGGATGGAACCCCGCAGTTCAATTATTCAGTCAATCACGTGGCAAGCTTAAATACGATGATCAAATTAGTTCATTTATTCCTGATGTACTGGTCGATAACCAAGCTGTTATAGGCTCTAATAATGGTGACTTTAACCTTAAACAAAGTCTCATGAGTAGCTATGAAGCAGGTCTTGGAGCAGCACATCGTACAGGAAATAAACAAGAAGTAGAAAACTTTATAAATGACGCGAATGAGCCAATTGAATTTATCACAGCAGAAGTTGTTCCATATGTTTTAGGCTCTAAACCAGTGACGCATGGCTCTAAGCATTTTATTGATTTTCAAAATGATGTAACTGCTGCTGATATATTTCTAGCACAAAGAGAAGGTTATGTAAGCGTAGAACATACTAAAAGATACACGACAACTGGAATGGCGACTGATCAAGGTAAAACATCTAATGTAAATGCATTGGCTTTAATGTCACATATACAACAGAAACCGGTTGGTGACGTAGGACATACAACTTTTAGACCTCCTTATGTGCCACAAACATTTGGTGCGATTGCTGGAAGAAATGTAGACCAATATTTTGACCCACAAAGACTGACAGCTATACATGAGTGGCACATAGATAATGGTGCTGTATTTGAAGATGTTGGACAATGGAAAAGACCATATTTTTATCCTAAAAAAGTAGAAACAATGACAGAAGCTGTGAATAGAGAGTGTATAGCAGCTAGAGCAAGTGTAGGTATTTTAGATGCATCAACCTTAGGGAAGATTGATATACAAGGACCTGACGCAGCAAAATTCCTAAATTTAATCTATACCAATGCTTGGTCAAAACTAGAAATAGGTGCATGTCGTTATGGCTTAATGTGCAATGAGCATGGAATGGTTTTTGATGATGGAGTGACAACTAGATTGGGTGAAAATCATTATCATATGACTACAACTACTGGTGGGGCTGCGAGAGTAATGTCTTGGCTTGAAGAGTTTTTACAGACGGAGTGGTTAGATATGAAAGTTTATTGTACCTCAGTTACTGAACAGTGGACTGTATTAAGTATTTGTGGTCCAAACTCTAGAAAGTTATTAGCCTCATTAACTGAAGATGATATTAGTAATGAAGAGTTACCATACATGAGAATGAAAGAAGCTAAAGTATGTGGTGTTGATGCAAGAATATTCAGAATAAGTTTTACTGGTGAATTAAGTTTTGAAATTAATGTATCCGCACGATATGGTAGGTATGTTTGGGATAAAGTCATAGAAGCAGGCAAGAAATTTAATATTACTCCATATGGAACCGAAACCATGCACGTGCTTAGAGCAGAAAAAGGATTTATCATTGTTGGGCAGGATACAGATGGAAGTGCAACTCCTAGTGATTTAAATATGGATTGGATTGTCTCTAAAAAGAAAGAAGACTTTCTAGGTAAAAGATCATTTCTAAGACCTGATACAGCAAAAAATGGCCGTAAACAGCTGGTAGGATTACTGATCAATGACAAAAAAACAGTCGTACCTGAAGGAAGCCACATAGTTGAAGAAGTAAGTAAGCAACCACCTATGAAAATGGAAGGACATATTACTTCTAGTTACTTTAGCCCAACTCTTGGACACCCCATAGCTATGGCCATGCTTAAAAATGGAAAAGCAAGAAATGGTGATCTGGTAAAAATTCCATTAATGAATGGTAAGGTTGTAGAAGCTACTGTAACTGAAAATGTTTTTTACGATAAGGCAGGAGCTAGGCAAAATGACTAATCCAAGTGTCGACTCACCATTAATAAAAAAAGATGAATTCCGTGCTAACGGTATAACTATAGTGAGTACAGAGTTTGTAGGTAAGTTAAATTTTAGATGTTTTTCTGAAAATACTTTAATTCTAAGTAAAATTAAAAATATTACAGGAATAAACTTACCCCTGAATGCTGGAGAAGTTTATGGTAATAATGAATTTAGAATTCAATGGCTGGGTCCAAATGAATGGATAATACAATGTGCAAATGATGAAAAATTAAATTTAATAAATAATATTAAATCTGAGTTAGCTCAAGAGCATTATAGCATTACTGATGTGTCTGACTATTATCTTACAATTAGAATGAGTGGAAAGAATAGCAATGAGATCCTGAGCAAAGGAACTGCATTAGATTTGAAATCCTATATTTTTAATAAGGATATGTGTGCTCAAACTTACATTGCTAAGGCAACTGTTTTGATCGATAGATTATCTAATGAGCCGATGTATGATATTTCTGTCAGATGGAGTTATGCCGAATACCTTTGGGAATGGCTTGTAGATGCTGCATATGAGTTTACAGAATAAATTATATTTATTGTGATCAGATCTTTATCTTTAGTCTTATTGAGTGGCATCTTAAAAAAATGCCCAAGGTGTGGAAAGGGTAAAATTTATTCAAAATATTTAAAAGTTAATAAACATTGCTTGAAGTGTAATGAGGAATTAGCTTCCTATAGAACAGACGATTTTGGTCCATGGCTATCCATAGTTGTAGCGGGCCATATTATTGTGCCATTAGTACTTTCTTTAGAAAAAAACTATGCATTAGATTTATGGATTCAAGCATCAATATGGATTCCATTTACTATTTTAATAGTTTTAATCCTACTACCTATGTCTAAGTCAATTTGTTTAGCAATTTTGTGGAGACTCAAAATGAAGGACAAAGAAAATAGCTTAAATAATAAATGAAGATAGCGATTATTGGATCAGGAATCTCAGGCCTTGGATCAGTTTATTATTTGTCAAAAGATCATGACATTGATTTATATGAATCTAATAGCAGACTAGGCGGCCATACGCATACCCATACAGTCACTATAGGTGATGAAGTCGCTAATGTTGATAGCGGTTTCATTGTCTGTAATAATCAAAATTATCCTAATATTTTAAATTTATTTTCAGAGTTAGATGTCTTGCTTCATAAGGCATCTATGTCTTATAGCTTTACTTCAGAAAATATCTCTTGGTCATCTAATGATTTTGATAAAATAAAGACATTTTTCGATCCGACTAAATTAAAGCTTTTACTTGGTATAATTAGATTTAATTCATTGGCAAAAAAATCAACTAAAGAAAAAATCACACTTTTTGAATGGTTAAACAATAATAATTTTTCAAATGAATTTATAGATTCATATGTCTTACCAATGGCTGGAGCTATTTGGTCATCTGAATCTAAGAATATTCTAAACTTTCCCGCAAACACCTTTCTAAGGTTCTTTAATAATCATGGTTTATTGAAGTTGTTTAACAGACCAACATGGTTTTCATTATTAAATGGGAGTAAGAGCTACATAAAAAAGATTATAGACCGATCAACTATCAATAAAATATACTTATCTGCAGATTTAAAAATTAGAAGAGAAAAAAATATAGTAATTATTGAAAATAATGCAAAAATAAAAAGCTATGATACAGTTATATTTGCCTGTCATGCCAATCAGGTAAAGCCAATCCTTATTGACATGACTAAAGAAGAAAAAAATACCCTGAATTTATTTGATTATAACATGAATAGAGTTGTCTTACATACAGATGATTCATTGATGCCCGAGACTAAAAACCAATGGTCGGCTTGGAACTCCTATAAGAATGACGATAGTGATTACGTAACTTATTGGATGAATAAATTACAAAATTTAGAAATTAATAAGAATATATTTGTTACCTTGGGAAAATTTAAACCTTTGGAAAGCAAATTTACTATAAAAAACTTATCATATGAACATATCTCTTACAGCTTTAGTACTCTGGAAGGTCAAAAAAGAATAGAAGATATTCAAGGGCTTAATAACACCTATTTTGTTGGTGCCCATCTAGGATATGGATTTCATGAAGACGGCCTAACATCTGCACTAAGAATATCTAAAATGATAAGTAATGAAAAATTCTAAGCAGTTTATATTTCATGGAAAAGTTTTCCATCAACGTGTTTTTCCAAAGAAACATAAATTTGTTTATAAGTATGAAAGTCTATATGTAAAAAACATATATTCATTTTCTAAGTTTAGTTTTTTAAAGCAAAGCAATCTTTTCTTTAAATTTGACTATAGTACCAGTCAAGTAAAAGATAATATAGTTCCCTGGATAAAGAAAATTATAAAAGATTTTTCTCTTGATGTAGATTTCTTGGAGTTAAATATTCTAAAAACTCCTAATACTTTTTTTAAAAAAGCTTTTAACCCAGTTTGTTTTTGGTTTATTAATTATAAAGATCAAACCATAGCTGTCATTGCTGAAGTCACAAATACATTTAAAGAACAGCACTCATACTTCTTAGATAATGGTGGCAAGCCTATTACAGATACTCAGTGGTTTAAGGGTGATAAAAAACTATACGTTTCTCCTTTTGCTGACAGAATTGGTAAGTATGAATTTAATTTTAATCAAAATCCTTTAAAAGTAAAAATCAATGAATTCGACCCAAAAAATAACTTAGAAATAATTACTAGTTTAAAAGGAGAGTATATCGTCGCAACTGGATTTTTAAGATTTATGATGTATATACGTATATTAAGTAACTCATTTATAGTGGCTCCAAGAATACATATTCAGGCTTTTTATTTATGGATGAAGAAACTAAAATTTTATAGCCATAATGGAAGTGGACATGTTAAATAAAGTATTAAAATCACGAGTAGAAACTGCACTTATTAATATTAAGATAGGTGAGTTAACATTGATTTATCCAGATAAAAGTGTGATTAGCTTTGGCTCAGGTAGCATTAAGGCTAATATTAAAATTAAATCTTGGAAAACTATTTGGCTAGCTGTAACCAGGGGCGACATTGGTTTAGCAGAGGGGTATTTTAATAATCATTGGGAAACTGATGATGTGCTTGGTTTATTAGAGCTCCTATCTTTGAATATGGACCATATAAGAGATATTGCTGATGGCTCAAAAATATTCACTTTTTTTTCTTGGCTATACCATGTTACTAGAGCAAATTCTATTAAGGGTAGTAAGAAGAATATATTAGCTCATTACGACCTAGGTAACGACTTTTATAAAATATGGCTAGATAAAACTATGACATACTCATCTGCGTATTTTAATAATAAAGATATTGATCTGAGTCAGGCCCAGGATGATAAGTACCAACTGATATTAGATAAGCTTAACTTAAAACCAAATAGTCATATTTTAGAGATTGGTTGTGGGTGGGGTGGCTTCATTGAGTACGCTGCATTGAAAGGTCATCAGGTTACGGGAATAACTATATCAGACGAACAGTATAAATTTGCATTGAATAGAATAAAAGACCTACCTAACAATCCAGAAATTGTATTACAAGACTATAGATTAACTAATGGTCAATACGATGCAGTTGTATCTATTGAAATGTTTGAAGCCGTAGGATCAAAGTACTGGGAAAAATATTTTCAAAAAGTAAAAGAGCTTTTAAAACCTAATTCAAAAGCATTAATACAAACAATCACTATTGCTGATGAACTATTTAAAAAATATATAAAAGAACCTGACTTTATTCAAACTTATATTTTTCCAGGAGGCGAGATGGCATCAGATAGTGAATTTTTATCATTTGCAAAAAAGATTAATCTAAAGTCTCTAGATATAAACTCTTTTTCCAATGATTATGCAAAGACCTTAGAGAGCTGGTTTCATAACTTTAATGATAACTGGAGCAAGATCGCAGCGCTAGGCTTCAATGAGCAGTTTAAAAGATTATGGGATTTCTATTTAGCTTATTGTCGAGGTGGCTTTTTATCGACAAGAATAAATGTTTCTCAGTATTTATTCGAAAAATAAAGCTAGTTATTTAAAGCTTCTACTTTTTAGTCGCTACGATTCATAAATATGATGCAATAGTTATTGTGAATAGTAGATATAAAGTTTACGATCAAAATTCATGAGTAAATTAAAGTTTTTTTTCATTAAAATCATAATTAGATTAGTAAGATTTTTTTATCAGGCGAAGTCAGAGAATAATGCCAAATTAATTAATGATGTTAGGATTGATCCGCGAATTAAAAAAAATTTCTGGTTTGATTTACCTCCAAGAAAGCAATTCAAAAACCGAGATGAGATGATCAATTATCATAGCTCTGGTTATATTAAAAAAGAGATTAAATTATTTGAACGATTTTCAGAAATTTATGATGATAAAAAAATAGCTCCAACTAAAGGCTTAAAAATTGAAACTAAAGAAATAGTATCTTTGCCAGACAATAATATAATCAAGATGCAGTGCATTAGACCAGACAACGATGAAATACTTCCATGCGTTTATTATATTCATGGTGGCGGTATGGAATACCTTTCATGTTTTTATGGCAATTATAGAGCTTGGGGAAGATTAGTTGCTCATCAAAATATTGCTGTCGTGATGGTTGACTTTAGAAATGCAACCATACCATCCTCTGCACCTGAAGTTGCCCCATTCCCAGCGGGATTAAATGACTGTGTTTCTGGAGTTAAGTGGATTCATGAAAATAGTGATTTGCTGAAGATTGATAAGAATAGAATAGTGGTTGCAGGAGAAAGTGGTGGAGGTAATTTAACTTTGGCAACTGGCATGTCATTAAAAAAAGAAGGTAAATTAAACATTGTTAAAGGACTTTATGCTCTCTGTCCTTATATAGCCGGTATTTGGCCATTAGAAACCAACCCCTCTTCAATTTCTAATAATGGGATTTTTTTAGATCTACACAATAACCCTGGACCAATTGCATATGGCATTGACGAACTGCATAATAAAAATCCATTAGCTTGGCCAGGCTTTGCAACCATTGAAGATGTTCAAGGGTTTCCACCAACACATATTCATGTTAATGAGTGTGATCCACTAAGAGACGAAGGGTACAATTTTTATAAGCTATTAAAAGATGCGAGAGTTGAAACAGATTTTACAGAAGCAAAAGGCACAATTCATGCTACGGAGCTTTTTGTAACCATGTGTCCTGACATATCCCTTAGGGCTGCAAAAAACATAGCTAAATTCTGTAGATCATAGGACATTTTTTTTTAATCATGGGTAAGGTAGCTTTTCTAACAGTATTTATACTATGTACTTTTGGTAACACTATTTCTCAAGAAATCAATTCACCAGCTCACCATTTAAAAGATGGAACCTTTACCAACACCACAGGAATATCTAATAATAAGTCTCTCAAAGAAATCTATAATTGGATGATAGATAAAAGTAGGGAAAAACCCAACGCTCTAGATTTTAATCTAGTAAGCCCTAACTTTGATTTAATTAATCAAGCTGTTAAGGGTAAAACTATTACCTGGATTGGGCATGCATCATTTTTATATCAAAACCAAGAACTAAATATATTAATGGACCCACATTTAACCGAAAGAGCATCACCTCTCAGCTTTGCTGGACCTAAGCGTTACACTCCACCTGGAATGAAATTAGGTCAACTTCCAAAAATTGATATTGTAACTATTTCACATAATCATTATGACCATCTTGATATAAAAACTGTACAAAGAATTGCTAAAGATAATCCTGGTGCAGTTTTCTTAGTTCCCTTAGGCCTGAAACAATGGTTTCTCAATCAATCAATTACTAATGTTATTGAATTAGACTGGTGGGAAAAATATGTTCTTAAGGGTACGACTGTGACCTTTACGCCTGTTCAACACTGGTCATCAAGAACATTGCTTGATAGAAATAAATCTTTATGGGGTGGATGGCACTTTAAGAATAGCTATCATAGTTTAGTTCACTTAGGTGACACGGGGTATACTAATGACTTTAAAGAAATTAATGAAAAGTTAGGGTCAGTAGACCTCGCCTTAATACCAATAGGTGCTTATGAACCAAGATGGTTTATGAAGTTTTCCCATATGAATCCAACTGAGGCAGTTCAGGCTTTTATTGATTTGGGGGCTAAAAAAGCCATAGGTATGCATTGGGGTTCATTTATTCTTACGGACGAGCCAGTTGATGAACCACCTCGGCTTTTAAAGGAAGTAATGATTAACAAGTTTTTAAAAGAAGATTTATTTGTGACACTAAAGCACGGTGAAACTATTGCTTTAACTAATTAGTAATACTAATTATTCATTTCTTTCAAAGTCATTGCATTGATTATTTTCACCAGAGCAGCACGGATCTATATTTATTTTACAGTTTGGACATTGAGAATGTCCGTGAACATCAATAGGCTTAACAATAGTATTGCACCATAGGCAAATTTGACTTTGATTCATATTTACAATTATTAATTAAAATAAAACATTAGGGAAGACATTGTTTTTAAAGATCATTTAATTTATTTGAAGAAATAGTTTGTAATTTTCTTATATATGTAGTCATGTTTGAGCAGTGCTGATTTAATTCTAATTGCAGAGCGCTTATAAAATCCTGCTAAAGTGAATGTCTTTGACCATCGCTTTAGTCGGTGGTTTTTTTTTGAGCTTTCTCAAGTTAAAGCCAGGTAGCTTAACTGTATTGTACACCTGACATTTTGTCGAAGTACTAAAGAAGGAGAATAATAAATGAGTAAAAAAGGATTAGTTGAGAGACTGAATGAGGGACCTGTTATTTGTGCCGAAGGCTTTTTATTTGAAATTGAAAAACGTGGTTATTTATCATCAGGGCAGTTTGTTCCAATGGTTTCCTTAGAGCATCCTGAAGCATTAGAAAATTTACATAGAGACTTTCAACACGCTGGATCAGATATTGTTGAAGCTTTTACTTATAATGGCCATAGAGAAAAAATGAGAGTTATTGGTAAAGAGGATTTGTTAGAGCCATTAAATAGAGCGGCTTTAAAAATAGCAAAAAAAGTTGCTGATACCCCTAATGATGGTGGGACATCGAATTTAATGGCTGGAAATATTTCAAATTCTAACATTTGGAAAGATGGTGATAAAGATTCTCAGACCGAAGTAACCAGTATGTTTGCAGAGATGATTGATTGGGCTGTAGACGAGGGTGCGGATATGTTAATTGGAGAAACATTTTATTATGCTGAAGAGGCCTATAGAGCACTTGAGCTTATAAAGAAAGCTAATTTACCAGCTGTTGTTACTATTGCACCGATGGGTGAAAATATTATGCGAGATGGTGTCTCAATTGTTGATACGTGTAAAGAGCTAGAGCAAAGAGGAGCAGATGTCGTTGGTCTAAATTGCTTTAGAGGACCTGCAACAATGATGCCTTATCTTAAAGAGATCAGAAAAGCTGTTAAATGTCATGTTGCCGCTCTTCCAATAAATTATCGAACTACTGACGAGCATCCAACTTTCTTTAATTTACCAGATAACAATGGTTGTTCTTGCCACGCGCCACATGGCAGAACATTTCCTACAGCACTAGATCCACTACAATGTAATAGATATGAAATTAGAGAATTTGCAGAAGAAGCTTACAAAATTGGTGCTAATTACTTAGGAGTATGCTGTGGTGCCAACC